>CAMVGO010000011.1 GCA_947167045.1 uncultured Clostridia bacterium
CAGTTCCGCGCCTTTCAGCATAAGTATCCTCGCGCTTTCGGGAAACTCCCTGTCAAAGCAGATCATGGAGCCGATCTTTACTTTTCCCCTGCCGAAATCAAGTTCTGCCACACGGAACCCGTCTCCGCCAGACAAAACCCTTTCGAACGAGAAGTCACAGGTATGTACCTTTGAATAATGCATTATCTCATTACCCGTTCTGTCAAAGAACACAACCGAATTCAAAGGCTTAGGATCGTGCACCTCAAGGAACGTTATGCCTATTGCCATCTGAAGTTCTTCGGCAAGACTGCGGAAAGTATTAACGAAGTCACCGCCTTTTTCGACGGCAAGGCTCTTTATTTCTTCATCATCCTGAGGCAGGTAATAACCGTCGCTCCACATCTCCGGGAACAGCGCTACGTCAGCACCTTTTTCCTTTGCTTCGATACATGCACGCTTCCCGTTTTCGAGATTTTCGCGGATGTCTTTTCCCGGCAGGATCTGCAAAAACGCTATCTTTATATCCATTTCATTCCCCCCATATCGGGACAGTATTACTGTCCGGAATCACTTCTCAATTATATCAATTTTCCCCTCAAAAACTTACCGGCCGGAACCATATGATGTCCGGCCGGAAGGTTTACGTGGAAAGCGGTATCAAGGGATACCTGAAATGAACACAAAACTTATTTGCTGCTCTTCTTCGAAGACTCCTCAGAAACAGCCTGTGCTTCCTCTTTTACCTTTGAGATACCCAGGTAGATGAGCGCTGCGAGAGCACCGCCCGCAAGAGGTCCGATGATGAATACCCAGAGGTCTGTCAGAGCCGCACCGCCTGCAAGGATCGCAGGTCCGATGGAACGTGCGGGATTGACTGAAGTTCCCGTGAAACTGATACCGAGGATATGTACGAGCACAAGTGCAAGGCCGATGACAAGACCTCCGAATGAACCGTGCTTGAACCTGCTGTCGGTTACGCCCAGGATTGCGAGAACGAATATGAATGTGAGGATGAGCTCAATGATGATGCCTGCAGGAATGCTGTCATTTACTCCTGCAAGAGTATTGGCACCCAATCCCCATGAAGCCATCTCTTCCTCGACCTCATCGTATACACCTGTCATGTCGATCTTGCCTGCGAGCGAGAACAGATACTGGAGAAGTCCCGCACCTGAAACGGCACCGAGGATCTGGAATACGACATAACCCCAGAAGTCCTTTATGGAGAGCTTACCTGTGATGAGCATAGCGAGTGAGACTGCAGGGTTGATATGGCAGCCTGAGATGTTGCCGATGGAGTATGCCATCGCGACGATAACGAGACCGAATGCAAGTGCCGTGAGGATATATCCGCCGCCGTTTGCAGCATCACAGCCAACTGCCATCGCAGTACCGCATCCTACGAATACGAGCACGAAAGTACCGATGAACTCGGCTGTATACTTCTGGACCGTAACGACAGTATTGTCGACGTTCGAAGAAGGAATGACCATGTAGAAGATAACGAGAACGACTGCGAGGATCGCAAGGTCTGCAAGAAGGAAAGATCCGTTATATACCATGGAATATACGAGAGCACTGTCATAGCCTGAACCTTCTGCATATTCGGAAAAGAAGATAACGCCTGAAGCGACCGATCCGAGCCATCTAACAATATAAGCTAAAACAGTAAATGCGATGATCCTGATGAGCGCTGAGTTCCTGAATCTGTTGAGCGCACTGGACATCTTCATTCTGGATCCGGGCTTAAGAGCTGCAAAGCCCGCAATACCAAGTGCAGTGTATCCGATTGTATAGTCGAGGATAACCTGGAAAGGCGTTACGAGATAACCTCCGATCAGCTGAAGGAGACTGAAGATGAACGAGATGATGAAGCCCCATACCGGTCCGAAAGCGACGCCGTATACGATGATCGGCAGCGTCGATGCGGGAGTAACTGTTCCGCCCATCGGCATCTCGAAAAGTTTCAGCTGCGAAAGCACGAAAGCCAGTGCCAGGCAGATGCCACCCGTGGATATCCTCAGGATATTCTCACGGTTGGAATTAAGTGATTGTTTTGACATAAAAACACCTCCGTCACGGTGACTCGGTGGAGTCTGCTGACCAGACAGGCCATGCCTATGACAAGAGGATCGAAAAATTATATTTGGTTCCCTACACCGGCATTATCCGTCAGGTTCAGCGGGTCGGATCTTAAATCCCTCTCAGCCGTTTTAAGGCTCCCCGGTTTCCGTTTGTCGCGACAAATATACTATAACGTTTTCAGATTTACAAGGTCTGAAAACGCACTATTTCGATATGTTGAAAAATATCAATTTATTTTGTCTGGCCTTTCTTATCTTTATCACGTGACGAAAGCACTTCCCTGATCATCGGAACTGAAACCCAGAGTGCGATAAAACATGTAACAACACACAGTGCAAGCATCACTGCTCCAATGATCTTGACTCCTAAGGCATAAGCAGGCCACTCTCCGGACTGAGTGAAGAATGCGATTATCCCCAATGAATCTGCCACAGCAGAGAAGAATGCCAGGAATGTCATAAGACCCAATCCGGCCTGGAATCTGCTCTCGCTCTTTCGCTCTGCCCTGTCATCTTCCTCCTGATCTTTCCTTCTCTTATCTTCAACCATACGTGCAGACATTTCATTCAGGGCATCAAGTCCCATGGTTACGCTCTTGATATCTTCATCAACATTGAGACGGTTCATCAGATATGAATAAAACTCGTTCTGATGCTGGATATGGCTGACCGACGTCAGGATGCTCTTGGTAAGGAAGATGTTGATCTTGAGACTGAGGTTGTTGATGTTGTCATTGATACTCTTCGTATCTTCATCTTCAGCATAACGTTTAATATCACACGGAATTTCTGTCAATGCAGATGCGGATCTGGCATACCTGAAGAGAGAACAGGAAATATACAGAACGCGGATATACATGGTGAAATAATCATTGACCACTTTAGTACTGTGATTCTTCCCGCAGAAAAACGGTTCATCGGATTCATTCCCTTTTCCTGTCGGCCAGGAATAATAACCGCAGCCTTCCCGCGATGCGACCCAGATGACATTATTAAACGGCCGTCTGGCTGAAGATTCATATTGCGAACTCATCTTATATGATTCCTTATAGCCGTTCGAAAGATAGTATGCAGTTCTCAGAGCATCTTCGCTGTATTCATACTTCTCATCATAATCAAATACAACGCATGAGAACAGATGCGCCTTGTCCGGAACATCTTTACGGAGTCCTTCCATACGAGGTTCTTCATCCCAGAATATATTTCTTCTCTGGGAAACAAACCTGATCTTATCATAGAGCGGATCCAAAAGATCACAGATCCAGTTGCCGAGCAGACGCGCCTTTTCTCCAACGATATAAAGAGGCTTTCCTTCATCTGTCTGTTTAGGAACACCCTCTATCTCATACAGCAATTTAAACCTGTTGAGTTCCTTGAACAGATACTGGAAATAGCAGAGCGTCCTGCTCATGAATTTTTCATCATCGTCTGTTGTATATCCTTCGCCTTTATGAACGAGTTTTTTCAGAGTAACCTCATACCACAAAAGACCGATACCTGTACGGAAGATATACAGACCTGCATCGTATATATTTATCAGGATATTGGGATACGGAAGATCGGTTTCTTTACAGTCCCCTATCATCAATATCCGTTTGGGGTCAGTTGCCAGCTTTGTATTGTGCCAGTACAGCCCCATCCTTTCTTTTGTTCTTTCATTTCCGGAATTATCTTTTACCGGATCAAACTCATGGATAATGTGGTAGTAGACATCGGTCTCAAATTTCTTACCGTTTTTATCAAATTTCGGAATGACAGGCGCAGGCTCCCAACCGATCCCGGCAAGTTTACTGTTTGCTTCATTTATCTCTTTTTCAAAATCAAAGTCTTCCGCTTTGAATTCAAAAGGAACAACATAACGCAATCTGTATTGGTTTACCGAGTATTCTTCCATGCTCCACCGTCCTTACTTTTATGTCTAGATATTAGCACAGGCAAGGGGCAAATCAAATGTGAAGGAAACGCTAGCTGTACTTTTTCGACGGGCGCTTGATCAGCAGCAGAATGAACATCGCAACAGCAGTCGTGCCGAGGCTTATTGGGTAGACAGTCATGATGCACTTAAACGTGTGGAACTGAGTGAACACGGAGTATATCCACACGAGTCTTATTCCGCAGATGCATACCATAGTTACGATCGCAGGAGACAGGGATATTCCGTAGCCTCTCAAATATCCGCTGATGACATCGTAGAACAGTGAGAACAGATGCGCCGTAGTTATGAGGACCACGCGCGTATAGCCGATCTCCACGAGTTCAGGCGCGGGATTAAAGATCGCAATGAGGTTCTTGCCACAGAAGATAAGCGTGAAGACCATCAGGCCTTCTATGATTATGCCTTCCAGAAGGCAGAGTTTTAATGTCATCTTGCATCTGTCGATCTTGCGTGCGCCAAAGTTCTGGCCTGTTATCGTAGTGCAGGCCTGACCGAAGCTGTTAAGCACGTAATAAGAGAATATCTCGATATTGAACGCTGCAGAAGATGCAGCCGCAACCGTAGTTCCGAGACTGTTGATCGCTGCCTGGATAATGATGTTCGCGGTTGAGAAAACGCAAGCCTGCGCACTTGCAGGAAGTCCGATCTTCAGTATCTTACCCAGAATGCGCCAATCAAGCTTGAGTTTTTTCCAGTCGAACTTAACTTCGCTCTTGGATCTCTTTAAGAAGAACAGCAGGATCAGACTGCTCAATGCGTTGGAAATGACAGTTGCAGTTGCTACACCGTCAACAGTGCGGTGAAGCACGACGACAAAGAGAAGGTTCATTCCGACATTTACCACACCCGAGATTACGAGAGCAAGGAAAGGCGTTTTCGTGTTGCCTACGCCCCTGAATATGGCAGCCTCGAAATTATAAAGAAGGATCACAGGCAGACCGCCGACATAGATACGGAAATAAAGGATCGCCATATCAACGGCTTCTTCCGATATGTTCTGAGTCCTTAAGATAGGCTCTGCAAGGAGTTCGCATAAAAGCAATACGATAACGCCGCCAATGACAGCTACGATCAGGGAGGTGTGAACTGCCTTATGAACAGCCTCTTCATCCCTTCTTCCTATGGCATTGGCTATAACGACATTTGTTCCGAGTGAGATTCCGAGAAATGAGTTAACGATAAGTGCGATCATCGGAGTATTGGCACCTACGGCTGCCATGCAGGCTTTGCCCATCTCACCCGTGAAGTTGCCGACGACCGCTATATCCGCAGCATTAAAGAGCTGCTGGAGGATGCCCGTCAAAGCCAAAGGAAAAGCAAACCCGAGGATCTTGTTCCACAGGCTGCCTTCTATCATCGAGCGTCTTACTGTCTTTTCTGCATCCATATAAAAACTTAAAGCCTGATATCCATTCCGTATCAGGCTAGTAGGTTATATCATCAATTGAATAATAGTCAATATAAGCTGCTATCGGCAATTTGTTGAATCAGCGGGATCCGGTATGCCGTAACTTACAGTCTTCCCATCTTAACGAGTCTTGAAATGCAGGATTCGATGAACTTCTGAACCTCGCGCTCGTACATCGCAGGTGACTTCTCATAGCTTTCAAAATGCTTGGCATTATTGACTATCGCCATCCTCTTTCGGCATCTGAGATTATCATAGATGTCCCTTGTCTGCGAGGGCGTGGTGATCTCATCCTCTCCTCCCTGGAAGATCAGGACAGGCACCTTGATCGAGCTTGCGTGGGCAGCAGCATCGCATCTGTTTATGTCGAATCCGAAATTCTTCTGGGCAACCTTTCTTACATGGCCGATTATCCAGTCGGCCGGCATCTTCGTGCTCTGTGTCAGGCTGGTCTTCAGATATCCCGTAAGAGAAGTCATCGGCGAATCGGCAATAATTCCGCAGACATTAGGATCAAATCCTTTCTGCTGTGCGGCAAGAAGGCATGCCGTCGCGCCAGCTCCCCTTCCGACCAGATATATTCTGCAATAAGGTCCTAAACGTCTTTTTGTGAAAGCAAACCAGGCATCGAGATCGACGCTCTCCATAAGACCCCATGTGAAGTTCTTCCCGCCGCTCATGCCATGCGCCCTCATGTGCGTGATTATGCAGTGGCACTGGACCTTGCGCATCATGAGTCTTGCATATGCGGCCATCTCGGCAGGAGCTTCATCGTAGCCGTGAACCAGGATAACCATGCTCCTGCATGTGGAATCCGATGAAGGCCTGTAATATCCTGACAGCTTGCATCCGTCAAAGGATGTTGTCCTGACGCCGAGCCATTCATTGTGGAATGTATAGAACCAGTTCTTTCCGCGCCCCATGAGAGTGCTCCGGTCGATCTGCTTGGGTGACCTGTCGACCTGAGGCAGGGGCTTCGGCCTGCTGAATACCTGTCTGAAGATGTTGTCGGTATAGGATTTATAGAGCACGAAAAGGCCTCCTGCGACCAGGATGAGCACAAGCACTATCAGTACCGCAACGAGAATGGCGGTTATGGGTGAACTGTTATCCGACAATTATTCCCTCCGGGCTGTCCTTCCCGGAGCTCAGGAGCAGGCAGCCGTCTTCCGTAACCAGGCAGTCGTCCTCGATCCTGAAGCCGATGTCCCACTCGGGGATATATACACCGGGCTCAACCGCAAGACAATTACCCGCTTCAAATTCCTTGTCCCTCGGGCCGACATCGTGAACGTCCAGTCCGATGAAATGAGAGGTGTTGTGCCAGTAGTAGCGGCGAACATCCTCTTCGGTAAAATTATCAGGTATCAGACCCTGTCCTGCAAGCCATTTGCCGGCGATGTCATACATTTGTGAATTAAGGGAAGCGAACGTTTTCCCGGGTGCGATAAAACCGAAAGCAGCCTTTCTTAAGTCTTGGATAAGTCCCAAAAGCTTCATTCTCTTATCGCTCTCATCTTCAGGCTCCCCGACAAAGAAGACTCTCGAGATATCAGCACAGTAGCCGTTAATTCTCGCACCGCAGTCGATCTGTATGATCGAACCTTCCTTTGCAATGCCGTCTCCGTCCTTTTCAGGCTCCGAATGGTGAAGATAGAAAGCATTCTTCCCGCATGAGACGATGGTCTCGAAGGCAAACGCCATAGAACTCCTTTTCGCCATCTCATACTCGAGCTTGAGATAAAGTTCATATTCGGACACGCCCGGACGTATCAGCGTCTTCATCTCTTCTATCGCTTCCTCGGTGATCCTTGCGGCTTCCCTGATGGATTCATATTCCAAAGGCTCCTTTATCAGACGCAGAGAAGTCGTTATCTCCGAGACATCCTTTACCTTCCTGCCGTCCTTTTCGATCTGAGCCTTAAGCTCGGCAGGCCTGGTCATGACAGACGAACTGTCCAGAAAAACGGTGATATCCGTGTCTCTTTTGAGTTCGAACTCTTTTTCCTCATATTTTTCGAGATCAAAGACCTCTTCAGCTGAAAGTCCCGCAATGGCTGCAATATCGGACAGGTCCATCCTCTTGCCGTGCCAGCGCTCCTTCATGGAGTCTCTCGCAGGCGCATAGATACCGGTCTTTACCCTGCCGTCTTCCTTCTCGATGACGAGCACGAAGCCGGAACACTCAAGTCCTGTCAGATAAAAGAAATTGCGGTCAACGAAAAAGCGGTAATCCGAATCAAGGGACATATGCTTTTCTTCGCCCGAGAAAAACAACGCCGCGGTGCGGTCCGGCAACGCGGCAGCTAAGCGCTCTCTGTTATGTCTGAAAAACAAGGGATCTGCCGTCATCTATCGTCCTACCACTGCTTGACTCCGCTCGAACTGACGTTGTATTCGTCGAAGAGGATCGTGTTGTTGATGTAATTGAGCGTAGCGCCCGGCGACCTTCTGATGAGACCGGGGTTGCCGATTACGATGGAACCGTCCGGAACGTCGAAGTTAACATAGGCACCGGGGGCGATAAGAACATTATTGCCGATCCTGATATTGCCTACGATAACGGCATTTGCGCCAATCCAAACGTAATTGCCGATATGGGGTGAACCCTTTCTCTTTCCTCTGAACTGGGTTCCGATGACTACGCCCGTGGAAACGTTGACGTTATGGCCGATTACGCTCTTCGGGTGGATTATTACGCGTCCGAAATGCGCCAGATAGAAGCCCTTGCCGATCTCTGTATCATAGGGGATCTGGAAATGATATTTACGGCTCAGCCTGTCGAGTCTGAAGTTGCTTACCGCAAACTTGATCTGATAGAGTTTTTTCCTGATACCGTCGTACTTGTTGAGCTGGTCGTAGTAGTAGCGCGTACGTCTCATGACGCTGATATAGCTGAATTCGGGACTCGACCTTCTCTCCTCGAGATAGCAGGCGTAGATGTTCTTATAACGGCGTGCATTACCGGTGTATCTGAACAGATCGGCATAGATAATGTCTTTAAGTTCATCTGTCATGAATACACGCCTCCCTATTTTTTCTACGCTAAAATTCTATTACTTTTCTGTCAATAACTCAATAAGATTTTAAGCCGTAAAAGCCTGTTCAGGTTAAGTTTTGGACAACCTTTGCGAAAAATGTTTTTCCTGTTTTCAGGTATTCTTTACATAACAATGAAAGAAATATACAATTTTAGCAATAGATTCAACATTTTTTGATAATCAATCCTAAATGGAACCGGGGTATAGTCTATGAACATCGAGAAAGAATTAGCCAAAAGACTTATGAATGAAGGCGAATCCGGCAACCGCCAGGTCGCATACAATACCGAGATCAGCTTCTATGAGATCGTTGCCAGCGGCAACTACCACAGATTGGAAGAAGGCCTTAAATCAATGGCAGAGACCCAGACTCTAGGTGTTTTGAGTCCCGACAAACTCCGCAACTTCAAATATCACACGATCATACTCACTGCCCTCGTCAGCAGATTCTGCATCGAGGCAGGTCTTGAGATCTCCGTCGCTTATAACCTGAGCGATATCTACATCGAGCTGATCGATGCCGCAAGCTCCGTCGAAGAGGTCTATAACATCCAGAACGATCTTCTCCGCACATACTGCCGCAAGATGAGCGACCTTTCCAAAAACCGTGTCGTATCACGCCATATCGTGGTCGCCATCGACTACATCAGGTCCCATATCCAGGAGAACCTCACGGTCGAGTCCATCGCTGACTCCCTTTCACTTAACTCGAGCTATCTTTCCAAGCTCTTCAAGCAGGAAATGGGCATTACATTAAGCCGTTACATAAGGGATCAGAAGATCAACGTCGCCTGCAACATGTTAAGGCATCTGGATGAGTCTTCACTCACTATCGCCAACTACCTGGGATTCTCTTCCCAGTCTCACTTTATCCAGGTCTTCAAGAAGTCGACCGGCATGACTCCCGAAGAGTACCGCCGCAAGAACTATCACCAGAGCTGGATGAACGGCGAGGGCGAACAGAGCAC
Source organism: uncultured Clostridia bacterium (assembly GCA_947167045.1). Lineage (GTDB taxonomy): Bacteria > Bacillota > Clostridia > Saccharofermentanales > Saccharofermentanaceae > Saccharofermentans. The sequence continues at coordinate 9,420 of CAMVGO010000011.1, forward strand.
CTGATATCAGGTTTTTCTCACAAAAGGCATTTTCAGGTACCTGCGCACAGCACCGGCATTATTATTCTGCACTCTTCAGCGATTCAGCCATGTTGATCTTTTCGATCTTAGCGCGCATTATCAGGTTAACAACGGTCGAGAACGCCAGGACAAATGCAAGAGAGTAAAAATAGCTTATGAGATCGATCCGGATGTCATAAGTGATCATGTCCATGGCTATCTGCGCCATGACGTACCTGTGAAGCAGGAATCCGAGCGGCAATCCAACAATATAACCCATAAGCACGAGCATGATGTTTTCGCGGGTGACATAAGCGCCTGTCTCCCTGCGGTTAAATCCCATGACCTTCAGCGTGGCGATCTCTCTTATGCGTTCCGTAATGTTTATGTTGTTGAGGTTGAACAGTACGATGAAAGCAAGCGCAGCTGCACATGCGATGACGAGTATTATGACGTAATTCATCCTTTCCATCGTCTTGGCAAAACTTTCCCTGGAATCGGCAGTAGATGACCAGGTCGCCAGTTCATAATTGTCTGAAAGATATTCGGCAATGGCATAGGCATCATCGAGTGTCTTGCTCTCGACGGCGACCAGAAGCGTTTCGGGAGTATATGGTTTGCCGAAATACTCCCTGTATGTGGAAGGAGTCATCATCACATAATGGAAAGTATAGTTCGTAAAGACAGAACTTACCTTAAGCGTTACAGGACGTTCTTCATCACCGTATAACAATGTTATACTGCCCCCGGGCTTGACATTATTCTTGTCGGCGAGCTTTTGGGAGATGGCCACCTCTCCGTCAGCAGGCCAATCCAACTGTTCGCCCGTCTTGTAGTCTGTAAGTCCGAAAATAGTTAAGGCATTAACGTCATCGGTAACAAATACCGAGAGATCCCTCACATACCCGGAGCCGTTGTTCTTGGCTGTATCGCTCTTTACCACGGCATATTCGCACTTAACGGACGTGGCTTCGCGCGCGGCATCGGCAGCTTCCCTTATCTCGTACTGTCTGTACTTACTGTCGAAAGTGGCTGCAATGTCATATCTCATTATGTTGTCGAACTGGGTATCAACGATATTGCATATAGAATCGTAAAGTCCGAATGCGGTAAGCAGGAGCGCGGTGCATCCCGCGATGCCGACGATCATCATCCACATTCTCTTCTTAAAGCGGAAGACGTTACGCAGCGACACCTTATGCAGGAACTTGAGTTTTTTCCAAATAAACGGAATGTATTCCAGAAGGATTCGCTTTCCGGGAAGCGGAGCCTTCGGTCTTATGAGTTCGGCAGGCATTCCGGTCAGTGTCGACATAACAGAGATTATGGATACGCCGACAGTACAGATGAGTGCAACGGCCAGAGACAGACAGAACAGCGGTATGCTGGAACTGAAATTAAGAGTCGTAAAGCCGTACATCATCGCATATACTTCCCAGATGACAGCCGGGAAAAGCTTCGTACCGCCCATGAATCCGAGAACGCCGCCCAATATGGAAGCAGAACCGGCATAGACCGCATACTTCATTACTATCGCGGTATCAGAATAACCGAGAGCCCTCATAGTGCCGATGATGCCTCTCTCATCGCTCACCATCCTGCTCATGGTGGTGGAGCACACGAGTGCGGCTATCGCAAAGAAGAACACCGGGAAGACGGTGGCAATACCGTCAACTATCCTGGAATCGTTGTCGAAACAGACATAACCGGTATTCTTGTCCCTTCCGAGAATATAAGTCTCGGGATCGTCAACACTGTCTATGAGCATGAAACCGTAAACCAGATCCGACCTGAATACCGTTTCCGCCTTATAGGAAAATTCGGAATATCCCTGCCAGAGTTCATAAACACCTTCGTGGTATTGCTTCCAGCCGTCATCGACCTTGGTCTGGGCTTCGTTCAGTTTCCTCTGCCCCTCAGTGTATTGTGAGACTCCGTCGAGATATTGAGCGTAAGCACTGTCAAACTGTGCCTTGGAACTCTCATATTCCTTGACGCCCATATCGTACTGGATCTTGTCGGACATATACGACTGATACACTCCATTATATGAGGCTATCTTGCCTTCATATTCCTTCTGCTTTTCGTCCAATGCCTTCTCATCTTCATCAAGTTCTTCAAGCTTGCCGTTGAGGCGCTCCGTTTCCTTTTGAGCTGCCTCGAGCGCCTTGGCATTCGTCTCGCGGTTCTGCTCCTGAACATCGATCTGGGCCTGGATGATCGCTTTTTCCCAATCGTTGTCCGCCTCTTCGAGTCTTGCCTTGTTGTTCTCTATCCCCGCATCAATGGAAGCCAAAACAGATTCATATGTTCCTTCGAGATACTCGAGCGCAGACAGTCTTGCCTCGATCTCCATCCTCGATTTTCTTATTTCAGAACGGCCTTCCGTTATCTCGGAATAAAGAGAATCGACATCGCTCTTTATACTCTCCATCTCCGTCTTAGCTTTCTCGACCCTCTGTTCCGCGGCATCAAGCAATACTTTCGTGGATGTAAGTTCCTTGCTGTAAGCATCGATCTCCTTTTTCGAACTGTCCAGAGTCTTCTTGCCTTCTTCGAGCTCTATACGGTTTTTATCGATCTCAGCCTGGGCATCCTCAAGTTCCTTTTTGGCGTCTTCAAGCGCTGCACGCCCGTCCTTGAGCTCGTCGCGGCCTTCGTTTATTCCATCCCTGAATTCGTCTATACCGTCGTAGAGTTTGTCGTATTCTTCCCTGAGGAGAGATTCGAACCTGTCGTTTATGACACCTGAGAGAGCAACTTTATATTGTGATTCGGCTTTTTCCGCCCATTCCTTATATTCATCGGAATAGAGATAGAGTCCCGTATTCGCATAAAGATATGCTTCGGTATAGTATTCGGAGTCAAATGCACCCGGGAGTGCGCATACATAGAACGAAACACTGCCCGAACCCTCATTTGATGTACCGCGCTGGAAATTCAGATATACAGGTGACCTTGCCGTACCGACAACCGTATACTCCTTGTATTTGAACATCTTCATTGCGTCTTCCGATGTCTCGTCCGCGATAACGATCTTTGTTCCGGGTTCTACCGAAGGAAGCATATACGCATCTGCCACAACCTCATCGTCGCGTAACGGAAGACGTCCTGATTCCATCTTGATCTTGTTGACGTTTTCGGTGATCGAAATGAACCTCACGGTATCAGCGCTCAGGCTTTCTCCAAGATAAGCCGAGCAATCGGCCGAATAAGCTCCTTCAACCACGCAGGACGTGCGGCTTGCCAGTTCTTCTATATCATCATCGGTAAAACCTATTGTCGACAGGAGTTTAAAGTCGAACATGGCATAATCTTTCGTGTACTTATCGGCAGTCGCGACAAACGACGGCGTGGTTACCTTCAAACCCGCGAAGAAACCGACGCCCAGAGCGATTATCGCGAATATCGCGAGAAATCTGGGGAGCGTCATCCTGATGGATCTTAAGATGGTCTTTGCGTAAGGTTTCATTACCACTCGATAGTATCTACGTTAACCGGTCTCTCATTGATCACGTTGCTCGTGATCTTTCCGTTCTTTACTCTGATGACTCTGTCAGCCATAGCCGTAAGCGCCGAATTGTGCGTTATTATGACGACGGTCATGCCCTTCTCATTGCTTAAGGACTGCAAAAGCTTCAGTATCGCCTTTCCCGTCTGATAGTCTAAAGCTCCCGTAGGCTCATCGCATAAAAGCAGTTTTGGGTTCTTTGCGATAGCCCTTGCTATCGCGACTCTCTGCTGCTCACCGCCCGAGAGCTGCGCCGGGAAGTTATTTACACGGTCTGCCAGACCGACTTCCCTCATGAGGAGATCACAGTCGATCGGATCCTTTACGAGCTGAGCCGCCATCTCGACATTCTCGATCGCGGTAAGGTTCGGTATCAGGTTGTAAAACTGGAATACGAATCCGACATTCTGCCTTCTGAACAGCGCGAGTTCGTTAGCACCGAGCCTAGAGATCTCCTTGCCGTCCAGAAAGACCTCACCCGTTGTAAGCCTGTCCATTCCTCCGAGGATATTGAGCAGCGTCGTCTTGCCCGCGCCTGACTGGCCGACTATTACGCAAAGCTCGCCTTTCTCTATGAAGAAATCGCATCCGTCAAGTGCGGTGACATTGACGGATCCCGTCTTGTATATCTTCTTAACGTTTCTGAATTCAATGTAAGCCATATTCTTCTCCGTCTGACCGTCTTGCGGAACCTTAAGCTCCCGTCCGGCCGTTATCTGGTCTCGATAAACATCGGCTGGATGTCGTAATCGTTCGCAAAACCCGAAAGATGTGAAGGGACGCTGATGTAGAGCCTCGGGCAGTCGTCGAACGCCCATGTCCCGATGCTCCCAACAGAATCGGGAACTCTCACATAGCTCAGTTCATCACAGTAATCGAAAGCCTCATCGCCGATGTATTCCAGCCCTTCGGGCAGATAGACATATTCCAGGTCCTCACATGTATCAAAGGCGCATTCCTCGATACGCTTTACGGTATCGGGTATTACGACCGTGGTTATGAGGTCGCAGTCGCTGAAGCACAAAGTTCCTATCGATGTGATATTGCTGCCGGGCTCGAAAACGATCTTGTTGAAACAATTGACACCTGCCGGCATCTTTATCTCTCCGCTGCCCGAGATGTGGCATACGCCGTCTCTCGTTATCTCATAGGATGCGTAGTCTCCGCAGTATCCTGCCGAAGGTATGCCGTGTCTGGTGTCGGCGTCCAATATCCTGTGATCGTTCGAGAACGATTCAAGCGGCAGCAGATAGTAAGACGTGGAATAGTCGTATGTCTTGATTTTGTCCGGACCGCTGTAGAATCTCGCCATATCATATGTGGGATCGACGAAATGCCACTTGCCGCCAAGGAATACCGCAGCCCACGCGTGGTCCGCCCAATCCTCAGCCACCGGAATTCTGGTCGTCATCTCGTTATAATCGGCAAAACCTATGCCGAACTCCACAACAGCCGGGATCCCCTGCGCCCTGCAGAGTGCGGTGAAAGCATTGCTGAAACCTTCACAGATTGTCTTTCCGTCTCTTAACACGGCTACCGCACCGTCCTGATAACCGCCCGATGCATCACCGGCCTCTGTCTCATCGTATGCCATCTCGGTAGCAATGTAATAGTAGATGCGGAATACCTTCTCCCAATCGTCAGCTGCGCCGTCGCATATGCGGTTTGAATAAGCTATAAGTACCGGATCGTCGCACTCGATGTCGTTCTGGGGTTCAAGACACTCATTAAGCGACTGTTCGTCTGTCCAAAGCTCGGAACAGGTGTTGAGATTGTACTCGTAATTTGCCGATTTCCAGAAGAAAACATTATCACCTTTCCTGACGATCACATTATCGCCGTTGGTTACTTCAAGACCGTATGCTTCATATTCGATAACGAGATAGTAAAGCTGGTCTTCATCCATGAAGTTTACGATATCCAGGATAAACGACTCACCGCCTCCCGTGAGGTTCTTCACCACGTTGTTGTCCTTTGCCTTTGCAAGAACGACGGTATAAGACCTTGAGGGATCCGATGAGACAAATATAACGCTCCCGCCGGCGAGCTTCATTTCGAGAGTCTCTCCGTCGCAGAGCGTTAATGTGTATGAGTCATAGGAAGCGCGCGTGAATTCGCCTTTCCTTTCCAGAAATCCCGGAAAAGAACCGAGCGTGAAAGACGCGCAGAGGATCAGTGATGTGACGATCCTTAAGAACAAGTTCAGATCTCCTTGGCAGCCTTGACAGCTTCATCTACCGTGATCTCGGCAGTCTCGCTGGAATCTCTCCTCTTAACTTCAACGATGCCTTCCCCTGCCCTTCTTCCGACAGTGATGCGGAGCGGGATGCCCAAAAGATCTGCGTCCTTGAACTTGACGCCGGGGCGCTCGTTTCTGTCATCGATAAGGACTTCACAGCCTGCAGCAGTAAGATCGGCATAGATCTTCTCCGCAACGCCCATGATCTCCTCGTCATTTGCCTTTGTGGGAACGACGATGACCTTGTAAGGCGCAACGATGGAAGGCCAGATGATGCCGTCGTCATCGTGATACTGCTCGATGATGGCAGCAAGGACTCTCGAAACGCCGATGCCGTAGCATCCCATTACCATGCTGTGTTCCTTGCCGTTGTTGTCGAGATAGATGCATCCCAGAGCATCGGAATACTTTGTGCCGAGCTTGAAGATGTGTCCGACTTCGACGCCTCTTGCCATGCCGAGCTTGCCCTTGCCGCACTTGGGGCAGATATCGCCTGCCTTTGCGTTAGTGATATCGGCAACCTGGTCGGCTTCGAAATCTCTTCCGATATTAACGTTCTTGAAATGGTAGTCCGTCTCGCAAGCGCCGACTACAAAGTTCTTCATGCCGGTAACTTCCGGATCGACTACGATATCGATCTTCTGCTTAAGTCCGACAGGGCCTGCGAAGCCTACCTTTGCGCCTGTGATCATCTCAACATCCGCGAATGCCGCAAGCTCCATCTCGGTTGCATCATAGAGGTTGCCGAGCTTTATCTCGTTGATGTCTCTGTCACCTCTGCACATAGCGGCAACGAACTTGCCGTCAATGTTGTAGAGGATCGTCTTGACGAATGCGTCAGGTCCGCAGTTCAAATAACCGCAGAGTTCCTCTATTGTCTTTACGTCAGGAGTATGGATCTTCTCGATTGCGAGCTCTTCCCCTTCCTGGGCAGCGCCTCTCGTCCAGCCTGCCTTCTCCTCGTTTGCGGCATAACCGCACTCGTCGCAGAAGCAGATGGCATCCTCGCCGACTTCGCTCTTTACCATGAATTCCTGGGAACCGGAACCGCCCATTGCGCCTGAATCGGCGTCAACGATCGTGTAGTCAAGTCCGAGTCTGTCGAAGATAGCTCTGTAAGCGTCGTACATCTTCTTGTATGAGATATCGAGACCAGCCTCGTCAACGTCGAAAGAATAAGCGTCCTTCATAACAAACTCTCTTGCTCTGATGACGCCGAATCTCGGACGCTTCTCATCTCTGTACTTGTGCTGGATCTGATAAAGAGTAACAGGGAGCTGCTTGTAAGATCTGATGGAATCCCTTACTGCTTCCGTAAAAGGCTCTTCGTGCGTGGGACCCAGGCAGAAAGATCTGCCGCCGCGGTCTGTAAGCCTGAACATCTCGGGACCGAACTTCTCCCATCTTCCCGAACCCTGATAAGCCTCAGCAGGCAGAAGTGCCGGCATTATGAGCTCCTGTGCTCCTGCCTTGTCCATCTCTTCCCTGATGACTGCCTCAACCTTCTTGTAGGTGCGGTAGCCCATGGGCATGAACGAATAAACGCCTGATGCCATCTTGCGGATAAGGCCCGCTCTGAGCATCAGTCTGTGTGAAGGAATCTCGGCATCAGCAGGGATCTCTCTTTGTGTAGCCATAAAAAGATTGGAAACTCTCATTATCTTGCTCCCTATATTATTAATATATTACGGGTGTAAGTATATACGAGAGGTTGTGTTTTTGCAATTGAAAGCTATTACGGGAGGGTTCTCCGGAATGCTCGAATGCCCTCAAAAAGCCCCGGACAGCCTTGAAGAGCGAAAACCCTTAAAGATCCAGGATACCGATAAGGAAAATGACGTCCAGGATACCGCAGATAATGAGGATAAGGGCACAGATAATGTAAACGCGTGCGCGCTTTTTCTCAACATCGCGCTCAGTCGTTCCGTAGTATTCTCTTTTGGCCGGTTTACGGACACGTCCCAACGACATCTGTTCTCCCCCCTCGCTTAAGACTCCCCCTGTCGGTGTCTAGATTATAGACGCTTAAAAAATTACATGCCTTGCATAGTTGTGACAATCAATTGACAAATTACGAAAAACGCTTTACTCAAAATCACTTTTGCGGTAAAGAGGTCCATTGGGCCTTAAGTGAAGATTCCATACAAAAATGCCCGATTTTTCACTGATAATGCCTAAAAATCAAAGTATGATATAATATGTTTGCAATTCTGCCCTCGAAACAGAGGAGAAAGAAACAAGGAGAATCAGATTTTTGAAACTGATCGGAATAAAAGAATTCTATAACATTACACGCGCTAAGATCATCTCAGCCGTCAATTGCGTTGTCGTAGTATCTCTCTGTGCCACGGCTACTTTCGCTGTTGATTCGGCTCTGGACTACACGCCTGTTGTGGCTCAGCCTGTTGAAACAGTCGCAGAGACTTCGGCTGATATCCTGACATCCGATGAGACAGATACATCTGTTACCGAATTCGCAGATATGACAGAAGCATCAGGCTCTTCAGCCGACGGCACAGATGCTACCGAACCTTCCACATCTGAAGGAACGGCCGAGAGCATTGCAGATGCGACGGAAAATACATCAGAGACTTCTGCTTCCGCTGCTGACGCAACAACGACAACAACCGCGGCAACCACAACAGAAGCTACAACAGAAGCCACCACGGTTACAACAACTGCTGAGACCACAGAGTACATAACAGAAAAAGAATTATATCTTGCAGTATATGCCAAGACCACGATCAACGTAAGAAAAGGTCCCGGCACTGAATACGATGTCGTTAAGAGCGTTTTCGCAGGCGATCAGATCGACGTATGCGCTGTTACTTCAAACGGCTGGTACAGGACATACAACGGCAACTACGTTAAGGCTTCACTCACAACTGAGACAAAGCCCACCAACACGCCGACGCCCAAGCCGAAGCCGACAAACAAGCCGACATCTTCCACGACGGCTGAAGTTACAACCAGGGCAACGACTACAGAAGAAAAGAAGGCCGCACCTTCAGGTGAGGGCAATACCTGCACGATTACATTCTACGGTCCCCAGCCCACGGGCAACGGCGGCTACAGCAAGAGCACCGCTACGGGCACTACATGCACCGAAGGACGCACCTGTGCGGCAGACTGGTCCATCTATCCTGCCGGAACGGTAATCTATATCGAGAACGACCCGTTGGGAGGCGACGGATATTACACCGTTGAAGACAGAGGACCGGGAGTCAAGGGATACCACATAGACATATACGCCGAAGACGGCGAGTCGGGTAACCACTCCACGTGCAAACGGACCGTCATAGCACAGTAAACAAGAATACAACGTTTCAAATACTTCTCGGGATACGGGAAGTATTTGCGTTTTAATACAAAGGAACTATTATGAGCAGCAATTCAAAAAGACACGGGATAAAGGATCCCAAATACAAGAATCAGCAGCCGGTCAAGATAATCCCGCTCGGAGGCATCGGTGAAATCGGCAAGAACATGACGGCATTCGAATACGGCAACGACATAATAATCGTCGACTGCGGAATGAGTTTTCCCGAAGAGAACATGCCGGGTGTCGACTGCGTCATCCCTGATTTCACTTACATCAGACGCAATCAGGAAAAGTTAAGGGGCATCCTCATCACGCATGGACACGAGGACCATATCGGTTCCCTTCCCTATTTCCTCAGAGAATTCAAGTGTCCCGTTTTCGGCGGCACGATGGCCATAGAACTCATAAAGCTCAAGCTTCAGGATAAGAACGTCCCTTTCGAGGGAATTAAGCTGTCCACATGCAAGAACGGTGACATAATAAGCCTGGGCAAGGCATTCTCCGCCGAATTCATCAGAGTCAACCACTCCATCGCCGACTCCTATGCGCTCTGCATCAATACCCCCGTCGGCAGGATCGTTCACTCAGGTGACTTCAAGATCGACTATACGCCGATCAACGGCAAGACCATAAATCTCCAGCGTTTGGGCGAGCTCGGCAAGGAAGGCGTCCTGATGTTCATGTGCGAGAGCACGAACGTCGAGATCGACGGCTTCTCCCCTTCCGAAAAGCACGTCGGCGAAGCTTTTTCGCACTACTTCCGCAAAGCTGAGGGCCGCATCATCGTCGCCACGTTCTCGTCGCACGTTCACCGCATGCAGCAGATAATCACGGCAGCGGAGAAATACGGACGTCATGTCTGCCTGTCGGGCCGTTCGATGGTACAGGTATTCAACATCGCGAACACATTAGGTTACATCGACATCAAGCCTGACACGCTTATCGACATCGATGCGATAGACAACTATCCTGACAACAAGATCGTCGTCCTCACCACCGGTTCGCAGGCAGAGCCGATGAGTGCTCTTACGCGTATGGCATACTCATCACACAGCTCCGTGGACATCACAAAGGGCGATACGGTCATCATATCGGCAGACCCCATCCCGGGCAACGAGAAGCCCATCTACCGCGTTATCAACGAGCTCTACAAGAAGGGCGCGCACGTCATTTACCAGTCACTCGCGGACGTTCACGTTTCAGGTCACGCATACAGGGACGAACTCATGATGCTCCACACCCTGATAAAGCCGAAGTTCTTCATTCCTGTCCACGGCGAATACAGGATGCTCTGCCTCCATAAAGAGATGGCCGAGAGCCTTGGCATGAAGGAAGATGATATCCATATCCTCGAAAACGGTGATGTACTGGAGCTCCGCGCTGACGGTGCAAAGATCACTGACCATGTTCCCGCCTCCCCTGTCCTCATCGACGGCACGGGTACGGTCGATGCCGATGACAGGGTGCTTACGGACAGGATCCACTTAAGCGAGGACGGAGTCCTTGCGATCGCAATAACAGTCAATGAGGAAACAGGCGATCTTGCCTGCAGCCCCGCGGTCAATTCGATTGGATGTTTTGACGATGCCGAGAATATCGATGTTATGTACGAGCTGATCTCAGATAAGGTGGATGACCTTCTCAAGCAGGCAAGCAGCAAGGCAGGCAGCATCGAAGCTTTCATTCAGAAGCGCAACTTCAGGGAGCAGATAAAGAATTTCGTTCATTCGAAATCAGGCAGAAAGCCGATGATTCTCTTCAATATCAGCTATGTCGGCGGATATGACGACGAGTATTACGGGGATACATGATTTTCCCAGTATAACTTCAGAATAAAAAACTGCCGCGCAAGCAAAGCACGGCAGTTTTTGTTTAAAAGAAGCAATCTGTCAGTTTCTGATAACATCCACAACATCTTTCACCTGCAGGAGCTTATCGCAGATACGGTCGAGCTGCTCCCTGCTCGAGATGTTGATATTGGCATAGAGCCTTGCCTCAGGCCCGTCCAGAACGGTGTTGATCTTCTCAACGTCAATCTTCTCGCTGTTCATCTTGTCGATGACGTCCATAATGAGCCCCGGACGCTTCAGAGCGATTATCACGAGACATACGTCGTATGTCGAGAACTTCGCCTTTGAAAGCCACTTGACGGCCACAAGGCGGTGGAATCTCTCCTCTGCCTTAGGCGATGCATCACGGTTCCTCATTATGTTCTGAATGTTATTGCATGTGACCTTATGGATGCCTACGCCCTTCTCCTGCGTAATGTAGCCGATGATCTCGTCACCGTAGATCGGGTGGCAGCAGTTTGAGATGTGCGTGACGATCGTATCGAGACCGTTAACAACCACGACATCGTTGCTGTGCGCGCGTCTTGCGGCATCTGCACGAGCATTTCTGGAAGGCTTCGTACCGGCTGCTGCGGCAACGATCGGATCGTTGCCCTTTGTGCCCGGAACGACAGTCTGATGCGGGTCTGCACCAAGCGCGTTGATAGTGGCGCCGTCAATTGAGAGCACCTGCTTGGAGCTCTCGGGCTGCGCATTCTTCTTCGAACCCTTCGCATTGCGTGTCTGGTCAGCCTTACCCAGTTCGATCGGAATCTCCTGCGGGCTGTATGCGACGTTTCCGTCTGCCGTGACACGGTAACCCAGGGCGCGGCGCTCCTCTTCGGAGATGTTCCTTATATAGTCGTCACGAAGGCGCGAGAACACCTTGCTGACGCTGATGGATCCGTATCCCAGAGCGGCGAACATGTCGTCTAAGGACTGGAAATTATTACGCTTCAGAATTATCTCGATGGACTTGTGCATCAGGAGCTTCGCGGGATCGAAACCGTTACGCGTGATCTCGTTCGTAAGGAGCTCTCTTCCCGTAGCAATGTTATCTCCTCTCGCCTCACGCTTGAACCATGCGTTGATCTTGGCTCTCGCATTTGCGGTGCGCGCGATGGATACCCAGTCTCTGGAAGGTCCTTTTACGAGCTTGCTGCTCGAGAGGATCTCCACGATATCGCCGTTCTTGAGCTCGTAAGACAGCGGCACGATACGGCCGTTTACCTTTGCGCCGTGCATATGGTTGCCGATGCCGGAGTGGATCGCATACGCGAAATCGATCGGACAAGAACCCTTAGGAAGCTTAATTACCTCATGCTTAGGAGTGTAGACAAAGATCTCGTCGGGCGCGATGTTCATCTTGAACGATTCCAGGAACTCGCCCGAGTCGGTGAGCTCGTTCTGGGAATCGATTATCTGTCTCATCTCGTTTATCTTCGTGTCGAACTTGTCAGCCTTGAATTCGTGAGAATTGCCGGCCTCCTTGTAATGCCAGTGTGCCGCTACGCCAAATTCGGCGATCTGGTGCATCGCGAAAGTCCTTATCTGCACCTCGAAAGGAGTACCCGTATGGCTTACGACAGTCGTGTGGATGGACTGGTACTTGTTCTCCTTCGGCATGGCGATATAGTCCTTGAAACGCCCCGGAACGTGCTGGTACATCTCGTGTATGATTCCGAGCACCTGGTAACATTCGATGACCTCATCGACTATTATCCTGCATGCGAAAAGATCATAGATCTCGTCTATCGTCTTGCCCTTCTCATGCATCTTCTTATAGATGCTGTAGAAGTGCTTCGGACGTCCTTCAATGTCGTAGTGAACGATGCCGTTCTCCTCGAGCTTGCCCCTTATCTCGGACACCACGTCCGCCATGAAGTCTTCCCTCTGGGTACGGTTGCCGTTTACGAGCTTTACGAGCTCATAGTAATCGTCCGGGTGAAGATATCTTAAGCACAGATCCTCAAGTTCCCACTTGATCTTGTAGATACCGAACCTTCCCGCGAAAGGAACGTAGATATCAAGCGTCTCCTGAGCCTTTTCGATCTGCTTTTCGGGGCTCATGGACTTTAACGTCCTCATGTTGTGAAGACGGTCCGCGAGCTTGATGAATATGACTCTGATATCGTCTGTAAGAGCAATGAACATCTTACGGATGTTGATCGCCTGTATATCCACTTTTGAATTGTAAACGATGTTGTCGAGGCTTGAATTGAGCTTTGTGACGCCGTCAACAAGGCTGCAGACGACAGGACCGAACTTCTCGGTGACCATCTGGTCATCGACTATCGTGTCCTCTATCGTATCGTGGAGAAGAGCCGCCTCGATCGTGGCCACGTCGACCTTAAGATCAGCCAGGATGAGAGCAACAGCAACAGGGTGCGTGATATAAGGCTCGCCCGTCTTTCTCTTCTGGTGACGGTGTGCCTTATAAGCGAAGATGAAAGCCTTCTCCATCTGCGCATTGTCCTTCTCGATGTCTTTCTCATCGAGATCGGCCGCCTTGGCATACTCATCGTAGAGCTCTATTATCTGCTGGAACTTCTCTTCCAGATCCAGGGGTATCTCGGGCTTAATGCTGTCGTCCTGAAGATAAGCGCGTTCGGCCTCGGCCTGCACTTCCTCTTCGGTTACGGCATTAAATTCCTTGTCGTTCTTATCCCTGGTCACCTTGTATTCTCCTATATACATCAGAATCACTGAGTTTTACTTTATCGCCCGTCTGAAGGATGTTGAAGCATACCCTCAAAGGCGTTACCGTTCTGAGTCTGATGAGCCTGCAGTCCGCAAAGACCTCAAGACACCTCTTAACCTGAAACGGTGTTATCGCAATATCATAATTGTTCGACACCAATCTTGCAAGAAGTCCGAGGTCAACAGTGGACATTGCGGTGCCTCCGAACTTCTCAATGGCCTTATAGCAGGCTCCATAATGTTCCGGAGTCGGTCTCATGGTCTTTGTAATGTCCTCACCCGGCGCCATCTTGGCTATCTGGTCCATCGCGAGCCCGCTCGTATAGAGCTTCTCGGCGATATCAGCCTTCTTCCACATAAAGCTGTCGGGATCTTCCGGCCTTATATCCTCCAGATGGAGACTTAACGAAGTCTCTCCCCTGTAGCTGTATTCGTTAAGCGTGTAGGCGATGTCGATCCTGTCACCCGCCCTCAAGATATTGAAATAATCGCCCATTCCGAAGCCGACGGCCGACAGCGTGATCCTGCCGGTCTTATCAGTCAGGTCGAGCCTTATGTGCGCTCCAGCGCTCATCTGGGCTATATTTGTGATCACAAGACCATATGTAACGAAGATGGGCTTCGGATTGCCTATACCGAAAGGTCTGAGCTTGCTGACCTCCCTGTATGATGCGAAATCAAGCCCTTCAGGCAGTATCTCGCACTCCGCGCAGATCGCGTCTTCCTCATTCTCCTCGCCGGACCTGCCCTTCTCTTCGAAGATCTTTGCAGCCTCTTTCTCGAGAGCCTCCATGAATGCCGCCATATCGGACTTTCTGACAAGAAGTCCCGCGGCCTTCTTATGTCCGCCGAAATTAACGAGCTTATCGGATATCCTCTCCAGGCATTCATAAAGGTCGAAATCACCGAATGCTCTTCCGGAACCCTTGACGCATCCGGGTTCGGTTGCATCATCTGTAAATACCAGAGCCGACCTTCCGTAAAACTGTGACAGTTTGCCCGCAACGATTCCGAGAACTCCCTGGTGCCAGTCCTTGCCGTATACAACGATGGGACCGCAGGTATTGGTCAGAGACCATTTCTCGGGCCTTGAAGGGTTCTCGAGCTGGTTTCTTGCCTCATCGAAGACTTTTGCCTCTATCTCCTTGCGCTCGTCATTCTCACGTGTGAGATCCTGTGCGGCAGCCTTGGCTTCCGTAGGATTATTCTCCAAAAAGAGCTTTAATGCATCAGCCGAATCGTAAAGCCTTCCGGCAGCATTGATTCGCGGTACGAAATTAAACGAGATAAATGTCTCGTCTAAAGTCTTTCCGGGTGCCAGGAGCATCTCGTTCATAACTCCCACGCCTACATTTGACGGGTTCTTCATGCTCTTGAAAGCACGCTTGATTATCGTTCTGTTCTCATTGGTGACAGACACAAGGTCAGCTATGGTTGCAAGTCCTGCAAGCTCTATTGCCTGACGCCAGATATTGCCTGTCACTTTATGCGTGCCGTCCTTGCCCAAAGCCTCTACGAGCTTTAATGCAACGCCCGCGCCGCAAAGGTCAATGAAAGGATATGTGTTGTCCGCCCTCTTGGCGCAGATGACGCAGTCAGCTGGCGGAAGTTCCTCCTTAACATTGTGGTGATCGGTCACTATGACCTTGATGCCTCTGTTCTTGAGTTCCTGAACGGTGTCGATGTTGGTGACGCCGCAGTCAACGGTAATGACAAGGTCAGGGTGCTTCTCGACCACCTTGTCCATTATCTTCTCTGTAAGCCCGTAGCCGTGCTCGGCCCTGTGCGGAACGATATACTGCACATTAGCCTGATGGCTCCTGAAATACCTTACGAGGATCGATGTGGCAGTTACGCCGTCGCAGTCGTAATCGCCGTAAACGAGTATCTTGCCGTGATTATCAATGGTCTCATTGATGATATCCACAGCCTTGCGCATGTCATTATAAAGGAACGGATCGTGCCAGATACCGTCATCCTCAGACAGAAATTGTTCTACGGATTGCCCTTCGGTTATCCCGCGGTTTTTAAGCAATACATCAAGAAGCGTATCAGCATCCCCTACTTTTTGGGATGCCGATAAGCGCCAGTTCTTACCGGTCAACAACATATCTAATATCTCAACTTTATCTTTATTGGAAATATTATAGCAAAAACAGAGGAAATATTACAAAAAACAAATAGTCTTTACATACCGGCAGATCAAACTGTCCGAAAAACCAAGGCAAAAAAAGACCGCCCTTGCCGGACGGTCTCATTTAAGTCTTATCAATGCTTTCTCTTGCGAGCTGCTTCAGACTTCTTCTTTCTCTTTACAGAAGGCTTCTCGTAATGTTCTCTCTTACGAACTTCTGCAAGAACGCCTGACTTTGCGCAAGAACGCTTAAATCTGCGAAGTGCACTGTCAAGGGACTCGCCTTCCTTAACTTTAATCTCAGACATCTTTATCCCCCCTCTCGTGCGTGGATTTCAAACTAGCACATTATATAGGACGGCCGCTGATAAGTCAAACCTTACGTATCAACCCGGGACAGCAACTATAAAAATATATCTAGAACCAAAATTGGACAGATAATATACTTTGCCTAATGAAAATGTCAATATTCGGTTTTGAGGACTAAATCTTTCAGTATTGACGTGAATCGACTTTCGTCCTGCACATACCACGTACAAGCATCCAGAATAAATAGTAGAATTATCAAGGAGTGCTATCGGCACGGTATTCGTGACGCTTGGCGTTCTGGCGGTTGACCTCACCATCAACTGCAACATTCTTTAAAAGAAACGTTGCAGGTACGGGAGGTGATGCATATGAGCGATTATGAAATACTGAGCGTATTGCTCACTATCGGTATCCTTATAGTCTCGATCATTGCACTTTGTTTGAAAGCAAAGAAATAAGCCGCCCTCGACCAAAGATGCGGCTTATTTTTTAGTCAATCTTGAGGTCAACCGTCTTCCGGTAGCACTCTTATACTGTTATTCTACATCTTCTTTACTAAAAAGCAATTAACCGTTATACAAAATGAATCTGGAAGACAATTCCAATAATATCTTTTAGTATCAAAGCAACTATTACACCTATCGAAATAGCCGGCGCCAGAGATATCTTTCTATTCTTTGACTTGCATACGAGCGCGAAAACGACACCAAGCACAACCGCAATGCTCACAGCTATTACAGCACCCTGTATGCGGCAGAACAGCATCAGGCACATTGCGAGCTTGGCAGGACCATAACTCATCTTGGTCTTTTTCACCTTGCCAATAATGGCTGTGACGATCACCATGGCAAAACCTACGCATGCAGAAGCGATAAGTCCCTCCACAGCATACTTCTGCATCTCAGGCATGAATCCCACCGTCATGATCCATACGACAAGGATCGCTGCAAGGAATCCGTCAGGGATCACACCGGAATCCCAGTCAGCCAGGGACAGGCCCAAAAGCAGCACTTCAAGAGTCAGAGTGGCGATGACAACGGCATCAACGGCCCCGTGGAGCCACAGCGTTGCAGCAAAAACCAGTCCAAGTATTATCTCGAAGATCAGATCTCTCGGCGGCACCTTGGAACCGCAGTATCTGCACTTGCCCTTAAGAGCAATATAGGAAACTACAGGAAAAAGATCAGCCGTCGACAATTCGTGTCCGCACGTATCACAGTGGCTGTGCCCTCCCATCCAGTCCTCATGGCGGACAACACGCCAGGCAGTACAGGTGATAAAACTCGCAAAGACCGCTCCGAACACAAATGCCAGAACGATCAGGTATATACCGATAAAAGGTATCTCAAATAACGGATAAGATAAAACCAAGGCCGGTATTCTCCTTAAAAGAAATATCTGACCTTGATTATACACTGTGAGTTAATTTGCAAAAAGACAAAAAAACCGGGTTCCGAAGAACCCGGTCTGATTATTTAATTTGGTAGTTTAGCTGACTATCAGATTAAGAAGCCTTTGCTGCTGTCCAAGATGCAGTTCCAGTGTTCCATGTATACTTGTAGCCATTAATAACTACAGAACCACCATCCTGAACAATACCTTTATCATCAACTGTAAAACTAATATCTGAAATTTTTGATGTGTCACCAATTAAATCATTAACAGTAACACCATTTCCAGAAGAGGTGGTACCCGTAATCTTTTTGTCTGTTGCATCTTTGAAATCAACAGAATACTGATATGTTGCTGCTGACTGAACGGCTGTCAATACTGTAGCTGCCATCTGATAATCCTTTTCCTGTCTTGCTCTCTGAATGTATCCGGTGAGTGCAGGAACGAGCATAGCTGCGAGTACTGCGAGGATAACGAGAACGACAATGAGCTCTACCAATGTGAAACCCTTCTTAGTTGACTTACCTACTTTTTTCATTTTAGTGACCTCCTTTTTGATTCACCCTAAGTGAGTTTGTTTGTTTGTTTTGTCAAAAGTGTTTGACTTGCTTGATGGTCTTACTATAACCCATCCACAAACGGACTTCAACACATTTATGCCACAATTAATGGTTGGGTAACAATTTATTAACCCGATTCTGTCAAAAACGGGGTTTGCAAACGAAATATGAATGAAACACTTAATATATGAGAAAGTAATAATGTAAAAGCTTACTGGAAGCAAAGCACGGCGCTTCTTGTATATACAGAGCCTTTCATATCCAATACAGTTACATCACATGTAACATATGCAGGTCTGGGAATATCTTCAGAAGTGTACTTAAGATCATGGAATCTCAATTCCACTGTATAACCCATATATGTGGCCTGTGTAAACGGATTCGTGAAATCAAAATAATCAAACGGGTAAATATACTGATCACCGCTTATCTCGACCGCATTGCTCTCATAATATCCGTAATGGACCAAACCTGATCTGGCATCAGCCTCATCAATGCTGTAAATAGAACGGCTGACAGTTCCGTTCGCGTCTCCGTCTTCATCTTTAAATGAAGTTTCAGACATATCCTTCTCAAAAACAGCAGCACTTAAAGTATTACTAAGTTCATAATTTGCAGCAATGGTCTCACAATATTTGCTGTTTCTCCTGAACACAAGTACACTTCCTGCCGGTTTCAGATCCACATCCGTCATCACTGTTCCGTCATAACTGTCAGGATTTGCTATCCAGGCATCACCTGTACCCGTAATAATGGCCTTTAAACATTCCGTTCTCAATGCTTCGACAACGGAATCAGCTACGATCTGGGCCCTGTTCTGATCAAGAGCTCTGGTATAGATCTTAGAAACAGGCAGGATGAGCATAACACATGCAGCTGCAAATAAAGCTGTTAATGCCATTGCAACTACCAGCTCAACAAGAGTAATACCTTTCCTTGTTTCCTTTACCTGCTTTTTCATATCATTACTCATCCGCTACATAAACATAATATGTATATGTCTGACCCTCAACTTCAATGTTGTATACAAGCCTGGAAACCGCTTTACCGTTAAAGACCTGTAAAGGAGCCGGAGACTCTGTATTGGTCTTGGTTGCAATCCTGTGCTGAAGTTCGGTCAGAGCCTGATCGTTATATTTCCGGATATTACCGGCTCTGATATCCGTTCTGGAAGCATACGATATGCTCTGAGTAAACATGACTAACATGATCGATAGCAGAGCAAAAGCAACGACCACTTCGACGATCGTCTCACCCTTGGTGTCTCTGATTAATCGATCATTCTTTCTTATCTTCTTCATATCAGCTTACCCGCATGAACATCTTTCCGGATTTGAAATATGTAAGTGTATAGACATATTCCTCATCTGCCGCTTTTGCAGTGATAATAACATCAAAATACTCAGCGTTTTTGCTCCTAGCTACTGCGTTTACTTTTACCAGGTTTTCAGGATCTTCATCACTGACAAGCACCTGACCGTTATATTCATCCAGCGGGAGATTCCCACCGGCAATAAGCGAATCCAAAGCAGAACCCATACTCTTAGCCGCCTCGTAAGCCTGATCCTGATAGTATTGTTTATCTGCCGAAGCCATCAAAGTATTAACACTCACAGACAGGATAATTACACTCGTAACTACAAGAATGGATATGATCGTAACCAATACGATACTGGCACCTTCGTTATTCCGAAGGATATCTTTGGCTCTTCTGTATAAAACTGTCTTATTCTGTCGTTTCATATCAGTCAGTATCCTCTTCATCCCACTTCGCATAGAGAGTAAAATCTTCCGTCACAGGCAGAGCCTCATCGAAATCATAAGGAGTTGTAAGTTCAGTATCGGTAAACCAACCTCCGAAGACAAAACCGTCAAGTGTCGGATCGGCAGGCTTTACGATCGGAGTCGGGCAGGTTACCGTCTGTTCATCAACAGCAGAACCTCCGTTGGAATCGAACGTAACGGTGTGTGTCTGAGGATCCCACTTTGCATACAGAGTGTAATCCTTGGTAATCTCAATATCAAAATTAGGCCACTTATTGGTGCAGTCAGGATCTGAATACCAGCCTGCAAAGTCATATCCTGGTCTGTTAGGATCTTCAGGCTTGACCATGGAATCACCGTCAGGAACCGTCTGTTCCAGCGACTGTCCATCATAAAGCATGAATGTAACCGTCCAGAGTCTCGTCCATTTTGCATACAACTTCAGATCTGTCGTGACAGGAGTCGAGAAGTTATATTCGACAGCATAGGATGCATTCTTATACCATCCGTCGAATCTGTAACCTTCAAAAGTAGGATCGGCCGGCTGCGTAACAGTATCACCGGATACTACATATACAGGATTTTCCTGATCGCCAAGAGAACCGCCTAATGTTTCAAAATCGACTCTGAATACCGGCAGGATAGCATACTCGGCAGTAACACTTCCGGAACAGTTCTTGATTCCCGTAATGGTAATGGTCTTCGTTCCTTCATCGACAGTGTTATTACCGTAATCAACAGAATAATCACTCGGATCAAGGGTCTTGCCGTTAAACGACAGAGCAACTGCCGGAGTATGTGAGTCACCATCCCAGGCGATCTTCGTATACTCTAAGTCTACTGTAGCCGAACCTGTAATATCTGCCCTTGCGATGGTAAACGGAACGATCTTGAATACACCGGTATAATTAACCGTCTCAGCGACTTCAGCAAGCAGATAATATGAACCGGCATCAAGATCCTTCATTGCTTCAGGAAGGTCAGCAGCACTGCAAGGAGCTACTACACGCTTATCAGCAACAGAGCACGTTTCTTCAGTATAAACAGAATACTGAGGTTCGCCGAAGATCGTCTCAAGCTCAGCGGACAGTTCACTGGGATCATAACTCCATGTCCAGCCTGAGATAGCAGGTTCCTGCGTAATACGGTTCGTAGCCTGTGTTATCTCGAATGTCTTTATAGCAGAACCGCTGTACTGATCAGATACAGGAACTATCCTGACAGTAGCTACGCCCGCATAAATATTGCTGAAATACTGAACTTCAAAATCAGTATTCTCTACAAGTGTTCTTCCGTCGATTCGTACGATTACTCCGGGCCTGATCTCACTGCCGGTATAGACTAATTCTTCCGGAGTAGCATTAAGGAGTGTAATATCAGCGCCAGCCAAGTTTCTGCCAACGATCTTAAACTTATCCGGTGATTCCTTTTCATCCGTATAGTTACCATATCCGATTACCTTAACGGTTACTTCTCCGATATTGATATTATCCGGATCATATTCAAGATAATAGTCTGTATTCATAACAAGCTCATCGTCTCCGACCATTACCGTGATATCAGGGATGATCGGAGCGCCGGTATACTCATGCTGAGCCATGTCAAGATCGTCTGGATGAGCGATCGTGATAACAGCGTTGCTGATGGATGCTTTCTCTATTGTGAATTCCTTTTCAACAGCACCATAATACTCACCTATACCGGATATAATAGCTGTCGCCTGACCGACTCTGTCGTTATTTGTATAAGTTATCTCGTAATGAGTACCGTAATCCAGTTCAACACCACCGACTGTAATTGTCAGATAATTATCAATCAGTACACCGTCTTTATCATAATCAAATATCGTCTCGCTCATCGAGATGCATTCGTCAGTGATCTCGTGCGTTCCTACTGTGACAACAGGCCAGTCACCCCAATGCTCAGAATTAACAACCGCACGGAATGCATATGTTTCTCCTAAAGATTGATCAAACGGTCTGCCTGTATGGGAATTGCTTCCTTTGATGACAGAGGCATCTGCATAACTCAGATTGTTAATGCTCTCGTTAAGCGGAATATTGCCAAGAATATTCATAGAATTATTCATGCCAGCCAAAACATAACATACATTATTATTGTATTTAAAATAATTAGTCTTAGCTGAATAACCCGCAAAAGCACCGGTAGTATCTGCAACAGAACCAATTACACGGCCTGTACAATAGCAGGCTTGAGCCTGTGAATCGTTATGTCTGTATCCATAGAATCCGCCAACATAATTGCCGGTGCCAAGAACTGATGCTGTGGAATAGCAATCATATGTTTTCACTCCGCCATAAGTCCAACCAAAGAAGCCGCCTACATATCCGTTTCCTGTAACATCACCCTTACCGGAGATGTACTGTCCTGAATAAGTATGACCGCTTACATAGCAGTTCTTTATCTCACCCTTGTTGATCTTACCTATGAATCCGCCGACAGCAGCTCCATTTGCAGCTGTTACGGACACTGTAGTATAGCTTTGCTCCAAATTCAGATTGCTTTCAGAAGATCCGGCAAATCCGCCTGCCAAAACATTATTACCTTTTGCAACAACGCTATAACTACCTGGATTATATACTGCATCCTTACCAAACATCGTATCACCGTCAAAGTAACCGGGTGTCTTGATCTCAACATCAGGACCAACGTGGCTGTTGTATATTTTTCCAGTAGCGATCCTACCGGCAAAACCGCCAACGCTTATGCCGGTAGCAGTATCGTCAGACTGGACTGAAACATTTGCGTAAGCCTTACGTATCTCGCCATTGATCATGTATCCGACAACACCGCCGACATTTGATCCGGCAGAACGGACAGCTGCGTTAACTCCATCCACACTGGTGATCCTGACATACTGCTTGTCTGTGGAGAGCTTCGCATTGAAGCGGCCAAATACACCACCTACTCCATATTCGGTAGCATCACTGTCAGGAACAGCCATTCCGGCAATCCTTGAAGTGGCATCAATAGTTACATCAACAGGTATTTCGATAGAGCATGCACGGCTGCCGGTCGTCACGATACTTCCGAATACGCCGCCGGCTTCATAGCAGACAGGTGTCTTAGCCTTAGCATTACCGGGAACATCATTACCAAATATATCTCCTATATTAGTATAAGAATTCAATGCTAATTTAATACTTCCGGCTTTATATGCGGCACAGTATGCTTCACCAAAAACACCACCGACCTTTGATTCGCCGATAACACTTGCATCATCCAGCTTCACGTTTATGTGGGCAAACGTTGCAACATTAGTTGCTTGATTACCGTTATAACAGTCAGTTCTTCCGCAGAAACCGCCAACTTCACTGCCGCCTACGCTGATAACAGCCTTTACGTTATCAACATTATATGTGACAGGAGTTTTATTGAATTCATTCTGGTCATTGTTTCCGATGCCGCCATGTGCTGCATATCCGCTTCCGATCCATCCGCCGACCCTGCTGCCTCCATTAAGTGAAACAACACAAAGATCCGGTCCGTCCTTTGCAGAAATATTCGAAAGACAGCAATTCTGCTGGAATCCGTCAACACCTATCTGACCGACTATACCACCTATAGAACTGCCGTTTGCTCCGATGAATACCGTATTTCCGTATACGCGAGCAGGGAAGTGATCAGTATCGACGAATTCATCCGTATGGACTACACCGCCCTGTCCCTTCAGAACAACTCCTCCGGTCTGACCGCCGCCGGTAACACCAAGACGGCCGTCCACGAATATACCGACAACACCGCCTACACAAGCATTTCCGTTATCTGTGTCAGTACCGGTGTTCTTAGGGTCGAACAGATAAGCAGAATTAAGCGTAGCTTCAACATATACCAAGGCTGCAGAATTATAATGAGCGGCTTCCTTATAACCGACCTGTCCAACAGCACCGCCGATGTTTGTATCGCCGCTGAGCGCATAATCGGCTGAAATGTTTGAATAGATCCTGAGTATTCTTCCCCAATGTGATCCGTTGAGGACATTATTACCAGTCTGGTCCGGTCTTGCGGAAGCATAACCCAAAGCACCGCCGACGCAGTTGTCACCGATAACCTTGGCATTACCTGAGATATAAGAGTCGATCTGTGTGATATTACAGATATTGTAACCGATGGCACCTCCGACATTATCATGTCCGATGGTTCTTCCTGAGCCCTGAACACGAGAGATGATACTTGCCAGCACAATATCCTTATTATCAGAAGAGGAATAACCTATCGCTCCTCCGACATTATTTTTCTTGCCTTCAACAATGCCACTAACAGTAGAATCCACCTTGGTTATTTTCGCACGGTTAAATCCAATGGCGCCGCCGACATTATCCCCGGTGCCTGTGATATTACCGTTGATAATTGTCTCAACAGACTTGATCTCGCCTTTATCAGGAGTAAGGAGATTCTGGCCTAAGACTCCACCGACATTGCCTGCACCTTCGATCTTACCGCCAACATCAAGACGGACATCCAACTTGGACCTGTAAAGAGAATTATCGTTATAGCCGACAGCTCCGCCGACATTTGAACCGTTAGCCGTAACAGTCGAGGTTCCCAATCTGACTTCTATCGGGAATAAATTGGTATTATTCGTTGTATCTTTATTAGCAACTATATTTCCGATCGCACCACCGGCATTAGCATTCTGATTAGAAGCTGCTGTGCTTCTGACTGTCCAGGCGGCCTTCGAGAAATCAACTTTTATCATAGAATCAGCATCACGGTAGAAAGGCAGAGAATAATAAATCTTACCTACAGCTCCGCCAACATTTGTGCTTCCTTCGATATATGAACCGTCATGTGTCATGCCATATAAAGAAGACACTTTGATGCATCCTTTGAATTTACCACCGGTTGCAAAAATAGAACCGACTGCGCCTCCTACATTCTCACCTGTTCCACTGATACGTGTCTGAGGATTGAGGATTACATTAAGACCAATAGTAATATCTTTAGCGTTACCAGTATCAATATAAGTAAATGATGTAGCATCTACAGATTCATTTCCGACAATACGGCCGATAGCGCCACCAACATCTTTTTTACCTGATATCCACAACACAAGTCTGTTAAGGTCAGCCTGAGCAGGCATGATAATGACTGGAGCCTTATCATCTCTAATCCTGAGAGCTCCGCAGATACCGCCTGTACCAGAAACATTTTTGCTTGTACCGCCTTCGATCGTTAATTTCGGGTTAGTACTATTACCTTTTAGTTCGATAGTACCCTTTGTGTTATTGTTATCGACGAGAATATCACCGCAAACACCGCCAACCAAAGCTGCAGATCCGGTGACTTTGGAATCAGCCTTTACGATTGAACTGATTTTTGAACTGTTCTGGAAATACAGTATTCTTCCTGCAGCTCCTCCGACGCAGTTTCCTCCGCTGATCGTAGAGCCGTTCAAAACAGATTGAATTATACCGAACTGACTCTTGTTGCTGCATCCGACTGCACCGCCTACAAAATCAGAACCGGTTATAGGTCCATAATTAACTGCATATATTTTTCCGTTATTAATTGAAGCAAAGCCTATAGCTCCGCCTACATGATGTTTTCCTGTAATATTGCCACGATTCTCAGCATAAATGATCGCTCCGGAAGGGAGAGAAATTGAATTATCGCCAGACCCGACGCTCATTCCGCCGATAGCACCGCCGGCACCATTACCATTCGCAACATCAGAGCCGTTTGCTTTGATAACCGACTTTGAATTATTTACTGCTCTGATAATGAAGGTTGCCTGGAATTTATTGGAAGTTCCACCGACAGCACCGCCTGAACCACAACCATCAGCTGTTCCGTTAGATCTGATAATACCGTCATTAACTACATTAATTACTATCTTTCTGGTTGAGTTAGCAGCTTCGGTGCTGGCGTATCCTATGGCTCCGCCTGAAGCGAAAGCTGCAGGTTTTGAATCACTGAGGGAACCAATTACTGACTTATCCCTGTTCGAACAATCAAGATATAAGGTATTGACAGCATTGTTGATCTCACGGCCTATCGCTCCTCCACAGGGCACAATCGAATTGCCTGAAGAGATAACATAACCTGTAATGTCAGTATAAATGCTTAGATAGGAGCCTTTTGCACCTTTAAGATATCCGATAGCACCGCCTGCTGAAGCACGGCCATCGTCACCTGTCAGATGAAGGACAAGAGAATTCTCAGGAAGAATGACTCTTACATGGTATGCTGTTTCAGCCAACCCGCTGAATCTGATCTCACCTGTCTCGCTGTTCGGTTCTGAAACCCTGTACTGCGCAACATCACGCTTAAATTCAGCACCCGTATCAAGGCTGCCGACCGCACCACCTACGTTACGGAAACCGATTACTCCGCAGGCCAGTCTGTTACCGGTAGCATTCAGAACAGGTAATTTAATCTCAGCTTTTTCTCCTCCGGTGCCGTCGACTACGAATCTTGCATTGATCTCTGAATTGCTGTAACCGACGATTCCGCCGACATTCATATAACCGACAACAACGAAAGCTCCGCTGTTCTTGATCAGACCATTTAACGTGCCCTTGCCTTGCTCATTCTTTCCGATAACGCCTCCGGCATCACGTATAGTTTCGCTGTATTTCCAATATCCGCCGGACATAACGATACTGTTATTTACTCTAACAGTATTAATACTCTCATCTGTCTCAGTAGCAGAACCGATAGTTCCACTGTTGTAACCAACCAGAGTACCGACTCCATAATCATTATTGTAATTAGCGGAAGGATCCGAACCAATATTAACCTTGTTGCTTGGACTGATCGAGGAATTACCTTCTGTATAATCGCATTTGCTTCCATCAGCAACAGCGGCAAGCACCAGATTCAGGTTCTCTATAAATATATTCTTAATTATTCCTTTATTCTGACAGATAAGTCCATATCCTGTATCTCTTCCGCTCGCAACAGGATCATCAGTTTTTCTGAACGAAGCAGCCCTTAATTGGAAATTCCTGATCGAATAGACTGTTCTGTCCGTATCAGAGATCGAAGTCAGAGTGGATTTGCTCTTTAATTCATGTAGAGCCGGGAAAGATACGATCTTAAGTGCACCCGTATTATCTACAGGAGACTTAAACGAAGGAGAACCGGTCTCTAAAGAGAAGACTTTTACTTCACTGCCATACTTGGAACCACTGTGGATATACCAATTGATATCGCTGACGATCTTGTAATTGGTGGTATCATCCTCCATCCAACGAATGTTATAAAGATGCCTGCAGTTAGTAAGAACCGCTTCCTTGGTGGATCCAGACCAGTCTGTTCCGCCTACTAAGGCAGTCTTGCCATCATCAGTCTCTCTCTTTCCATAAACCTTATCGCCGAAGAAAGTATTAACTATCGCCTTCCCGGTGATGATGTAATCTTCGTAGTATTCGCTGTCATCCTTTTCATCCAGAGCCGCACTGTCCGGCGAAACAGAATAATAATATGCAAACGCTGAAGCATTTACACCGTACCCTATCAGATAAACAGAATCGTCGATCGCTCTTGCAGCATATGTATTCTTCAGACCGGTCTTATCCTTAAGACTGCCGTTGTTATCATATGATTTCCAGGTAGACTTACTGCTTAATGTCAAATAGATGTTCTTAGGAGTATTGGAATTGAACAATCTCTCGATTCCAAAGAATTTTG
Source organism: uncultured Clostridia bacterium (assembly GCA_947167045.1). Lineage (GTDB taxonomy): Bacteria > Bacillota > Clostridia > Saccharofermentanales > Saccharofermentanaceae > Saccharofermentans. Next base: position 36,836 of record CAMVGO010000011.1, read on the forward strand.
TGATGGGGTCAGTCGTGTTGGATTCCGTACTGCGCGTCATCATGGCATCCAAAGTCAGCCTGTATTCGTAATAACCTTTTTCATACTCAACCGGACATCCGATTCTTCTGTCGCCCGTAACAAGCGACTTGGTAATGGGGAATGTCATCTCGGTCGCATTCTCTGCACCCTCTCTTGTAACATCAACCTTAACATATCCCGTCCATACTGTCCTGTTGATGATATATCCTTCAATGATCTCGCAGATATCCTGTGAAGCAGTATATTTTACTTTTTTGAGCTCTTCATTCTTAATGTGAAGTTCTGTAGTCTCAGAACTGAGCGGATCTGCGTTTGTAAGCAAAATGTACAGGTCTTCAGTATGATCGGGATTTACCGAATACCTGTATCTATATTCGCTGTCTCCGAGTCTTTCCTGATCGGTATCAGCATCAAAGATAGCCCATGATACATCAAGGGTCTCACCGTTACGTACATTAAACAGATATCCTGATGCCTGTGATTTGTCTTCAGTAGGTCCTACAATGTGGCCTTCCAGTTCATGCGTGGCATCCCAGGGAATAGAGACCAAAGAAAGACCGTCAAGACTGTCAAACTGATTATTGTCCTTGCCGTTATAATATCCGACAAGACTCGTCTTCGAACGGAAAGACTCCGATCTGTCAGGAAGAGAATCTGCTGATCCGTTAACATAATCAGGATCCCATCCGCCGTTTTCATTCTTATTCTCTGCGCTATAAAAAGCAGAAAGGATATTTACAGAATACTCACTGAAACCATTATCCTTTGTAGCACTGATATCCAACTCGATGGTCATCGTAGCTTTAAAGAATGATTTGTCATAGAAATAAGGAGACACAAGATCATATAGACACTTGTCCTCAGCTGCGTCAGCGGTATCCTTGTTAAATGTCAATGCTATAGTCTTATGTCTGGAAAAGTTTGTGTCGTAATCCTGGATAAGTGTAAGGTCTGCATCTGATTCAATATCAAAACCCGGAATCGTCTTAACCCATGTATCGAGCGTACCATTTGAAATCTTTTTAGATATGGCTGACTGAGCCATCTGATATAAAGTAACCGCATTCTGGTTGTTTTTCTCAAACTTTGAACGCTTAACATACCCGACAGCTGTAGTAACACCAACAGCGGCAAGAATGGCAATTATCGCAATGACTACGATGAGTTCGACCAAAGTAAAGGCATGGCGTTTCCTGCCATTGCTCCTAAAGATCGATCTGCCTGTCATAGCCGTTCTTAACATCACTTCTCCCAAAGGCTGTAAAGATATTTTTAGTTATTATAATTATAGAGTGAGGGGCGCAAATATTCAAATTAATATAGTGTTAAAACTGTTACCAGGGTGTAACAATGTATTTTATTAAGTGTTTTTTACTTTTTCCCTGTGATATTATAAATTTATGTTATCAGGAGGACTATCAAGGGTGTCAGATAACAAATCCGACAGCATGCCGGTTGAGGGTACACAGTTTTACAAACAAAGTAGTCTCAGAGAAGCTTTCAGGATCATTGTAACCACAGTGATCGTCTTTAGTTTGTTGTCTGTATTTACCCTTTGGGCTGCGATAGATATCGGCGCCCGGCAAGCATATAAGGAAGCCCGTGATATCCGAAAAGCCCTTAAAGCCGTCGGAACAGAGTATTATGGAGAATTGACTTCGATATATGATCCGAATAAAAGCGATGGTTTGGCCGACGGGGCTGCGAAAAAAGTCGCCGACATTTCAACAAGAAACGGTTCGGTTGTTCTTCTCGAATGGGATGACATAAGCAACGGACCCGTAAAGTTCGAATATCGGAAAGGGCTTTACCGTGTTGTATATACAGACACCGGGAAAACCACCGGGCTCTCAACCGGTGTCGAAGGCACTTTTACGATCTACTATTCTTTGGAAGTATTGAATTACGATGCTCAATAGCAACAAATATAATGGAAGAAAGGACTCTTGAATATGCCGGAATATAAATATCAGGCACAGGACAGCAAAGGTAAGATCGTCAAGGGCAAGGCCGAAGCATATGATGAGGCTGATCTTCAAAAGCGCTTCCATGATTCTGGTCTGCTTCTTTTGGAAGCTAAACCCGTAAAAAAGCAGATGGCCTTAAAACCGCTCAAGAAACCCAAGCTCGCAGATTTCTGTCGTCAATTGGGTACTCTTATTAAGGCAGGCGTATCTTTGGTCAAAGCACTTGAGATCCTCGCCAATGATGAATCAATATCAGATTATGAACGTCAATTATATTTGAGACTCCGCGACCGCATCGTTCAGGGCGTATCTCTTTCGACTGTAATGGAAGAGTTGGAACCGGCTTTTCCTCCACTTCTGATCTTTATGCTTAAAGCCGCTGAGACATCAGGCACTTTGGACACTACATGCCTGCGTCTGGCAGATCAGTATACAAGCGAAGCACAACTGGAACAGACCGCAAAAAATTCTCTCACATACCCCAAGATCCTGAGCGTATTGATAGTCATAGTCGTTGCTATCTTGTTCGGTTACGTATTGCCCCAATTTGAAGAGATGTTTTCAACAATGCCCTCTCTGCCTCTTCCGACAAGAATTCTAATGGCCATCTCGGATTTTGTCGCTCACAAGTGGTATGTCTTACTTATTGTCGTAGTTCTGGCGATTATATTCGGCAAGATGATCGTTAAGATTCCTGTCGTTAAGTACAACATCGACCACATCAAGGTTATGTCCAAATGGGGCAAGCTTACAAAAGTCATCTACTCTGCCAGATTTGCCCGTACGATGAGTTCCCTCTATTCATCAGGTATACCGATCCACAGTTGTATAGAGATATCAAAAGGTACCATAGGAAACACATATATCGAGGATCAGTTTAAGGAAGTAGAGCGAAAAGTCGCCGGAGGTATGCCCCTTTCCGCTGCCCTTCAAGATGTAAACGGATTTGTCGCAAAACTCTCTTCAACTATTAAAGTCGGAGAAGAGACCGGTGCTTTGGGAAGCATGCTCGAATCAGTCGCAGATGACCTTGACTTCTACGCAAGACAAGCACTTTTGAAACTGACATCGTATATCGAACCCGTAATGATCGTTATCATGGCAGCAACAGTAGGATTTATCATGATAGCTGTCATCCAGCCAATATATCAGTCTTATCAAACAATCGGAGCAGGATCTTAAGTCCTGCCGGTCAATGAAAGGAAATAAAGCAAATGTCTGAAGTAGTATTTCTGTCGAATACCAACATACAGATCGCAGTCGGTGCATCCGCTTCCGACGGTGCAAAGGTATCCAAACTGATATCTGCACCGCTCCCTGAAGGCGCAGTTCTGAACGGCGTTGTAATGAATCCTGATGCAGTGATCGAAGCAATTAAAATTGCTTGGCAGGCTAATAAACTGTCAAAATCTGAGGTAACGCTCATACTCAACAGCCCACAACTAAGGGCAAACAGGACTGATACGCCTTTATTACCCGACAAAAAGACTACAGAATTTGTTACAAGGGAATCTTCCGATGCAGATTACGGCAGATTCCAGAAGCCTACGACCGGTTGGTACATCGTCTCAAAAGACAACAAAGCTAAAACTCAGAAAGTCGTTTATGAGACAGCTGAAGTTGATTTCGTTAACAAATATGTTGACATCTTCGATATGGCCGGTCTCAAATTAAAGTCTATACACAACGGTGTGCAGCTCGCAGCCGAATACTTTACCAAGCAGGCTGCCGGCAAGACCGTTCTCTACATGATACTTGACGGAAAGTCGCTCGTTACCATATTCTTCGCGGAGGGCAAGTTCTACTACGACTCCACTTCCCGCGTATTCTCTCAGCCCGGCACACCCGAGTTTGCCAGAGAGATCTATTCGTCAGTATCATCCATCAGGCAGTTCATTTCAGCTCAGCATCTTAATGAGACTTTAAAAGATGTTCTGTTTGCCGGCCTGACCTACACACAGGTTAATCAGCTCGCAAACGATATCCTTAACATCGACAGTACGGTTGAGATCTCACTTGTTCAGCCGCCCCAGGGTACGTCTATCGGAAACGATTCGACTCAGTTCCCGTTCTTCGTATACCCTATTGCAGGTCTGCGTAAGATCGATGAAAGAATGCCTATCCTCAAGAGTTTAAAGGAAACGCAGAAAAAGAAGGCTGATGGGAGCGGTTTGGGAAAACTCATCATTCCTTTTATCGGTATTGCAGCCGTATTAGCAGTCGTTTACATCGGATGTCTTACGATCAGTGCCCAGAAAAAAGCGGAACTTAAAGAGCTGGAAAGTTATAACAGAAACCCTGATACTATCGCAAAAGTCAATGAGTACGACGCAATGTATGACAACATGGGTGAGATGGGTAAGATCCAGGGAGGAGTTGATCTGCTCAAGGAATATATCGATACCTATCCGCTCCCTAATTCTTCTGTAAATACTAAGATTCTTGAAGCAGCAAAGAAACACGATGTTTCGATCACATTCAACTCGTACAGCGCTACATCGGGAGTATTCAATATCACAGCATCTTCCCCTATTGTTGAAGACATCAATATGTTTATCGCAGATCTGATGTCGATGGATATTTTTGAAAACGTTGATTACACAGGATACGATATTTCGTCTGACGGTTCACGCTGGCACATAAATGTTATCTGCACGCTTGCAGCAAGAGAACCCGTCGAGGACACATCATCAGAAGAGGAGGCAAACTGATATGGCTTTGCAGACAAACCTCAGTAAAAAAGATAAGATGACGATCGCCATTGTCCTTTTTGTGGCTTTGGTATTTGTTGTAGCATGGTTTCTGATAAGACCTTCGATCTCATCGATCACTACAACGGAAGAAAAGATAAAACAGGCTGAACAGACACAGCAGTTATATAAACAGAAGATAATCAGTCTTTCAAGCGGAGAAGCTGTTTACGAGAAATCAGTTAACGATCTGAATGATTCCACAGTGGAATTCTATCAGGTAATGGACAGTTCCGAGATCGATAAGATGGTCACATCTTACGTTTTGAAGTCTGGTCTGTTCTCGGAAAACCTCGTTATCAATATTCTCGACGGCTCAGTCAAGGAGAGTCCTTACACGTACTCATCCCTGGCAAATACTAAACCCGCAAACAATTCGTCAAGTGATTCGTCAAGTGATTCATCTAAGAATACCAACACCCCTACACCCGCTTCGGGCAAGAATACAAATACTCAGGTCGATTCACTTATCACCCCCTACAATAAAGCCAGGGATAATGCTACGAACACCAGCTTTTCGGGAGTACAGTGCGTCAAGCTCACACTTGTTGTTACCGGTTCACAGGCAACCTGTCAGGCATTCATTGACGATATATGCACAAAACCCGCAGTCCGTATAACGGGCTTTGAATGGCAGAAGGTAGATCTGAAAGAGAAGATCAACGAGGAAACCGGCGAAATAGAATATGTTAATTCCGGCATCGTAAGGCTTAAGTTAGATCTTAATCTCTACATGGCTGATATCGCTGACTATAATGTTACTGCTGAGGGTTAAGCAGCAGAGCGGAGGGTAATACATGGCAGATAATTCAAAGATTCGTATAGGTGACCTTCTGGTCCAGGCCGGATATGTTACTGAAGATCAGTTAAAGGAAGCTCTCAATATACAGAAACAGTCAGGCGGAAAGAGAATCGGTCAGGTTCTCATTGAGCTTGGTTATGTTTCTGAAGAACAGATGCTTTCTGCACTTGCCAACAGGCTTGGAATAGGACTTATCGACCTCAATTCTTATACCATTGATCCGGAGACAGTTAAGCTCATTCCGAGACAGATGGCCGAGCAGTATGTAATGCTCCCGATAGGTCAGGAAAACGGCGAAGTCATCCTGGCCGTTAACGACCCGCTCAATCTCTATGCAATAGAGGATATCAGACAGACCATCGGTATGCCTGTAAGAATCCTCATTGCGCAGGAACATGTACTCAAGAGTGCGATCGATTACCAGTATGCAGGCATCAAAGCTCAGCTCGCAGCTGAGAATGCCAATGCGAATACAGCCGGAATAAACATCGACGAGCTTGTCATCGACACCAGTGCAGGCGCTGACGATGCTCCTATCATCAACCTCGTAAACTCCCTGCTCGACAAAGCTTTCCAGGATAACGCATCCGATATCCATATCGAACCTTTCGAACAGAACGTAGTCGTAAGAATGCGTATCGACGGTACTCTCATCGATTACATCACGCTACAGAAGAACGTTCAGGACTCTCTCGTCGCAAGAATCAAGATCATGGGCGAGATGGATATCGCCGAGCGCCGTATCCCTCAGGACGGTCACTTCCGTGTAAGGATCCAGGGACAGATCGTTAACGTGCGTGTCAATGTCATCCCTACTGTTTTCGGCGAGAAGGTTGTTATGCGTCTCATCATGTCGGCAGTTCATATTGACAACAACCAGACTTTCGGTATGACACCCGATAACTATAAGAAGTTCCTTGCCATGCTCATGTCCCCTAACGGCTTGATATATATTACGGGGCCTACGGGTTCAGGTAAGTCAACCACGCTTTATATGGCACTTGAGTCTTTGTCACAGAAGCCGATCAACATCAGTACGATCGAAGACCCTGTCGAAAAGAACCTCCCGAGACTTAATCAGGTTCAGGTACATCCGCAGGCAGGTCTTACATTCGAGATCGGCCTCAGAGCTCTCATGCGTCAGGACCCTGACGTCATAATGGTCGGTGAGACCCGTGACGCGGAGACGGCTTCCATCTCCATCAGAGCGGCAGTTACAGGCCACCTGGTATTATCCACATTGCACACGAACGACGCTGCATCCACGATTGTCAGACTCGTCGATATCGGTGCAGAGCCTTACATGCTCTCATCCGCTTTGGTAGGCGTTGTCGCTCAGAGACTCATGCGTAAGGTATGCCCTTACTGCTCACGTCCCGATCAGCTTACCGAGAGACAAATCGAGTTCGTAGGCCACGACATCCCAACTGCCCGCAAAGCTGTTGGATGCAGCCAGTGCCATGGTTCAGGCTATCTCGGACGTACGGCCATTCATGAGGTTCTTGTTGTTGATAAGGCTATCCGTAAGATGATTACATCCGGCGCTGAGGCCGAAGATATGAAGGCCTTTGCAGTTGAACATCAGAACATGCAGACCCTGAAGCAGGCAGCTATCTCACTCGTTGAACAGGGCATTACGACCTTCGAAGAACTCGAGCGTGTCGCCTACTATGACGACTGACGTTCCGGGAACTTCCCGTAACTTAATAAAAGATCTTAAGAGCATTCCGTCGCCGATGTTTTATATATTTGCGGCGGTTGCTGTTTTTGCGGGATTATTTGTCTGCGGACTCAATATTACAGGTGTCTTCACTACCCTGTTCCTGTTGCTGCTCGTTGCCTGTGCGGCATCAGACATAAATGCATACATCGTTCCCGACCTTGTCGTGTTATCTGTTGCCGTACTCGGCATCATCAGATATTTCGTAATGGAGACAGTATCAATAAGTACAGCCGTTCCGCACCTTTGGGGAGCAATATGCGTATCTGTGCCGATGCTGATCATTGCACTCCTGATAAAAGGAGCTTTTGGCGGCGGAGACATCAAATTGATGGCTGCCGCAGGTCTCTATCTGGGATGGAGACATACTATTGCAGGAGTCGTGATCGCCTCTGTTGCAGCGGGACTTTACGTCATTTATCTTATTCTTTTCAAAAAAGCAGGGCTCAAGTCCAAACTGAGACTCGCACCTTTCCTTGCATACGGACTTGGTGCGGCGGCTCTTTTCGGAGACCTGTTCTCGAGCCTTCTCTTCGGGTGGCTTTAAGCCTGTCCTGCTGTCTCAAACCATAAAAACAGGCTCTGTAACAATGTTACAAAGCCCGATTTTTAGCGGTTTTATAAGGTTTTCGATCAGACGGTGAACTTGAACGCCTTCTTGCCTGTAAGACGCTCTGTGAGACTGTCAGGCTGTCCGAAACCTACAAAGATATCTGCCTTTCCTTCTGACAGGAACCTCTCACCTGACTCATTTACGAGCTTGAAACTCTCAGACGATATCGGGATCTCGACAGTGGAGGTCTCTCCTGCTCCGAGCGTTACTCTGGTGAATCCGACAAGTCTCGTGTTCTTAACTTCCTCGGCGTCATCGACCTTCATGTAGACCTGCAATACTTCAGACACAGCGATGTCGCCCGTATTGCTTACGGTTGCTTTTATCGTAAGGCCTTCAGCCCTGGGATCGTCTCCCGTATACTCTACAGCTGTGATATCCATCTTACCGTATGTGAGACCGTAGCCGAACGGATAGAGGGGCTCTGTCTCGAGATAACGGTATGTTCTGCCCTTCATGGAGTAATCCTCAAAATCAGGAAGATCATTTGTATCCTTATAGAATGTTACGGGGAGCTTTCCTGAAGGATTTACCTTGCCGAAGAGAATGTCACCTATAGACTGACCGCCTCTTGCACCCGGATACCATGCCTGAAGGATGGCTGACGACTTATCGTTGAGAACGGAAAGATCCATGGCAGAACCGGCCATGACTACCGTGATAAAAGGCTTGCCTGATGCAATGACAGTGTCGATAAGCTTACGCTGCGTCTTGGGGAACAAGAGATCCGGCTTATCACCTGACTTATACATGTTACCCTCGTCGCCTTCCTCGCCTTCGAGATTCTCGTTAAGACCAATTACAAGAACGACAAGATCCGCTCTGGACATAACTGCCTTTGCCTCTGCGATCCTGTGATAGTCTCTGGAGAGAACGTCAGGCTTTGTAAGGCTGATATCGCATCCGTCGGAATAGAGGATCCTCATATCGTCTCCTGCGGCGTTTCTGATGCCCTCTAAGGCCGTTATGTACTCGGAAGATGTTCCATAGTAGTTACCTATAAGGCACGCTCTGGAGTCGGCGTTAGGGCCGATTACGGCTATGACCTTATTCTTGCTCTTATCGATGGGAAGAATACCGTCGTTCTTGAGGAGAACTATGCTCTCGTCGGATGCTCTCCTTGCGACTGCGACATTCTCCTTCGTCTCGACATCAAGATAAGTAAGTCCGTCAAATTCGGTCTCGTCGAACATTCCGAGAATGAATCTCGTTGTAAAGAGCCTTACTGCTGCTGTCCTGATCTCTTCTTCAGTTACGAGCCCCTTATTATAGGCGCTCATGAGATGGATATATGTGCATCCGCAGTTAAGATCGCAACCCTTCTTAAGAGCGAGAGCGGCGCTTTCTTCCGCGTTCTTTGTTACCTTGTGACGCTCGTGGAAATCTCTTATGGCCCAGCAGTCGGAAACGATATGTCCCTTGAAATCCCACTGGTCGCGGATAACGTCCTTAAGATAAGAGTGGCCGCAGCAGGGCTCGCCGTTGGTCCTGTTATAAGCGCCCATTACAGACTCGACCTTAGCTTCTTTTACGCATGCTTCGAATGCGGGCATATATGTCTCGTAAAGATCCTTGTCCGAGCAAGTGGCATTGAATTCATGTCTTACGGCCTCAGGTCCCGAGTGGACAACGAAATGCTTCGCGCAGGCTGCGGTCTTCATGTATTCTCCGTCGCCCTGAAGTCCTTCGATGAAGGGAACTGCAAGTTTTGAGATGAGTACGGGATCTTCACCGTATGTCTCCTGGCCTCTGCCCCACCTGGGATCTCTGAAAAGGTTTACGTTAGGTGACCAGAATGTAAGTCCCTTATAGATATCACGGTCGTTCTGGGCAGTGTATTCGTTATATTTTGCTCTTCCCTCGTTGCCGCAGACCTCGCCTACTTCTCCGAGAAGTTCAGTATCGAATGTGGCACCGAGTCCAATTGCCTGAGGGAAGCTCGTAGCCGTACCGGCTCTTGCCACACCATGCAGTGTCTCATTCCACCAGTTGTATTCGGGTATGCCGAGTCTTTCTATCGCAGGAGAATCGTATCTCAATTGCGAAGCAGCCTCTTCAACAGTCATTTTTGCAACTAATTCTTCAGCTCTCTTTATAGCTCTTTCTCTGTCCATGGCAAAATCTCTCCTGTCATTCCGATTTGCTTAAGTAACTATATAATAGATGGTTTCGCTAATCAGTTATATCGTACTTCTTGCTTAATATTTTACAGATTTTGCTATTTTTGGTCGCATATAGGCTTGAAAATGACTAAATCGGCATTTAAAATTGTAGCATTGACATTTAAGGATGGGGATTTAATGCAATTTAACGACAATTCAGTACCCGGCAAATATCAACAGCCGATCGGCAGCTTTGCGGGAAGGATCGTAAGCAACGACGTTGAGGAAGTTGATTTTATTCCGGGATCCAATATGCGTATATGGTACAACAACCGTTCCGAGGACTATCCTGTCCACAGGCACAGTTGTCTTGAGATCACTATTCCGATCGAAAACTCCTATACGTATATCTTTGATGACAGAACGATAATATTAAAAGAGAAAGAGATCTTATTCGTACCGCCCGACATGCTTCACAAGATCTCGGGGACAACAAGGTCCGGCATCAGGTTCATATATCTCTTCAACATTGATTTCCTTAAGGGCTTCTTCGATTACGAAGAGTTCACGAGAGTTCTGCGCGAGCCTCTCGTAATAACTCCTGAAACACATCCTGACGTTTATAATCTCATACTCGAGAGATTCATGGAGATAAATGATCTTTACTTCTTCTACTCCACTTCGGTAAAAGAGATATCGATCTTTTCAAAGCTCATGGATGTATTCGGAATGCTCATGAGAAAGGACTATTCCGACAGCCTTGTCGTTCCTCAGAACGATAAGCAGCGCGAAGTCTATATCAAATTCAAGTCGCTCGCCGAATGGCTCGCGATGCACAGTGCAGAAAACGTATCAATGGATGAGGCCGCAACTCACGTCGGCTATTCCAAGTTCCATTTCGCACGTCTCTTCAAAGAGTATACCGGCATGACATTCAACGACTATCAGACGACGTTAAAACTCAAGGAAGTTGAAAGGATGCTTGCCGATACCGACCTTCAGATAAGCGATATCGCGTTATCTTGCGGATTCAACAACCTTACTTCGCTGAGCCGATGCTTTAAGAAGCAGTACGGATGCTCCCCTTCCCAGTTCAGGAACAGGATAAGAAGATCCAAGAAGAAACAGTAATCTGAAAAACAGCTGTCTCATAAAGATGAAACGCTTCATCTGTGAGGCAGCTTTTATTATGCCTTCTTTCACGCTCTATATATTCACGTGTTTCTGCCTTACTCCGACACAAATAAGGAAATCAAAGCATAAAAAAACTGCGTCCTTGGGGAGGCAAATGACCAAGGACGCAGTGTATCGTTTTAAACTGTCTCAGCCTTAGCTGAGTGCCGTCACATGTACGGGATAAGTCTTATGACTTGACACCGCCCAATGCAACACCTTCGACGATGAATCTCGACAGGAAAGCGTATACGACGATAAGCGGAAGGACTGTAACGAGGAGTCCTAAGTAGATAGCACCGTACTCTCTTCTGTAGATATCACCATTGAGGAGCTTAACCATAACCGGGATCGTCTTCTTCTCAGTTTCCGTAAGGAGAATGAGAGGCATGAAGAGGTTGTTCCAGCTTGCAACATAACCGAAGATGGCCTGTGTTGCGATAGCGGGCTTCATGAGCGGAACAACGATCTGGTTAAAGATTCTGAACTCGCCTGCACCGTCGATTCTGGCAGACTGTACGATCTCCATTGAGAGGGAAGCCTGCAGATACTGTCTCATAAAGAATACGGTCATAGGAGATGCGATAGCAGGGATTATGAACAAGAAGAGCTTGTTGGAAAGTCCGAGCTTGTAAACGATCTGTACGAAACCGATTGTTGTAACAGTACCGGGAACCATCATGATACCGACGATCATGTTATTGAAAGCATCTCTCAGCTTCCACTCATAAGCGGAAATAGCATATGCGGTAAGCGAAGAGAAATATACGTTGAGGATCGTGCTGAGCGTGGAGATGATGAATGAATTCTTAAAACCTATGAGAGGATGGAATTCCTTATTCGTGATCTCGTTCCAGTTCTTGGCGAGGTTCTGGAAAGGATGTGCAGAAACCATACCAAGCGTGCTCTGCTGAATCTCGAACGTGCTTCTGAATGAGTTCGTAAACATGATTACGAACGGGAAAAGCGTCATAATTGCGAAGATGACAGATACGATATAGATAACGACCTTAAGTCCTGTTTCGTTTTTCTTGATTGAAGATTCTTTAATTGCATTATCAGCCATATCTATTCACCTCACATACCTTTCTTTAAAGCCTTAAGCTCCTGTTTTCTGAGCTTCTTAAGCTTTGCTTCATCTTTGTCCCTGAGGACATAGAAGAGGATTGAAGAAAGAATAACGATGACTATGAACATGATAACGCTGGCAGCAGCAGCCTTGTTATAGAGATATCTGTTATCAAGACCCTGGCTACGTACAAACATGTTCAGTGTCAAAACTGCACCGTTTGCTTTCTTTTCGCCTGCATAGAGCTGCGGAACGTCGAACATGTTGAGACCACCGATGAGTGATGTAACAAGTACGAACAGGAGGATCTGACGGATACATGGGAGTGTGACCTTAAAGAATGTCTGAACTCTGTTTGCACCATCGATCTCAGCAGCTTCGAAGATCTCAGGGCTGATACCGATAACACCTGCAATGAGGTTAACCATCGTATAACCATACCACTGATAGAACTGAACGAAAGCAACGATCAATTTAAGAGCTGTACCATTATTGTTGAAGTCGTAAGCTACAGCGATCTTCCAATCGTTAGGACTGGAAAGCATAAGGTCTTTCTTAACTCCGAAAGCCTTTGCAAGACCGAGAATGATATCATTTACAGCACCCTTAGGATATCCGAACAAGACGTTGAACAGGATAGCGATCGTAGCTGCTGTGATGATGTTAGGCATATAGAAAAGGATCTTGAAGATACCCTGTCCCTTAACCTTTGATCTTCTGTCTGTGAACCAAGCCGTAAACAAAAGAGCGAAAGCCATCTGAGGGATAAAGTTGAGTGTCCAGATAAGAACCGTATTCTTAAATGCCTTTTGGAACGTACCGTTACCAAGAACTGCGACAAAGTTGTCGAACAGCGGCTTAGGACCGCCGACTGCTTCCTCTGACATAATGAAATGCCAATTTGTATTGCCGGCACCGGTAAGATCCGTAAATCCGATCCAGAATGTGAAAAGGATAGGATAAAGTGTAAATGTCAAAAATGTGAGAATAAACGGAATCGAGAATAAATATCCGTATTTTGAGTAGTTAACAAGTTTTTTGTTTCTCATTACAGCCTCCCCCTAGTTTTAAAAAACGGCAGGGTAAATATCTATCTACCCTGCCGCCAACAGCATTTAAAGACTAAACACTATTAGAATGCGAATGCATCCTTAACGTTGTCTGTGAACTGAGCGATAGCTGCATCTCTATCGAGCTCGCCATTTGCATACTGAGTAGCTGCATCCTTGAAGTAGCCGTTGATAGACTCGTCATACTGAGTCATAGCCTTACCGGAAGCATTTGCGTTACCAGCGATGAATGCGGGGAAGATGTTCTGATCGCCGCAGAAAGGAAGCTTACCATCAGACTTAGCCATAACTACGCCAGATGCAACTGTATCCTTTGCGCCGTTGCCCATGAGGTCGTTAGCCCAGAGATACTGGAGACCTGTCTCGGATGTATCAAGAGTGATCCACTCGATGAGCTCTGCAACGCCTTCCTTCTGATCTGTGTCCTTGTTAGCAAGAACCCATGTGCCGCCCCAGAAGAAGCCTACCGGAGGAGCGCAAACTCTCCAGTCACCGTAAGAACCTTCACCAGCTGCTGTGCCGCCGCAGTTACCGATCATTACGTAGTTGATGAGCCAAGCAGGTCCGAAGAAGCAGAATACGTTAGAATCTGCCATATCTGCGTACCAAGCCTCAGACCAAGAACCTGTGTCATTGGAAAGACCTTCGTCCTTAAGCTTCTTAGCGATGTCAAGGAATGCTTCTCTCTCAGGAGCGATAACAACCTGGTCACCGTTGAGCCAAGCCTGTGTAGCAGACTTCTCACAAACGTTCCACATGTCATCAGCACCAGAAACTACAGCATAACCCTTTTCCTTGAGCTTAGCTGCTGCTTCCCAGTACTTATCCCAGTTACCAGAACCTGCGCCAACGATCTTCTCGATCTCAGCCGGATCATCAGTACCGAAGACATCCTTAGCGATGGATGCTCTGTAGATCATAGCACCACCAGTTGCCTGATAGCCAAGAGCTACAATCTCACCATTGCGGGAACCGATGTCGATTGTGTAAGGTGCAATCTCTGCTTCCTTTGTCTTAGTATCTACATCGATACCAAGATCCTTGTATGTAGCTGCATACTGGCACATATCACCCTGAGCATACTTGAGGATGAATGCAGCCTCTGCTGCGTACATATCAGGAGCGGAATCACCACCAGCTGCGAGAGCTGAGTCGATAGCTGTCTGATAAGCACCACCATCTGTAGCAACGATTGTGCACTTAACTGTGTACTTCTCGCCGAAAGAAGGGTTGAGCTCAATGTACTTAGCTACCATGTTAGGAATCTCGGCTGTGAATGACCAAAGATTGATAACTTCAGAACCTGTACCGTACTGAGGCATTGTCTCCTCTGTCTCACTTTCAGTAGGCTCTACGTCTGCAGTAGTCTCTACCTCGCCACCGTTTCCGTTGTCTGCAGTTGTCTGAACCGGAGCAGTAGTCTCTGTTGTTGTACAACCAGCTGCAAGAGCTGCGACCATTGCTACAGAAAGAACACTGGCAATAACCTTTTTCATAAAGTTTCCTCCTTAAAAATTATGTTCGGGACCTTTCGGTCCTTCTACATAGTAGATAATAGTCAAAAACGGGGTGCGTTTCTCCACATTTTTTGCTACGATTTGACTATAACTATACATTTTTTGCTTTTATTGAGTAAATTGTACAATTTTTGCTTTCGCAAAGGTTAAATTGCATAAATTCTAAAATTCTCTTTCGCATTTTCTACAAGGCTTTCCCGCCGTGTTTGTGCATAAGGCTAAAACTCATACAGAATCCGATCCTTATGACAGGATAAGCAAGATGAATATTTATATGGTATTATTTCGTATAATTATTATATAGAGCAATTTGGAGATAGATATGGCTTCTTCTTTTTTCAGTCCCAAGAGCACCGGTACCAGATTACTGACCGCGATCTGCAACCTTATAATCGTTAATTTTCTGTTTTTAACAACATGTATACCGATCTTTACCATAGGCGCATCCATCACGGCACTCTACAGGATAACGATCGCAATACTTGCCGGCGACAATCCCGCCGTCTTAAGGGATTACTTCAAATCCTTCAGAGATAACTTTCTTAAGGCAACCGCGCTGGAGCTGCTCTATGCCGCACTTCTTGCATTCTTCGGTTTCGAGATCTATATGGTCAACACCATGATGGATCCGAAGTACTCATGGGCACAGTACCCTGCTTACTTCTTCGTGGCAGCGATCTTCGCTTCTGCCTGCTACGCCTTCCCTCTCCTGGCATGGTTTGAGGAAACGTTCAAGCAGATACTTAAGAATTCACTTCTTATTGCTCTTTCGAATATCCCGGTCACGATAATGTTCATCGTAATAACCGGAATACTTCTTTTCCTTACATATCAGTTTACCGTCATCATGATGAGCGGACTGATGTTCATCGGCATCGCCGTCATTGCCCTGTTCTATTCACTGTTCCTCAAGAGAATATTCGAGAAGTTCGGCGCCAATATCTCTTTCAAGGAAGAAGAGGAAAAGTAAGTCCTGATACAAAGACCAATCAGCAGACATGAAAAAGGAGCTGTCCCTTAAGCGGTAACCGCTATGAGACAGCTCCATGTTTTAAGAATAAATAACTTATCAGATCTTAGCTTTGATCTGGTTGTAGATTCCCTCTGCGTCAAGCTGGAATTCCTTCATGAGGGCGCCTGCCGGACCGCTCTTACCGAATCTGTCATAGACGCCGATCTTTGTAACCTTTACAGGATACTCTTCAGCAAGAACATCACATACTGCGCTGCCCATACCGCCGATAACTGAGTGCTCTTCAACTGTGAATACTCTGTTTGTCTTCTTGGCGAACTCAAGGATCGTATCCTTGTCGATGGGCTTGATAGTGTGGATGTTAACGACTGCAGCATTGATGCCGTCAGCCGCGAGCTTCTCAGCTGCGCCAAGTGCCTCTGCAACGCAAACGCCGCAAGCGAAGATGACCATGTCTGTGCCGTCCTTGAGGACAACAGCCTTGCCTACTTCGAACTTGTAGTCGGGATTGTCGTTGATTACCGGTACTGCAGCTCTTCCGAATCTCATGTAGAAGGGGCCCTCTGTCTCAGCTGCTGCGAAGACTGCTGCCTTAGCTTCGATGTCGTCGGAAGGAACGATGACTGTCATTCCGGGGATCGTTCTCATAAGAGCGATATCCTCTAAGCACTGGTGGGAAGCTCCGTCCTCACCTACCGTGATGCCGGCATGTGTAGCGCCGATCTTAACATTGAGGTGGGGATAACCGATCGAGTTTCTAACCTGCTCAAAGTTTCTGCCTGCCGCAAACATAGCGAAAGAAGAAATGAACGGGATCTTGCCGCATGTGGAAAGACCGGCTGCGATGCCTGTCATGTTTGCTTCTGCAATTCCGCAGTCGATATGACGATCCGGGAATGCCTTCTTAAATGTGGAAGTCTTTGTTGCGCCTGCGAGGTCGGCATCAAGAACTACAACATTGGGGTTCTTCTGTCCGAGCTCTGCGAGTGCGTTACCATAGCTCTCACGTGTAGCGATTTTTACTATATCTCCCATGATCATACCTCTGCTTCATATTTTGCTAACTGCTCATCAAGCTCTTTCATAGCCTGCTCGTACTCTTCGTCAGAAGGAGCCTTGCCATGCCAGCCTGCCTGATTTTCCATGTAGGAAACGCCCTTGCCCTTGGTTGTCTTCATGATGATAGCCGTAGGCTTGCCCTTGCATTCCTTAGCCTTTGCGAATGCATCCCTGATCTGGTCGAAATCGTGACCGTCGATGCAGATTGTATTGAAGTTGAATGCTTCGAGCTTCTTGTCGATCGGATAAGGTGAGCAAACGTCTTCGATCTTACCGTCGATCTGAAGTCCGTTGTTATCGATAACTACTGTGAGGTTGTCGATACCTTTAGCACCTGCGAACATGAACGCTTCCCAGATCTGCCCTTCCTGGATCTCACCGTCTCCTGTAAGAGCATAAACTCTGTAGGAATCGCCATTAAGCTTAGCTGCGAGAGCCATACCTACTGCAGCGGAAACGCCCTGGCCAAGTGAACCGGTGCTCATGTCTACGCCGGGAGTCTCTGTCATGCAGGGATGTCCCTGGAGGTAAGAACCGAGCTTACGGAGTGTCTTAAGGTCTTCAACGGGGAAGAATCCTCTGTTTGCGAGTGTGGAATAAAGACCCGGAGCTGTGTGTCCCTTGGAGAGAACGAATCTGTCTCTGTTAGGATCTTTCGGGTTCTTAGGATCAATGTTCATTTCTTCAAAATAAAGAAAAGTGAACATATCTGCAGCGGAGAGTGATCCGCCCGGATGGCCGGACTTTGCACTGTGAAC
>CAMVGO010000012.1 GCA_947167045.1 uncultured Clostridia bacterium
GAATCAACGATAACGCCGCCCAATGTTGTGCCGTGGCCGCCGATGAACTTTGTAGCAGAGTGAACTACGATGTCTGCACCGTACTCGATAGGTCTGATGAGGTAAGGTGTACCGAATGTGTTGTCGATAACGAGCGGGATGCCTGCCTCGTGAGCGATCTTAGCAAGTGCTTCAATGTCCGGGATGTCAGATGAAGGGTTGCCGAGTGTCTCAATGTAGAGAGCCTTTGTATTAGGTCTGATGGCAGCCTTTACTTCGTCCAGATCATGGATGTTGACGAATGTTGTCTCGATACCATAAAGGGGAAGTGTGTGTGCGAGAAGGTTCTCGGAACCGCCATAGATCGTCTTCTGAGCTACGATGTGCTCACCCTTAACCGCGAGAGCTTCGATTACATATGTGATTGCTGCTGCGCCGGAAGCAACTGCGAGTCCTGCAACGCCGCCTTCAAGTGCTGCGATACGGTCTTCGAAAACGCCCTGTGTGGAGTTTGTAAGTCTTCCGTAGATGTTGCCTGCGTCTGCAAGACCAAAACGTGCTTCTGCATGAGCTGAGTTATGGAAAACGTAAGAAGTTGTTGCGTAGATCGGCACTGCACGTGCATCGGATGCGGGATCGGGTTGTTCCTGGCCTACATGGAGCTGGAGAGTTTCAAATTTATAGTTAGACATAGTTGTGTTATCCTTTCTTGATTCAAATAGTTATAGTTGTGCTGTCGGAACAGCGGCTGTTTGAACAAGAACAACACATTCGTCCACAACGGAAGTTACTGCGGACTAATGACTGGAAATAGAACTTACGGTCGTACATAACTTCCGTCCTCCTCTCTCGTGATTTTCGCATATGATAAACACTTAAACCCACCTTGTCAATAGGTTTAATCGAATTTTTTTCGAACGTGTTCATAGCCCGGTGCGCGAAAACTTAAACCCTTATATTATTAATAAAATTCCCACTCATTCCTGCATCTGTGCCGAACATGAGGCAAAAATGTGATGTATAAACAGTTTGAAGGGAATTTTGTCACAGAACAACTCTCCGATTTGTTATATAGGGTAGAAGGCCATACACGGGGACCCCTTAAACTCAGCAAGGCGGATGGCTTTCATGAAACAACAAGGAGACCAAAAGCAAATGGCATTGCCGTCAAAACAGATCAGATTTATTGAAGACTGTTATGAGCTCTACGAACAGAAGATGTTCCGTGTGGCACTGTCCGTTCTGCATAACGAATCACTGGCAGAAGATGCCGTACAGGACGCGTTTTTACAACTTATCAGACATAAGGTCCATTTCGAAAAAGCTGATTCGGACGAATGCAAAAGGTACATCATAACGGTCATAAAGAATGCTTCGATCAATATCTATAACAAGAGAAAAAACGAGAACAGGGTCGTAAGTTTCTCGGATGATCTGGAATCTGTATGCGGCGAACAGGCTGTTGCCGCGGCAGACGACAGAAAGGACGCGGGTGCGGAATGCACACCTCTGATGAGGTCGCTTCCCGAGAAATACTATGCTGTCGTTGAATGCCTTGTGGTTCACGATTATACGGTCGCAGAGACAGCCGGCAAGCTGGGCATCACAGAGGCAAATGTAAGAAAACGCTATGAACGGGCCAAGAAGCTGATGCGTCAGAACTTAGGACAGAACTTAGGACAGACCTGAGGACCGGACGATCAAAGGAATTATCGGACAACCCCCTATCAGGAGATTACTTATGAACAAAGATCTTAACGATAAAATTTTCGAACACGATATAAGTATTGAGGAATTCGATCACATCACAGACGGTGTGGAAGATCATGTTTTCTCGGACAGATACTTGGCGGGAAAGGAATCTATCATGAAAAATGCACATAAAGCAAAGATAAGCAAATTGGGGATCAAGGTAGCAGCCGCAGCATCGGCAATCGTTGTAGCTTCACCTTTTGTGGTCAATGCCGCAACAGGAGGAGAACTCTTTAACAGACTCTGGGGCAACGAAGGAAAGAAAAATGTCGAGACCCACAACGAAGTGGTCGTCGAGGACGGCAAGTACGATGATAAGGGCAACCCGGTAACGTACGAAGTCACGATGCCCAAAATAGAATACGTAGCTCAGGATCCTGAGGTTGCAGAACGTCTCCTGGCCGGAAAGTACACAACAGAGCCCGTTTCTACTACAATCGGCGATACAACTGTCACAGTTGAGACAGTCGTACGTGACGGCATGGGAATCGTCGCAGCTTACACGGTCGAGAGAGCCAAGGGCGTAAACTGCTATGTTTACAGCCAGGAGGAGAATGAGGCAAAGGGCGCATTCTTCAATGAAGATCAGAACATCATGTTCGGATTTCAGGAAGGTTCAGGAAAGATCTGGGTAGACCTTGAGAAATCAACAGATACAAAGCTCTACTGCTACGAGTATATGTACGATATGTACAACGTCTTCGGATCTGAATTTGCTAAACCCATAACTGACCACATCACCTTCTACTGTGTGGAATTTAATGATACTAGAACCAACATTGAGAAGACACTTACTGAGAAGGGCGACACAAGCTACATCAAGGACGAGAAGAGCGTTGTCATCCCCGTAGCTGACAAGCTCGAATCCAAGACATTCACAAGCGCTGACGGCGGATCAGTCAGCATCTCCCCCATCGCAATGCAGTGGGATTCCACAGGCGGCAACGAGATCAAGGGCGAGGCACTTGATTCCGTTACGAAGTTCACGATCACATACAAGGACGGAACTGAGTATCTCGTTTACGAATTTGATAAGGTCGCAAGCTACGGCTACATCTGCGGAACCGATACAGGATTCATCGCACTGTTCAACCGTCTCGTAGACACGGACAACGTTGCGAAGATCACGATCAATAACAAGGAATTCACACTCGGCTGATATTTCGAAAGACAGCGGATTTTGAAATGAAGTCCGCACCGGCCTAATAAATCAAGCTGAATAACAGGGATAGAAAAGCAGGGGCAGTCTCAGGACTAAAATGAGACTGCCCTTATTATTTGTCCGGTGTCACTGCTGCACAATTGCTTTTTGCCCGGGATAACTGCTGCACAATGACTTGCTTTTCGGCAGGGTTCCGGCGGCGCTCCGTTTGCCCAGCTGGTGCGATTTGAAAACACTTGAAGAGTTCGCAGTTCATAAAAAATTCGGCAGAGATGCGGCTATGCCGTATTTTTGCAAGATTTTTCCAAGCAATGCTCGAAAAATACGGCAATTTATTCGGCAGTGCCGCATAGTTGCCGATTTTTTGAAGTGGTGACTTCAAATGCGAGTCGCTTCAAGCCATTCTCGAAAAGCTCGAAATGTATGACGTTTCATTATCGAAAACCCGGCGGAAAAGCAGGCACGTATGAAGTAAAACCTCGGCTAAAAACCTGGCGCGTACCGTGGTTTTAGCCGGGTTTTTGAAGAAAACCTTTAAAAAGCAGGTTAAAACACCGGCTATAGCCGAGGTTTTAGCCGGGGTTTGCGAAAAGACACTGAGAAAGCAGACGTTTTCGAAAAGATTCTGAGACAGCAGACGTTCTCAAACCACTTCTGATACAACAGTCTTTCTAAAACGCATCTGAAACCAAAAACTTTCTCAGACGCCGTCTGCTCTGCCGCTCTTGATTATCTTCAGGAATATGTCAGCAATAGCAGGATCGAACTGGGTTCCCTTGTTCCGCTCTATCTCGTTGATAATGTCTTCCCTGGAGAGCTTTTTGCGGTAGACTCTGTTCGAATTCATGGCATCGTAGGAATCGGCGACACAGATCATACGCGCAATGAGCGGGATGTCTTCGCCGGCCTTGCCTTCAGGATAACCCTTGCCGTCGTATCTCTCGTGATGGTAGCGGGCGCCCTCGTTAACGTTGGGAAGGCTATTGAAATGGCTCAGTATCTCGCTGCCGTGGACAGTGTGGGACTTGATGATCTGGAACTCCTCATCGGTAAGCTTTTCGGGCTTTCCGAGAATGTTGTCCGGTACGCCTATCTTGCCGCAGTCGTGCAGGAGCGCGACATAGTAGATGCGTTTTACCTCTTCTTCCTCATAGCCCATCGCTTCGGCTATGAGCTTCGTATACTGTGCAACGCGCCTAGAATGACCGTTAGTATAAGGGTCCTTCGCATCGATAAAGCCCGTGAATGTCTCGATGGCTTCCTTGATCATCTCGTTGTCGTGATCGTGCTGTCTCTTGTACTTAACATACTGCGCTTCCATGATGCAGAAGACAATGAGGGCAATAAGCCACACGCCCAAAGCCACAAGTGCCGCGATAAATACAGGATCGCTGTAGATCTGCCTGTGGAATGTGTAATCGATCAGGAGGACCGAGCCGTCTATGTTTTCGCCGATCGGAGTATACAGGATGATGCCCGGAACAACGCCTTCATAGGGCTCGACAGGAACTTCCATCGCATTCTCGCTGGAGCTCGGATGGTAGATAAAGAAATCGCCGGGACGCATGTGGATCAGAGGCTCACCGTCGAAAACGGAAATATCCAGGTCATGTGCCGAAGGGTCGAACTCGCGGAGATCGGGAACCAGATTTACTCGCTCGCCGTCTTCCAGGAACTGGTGTATCTCAAGTGATCCGTTCCACGCAAGGAACAGGAATGCCTCATTGTCGAAAGTAAACTTGAACGTATATGACGATATCTCATCCCTCGTGTTGTTCGAAATATAGAAATCGTATGTGTAGGCCTGGAAGTTGTGCTCTGTAAGTCCTTCGTCATAGAGGTCGAAGAGCTTCGTCCATGTGCTGCTCCTGGTCTCCGCCCTAACGGAAAGCTCCTTTGCCCTGTTGTCGTCGACTCTGAAGAGTGCATCGCCCGTGTAGGAATCCTGATGCACCTTCTTATTGAAACTGTCGGTCTTTACGACGCTAACGATAAAGATCCCTAGGATGGCCAGAAATGCCAGGGCAAATATGACTGTGATGACTTTCCTGTTCTTCACGGTTTCAACTCCTTATCAGGTGCAGGTTCATTCCCTGCTTCAACTCCTTATCCGGCAAGAGTCATTCCCTGTCCGTGATCCCGGCAACGTCATCATATTCTGGCTTGGCCTTTGTTACTCCGAAGCCCTCCGACACCTTGACCCTGACCTCGCCGAATCTGGTCATGACCTTCTCTTCCCGCCTTGCGAGCTTGAACCTGTCCATCTCAACATATCTTATGCCGATCGTGGATGTGTTTTCGAAAATGAGACCCGCGAACTTTTCCTTTTCCTCTGCCTTTACGAGCACGGTGAAGAGGATGCCCGGACGGTTCTTCTTCATGAAGACCGGCGTCGTGAAAACGTCCAGCGCGCCGCTGTCCATGAGGACTCCGGTCGCATAGCCTATCTCCTCGCCCGTCATGTCGTCAACATTGAATCTGAGCTCGACGACCTTATCTCCCTCATCTTCGGAGATCCCGATAAATGTCCTCAGCATGTTTGCCTTGGGGAAATCCTTCTTTCCCATTCCGTAACCCGTCTTCTCTATTGCCATGACGGGCCTGGAACCGAAGGAATCCGCGAAATGCTTCAGGAGCGCCGCGCCTGTGGGTGTCAGCAGTTCGCCTTCGACATCACCGCTGTAAGTGGGAACGCCCTCGATAGTGCTTGCCGTGGCGGGTGCGGGAACGGGAAGTATCCCGTGCGCGCATCTGACCTGGCCGAAACCTGTTGCCAGCGGTGATACTACGATCCTGTCGGGCTTAATCTGCTCCAGCAGGACACATACACCGACTATGTCTGCGACCGCGTCCATCGTGCCCACTTCGTGGAAATGGATATCCGTAACCGGCCTGCCGTGAGCCTTGCTCTCGGCTTCGGCAATGAGTCCGTATACCGCGAGCGCATCGGACTTAACTTTTTCAGATACGTTAAGGCCGTTGATGATATTCTCTATGTCGCTCATGTGGGCATGGTGATGGTGCTCATGTTCACTGTGCTCATGATCGCCATGCTCGTGGTGATGTTCGTGATCACCGTGTTCATGGTGGTGTTCATCACCGCCGTGAGAGTGGTCTCCGTGGACGTGGTCATGTCCGTGCGGGAAATCGTTTTCGAGTTCCTCACGGGAATGCTCATGGTGATGTTCATCGCCGCCGTGAGGGTGTTCGTGTTCATGCGTGTGTTCGTGTGAATGAACGTGTCCCTCGTGCGTATGCTCGTGCAGGTGCTCGTCTTCTTCCACACCGAGTGCGGTAACGTGCGCGTGCGTGCCTTTGATTCCGCACTTAACGCTGTCTTCAAACTGATAGGTAACGTCAGGTATGCCGATCGAATTGAGCTTCTCCTCACAGGCCTTAACGTCTCCCGTGAGTTCCGCCAGAGATGCCAGGAGCATGTCTCCTGCCGCGCCCATATTGCATTCGATATAAAGAGTCTTCATTGTTTACCTCCGATATTGCCGCTCCTGCTTACAGCATCTGATGACCGGGCAGACAGGAGCCGGAATTAACCTCCGATGTGGTTTATCATGCTGGCAGAGTAACCTGCACCAAACCCGTTGTCGATATTTACCACCGTGACGCCGCTCGCGCATGAATTGAGCATGCTCAAAAGCGCCGTGAGTCCTTCAAAGGAAGCACCGTATCCCACGCTCGTGGGGACCGCGATCACGGGACAGTCCACGAGTCCTCCGATAACGCTCGCGAGGGCTCCTTCCATGCCGGCAACCGCTATAATAACGCCCGCGCTCATGAGTTCCTCTTTGTGCGCAAGAAGCCTGTGAAGGCCTGATACTCCGACGTCATAGACGCGGCTGACCTTGTTGCCCAGGAGCTCTGCCGTGACTGCGGCTTCCTCCGCGACAGGCAGATCGGAAGTCCCGCCCGTTGCGACAACGATGGTCCCTTTCGCATCAGGTGCGGGAATAATCCCCGCCGCGCCGATGCGCGCTTCTTTGTAATATTTTATCTCAGCCGTAAGTTCCGCGGCCTTCTCTTCAGAGAGCCTCGTAATGATGACGGTCTTAACGCCGCCGTCTAAGAGCGACTTCGTGATCATGTCGATCTGTTCGGGCGTCTTTCCTTCGCCGAAGATGACTTCGGGAACACCCTGTCTTATGCCTCTGTGAAGGTCGGGTTTTGCAAAGCCCAGGTCAACGAACGGCTTCATCTTAAGCTGAAGTTCAGCCTCTTCGGGTGTCATTTCGCCGTTTGCGACCTTATCCAGGATCTCTCTTGCTTCCATTATCAGTCCTCATCAGCGGAGCCCAAAACCTCGTTCATGCTCCCCGTTCTGTATCCGTCCATATCCATTGTTACATATTTGAAGCCCAAACGCTTGAGTTCCGACGATATTTCTTTGCGGGAACGTTCGTAAGCGAGCAGTCCTATGTCCTCGGGAGCCGTTTCTATCCTTGCGAGATCTCCGTGCACCCTGACACGTATGCCTTCAAATCCGAGTTCTTTTATGAACTTCTCGGCGGCTGCCACGCGCGAAAGCCCTTCCGCGGTTATCTTTTCGCCGTATGCAAATCTCGATGCGAGGCACGCTGCGGACGGATGGTCCCAGGTCTCTAGACCTGCTTCTTTCGAGAGGATGCGGATGTCGTTCTTGGTAAGACCGGAATCTTTGAGCGGACTTGCAATGCCGAGCTCCTGAAGAGCGCGCATGCCGGGCCTGTAATCGCCCTGGTCGTCAACGTTGCTCCCGTCGGCGACGGTATAACCTTCTGCCGCCTCACTGACGGCCGTGAATATCTTTTTCTTGCAATGGTAGCACCTGTCGGGCGGATTGTCCGCGAAAGCCTCAACGGCGAAAACATCAAAGTCCAGAACCGTCTGTCTTGCACCGATCCTTTCGCAAAATTCACGCGTCCATTCGAACTCCTCCGTTGTAATGACCTGAGACTTCACGGTAACGGCGATGCAGTCATCGCCCAGCACTTCGTGAGCCTTATAAAGAAGGTATGTCGAATCGACGCCGCCCGAAAAAGCGACCGCCAGTTTCCCGGCGGTCCTGATACGCTCTGCGAGCGCTTTTTCCTTATTTCTGATGTCCTCAGCAATATCCATCACTTAGCGGCGAGCATAGCCCTGACCTTGCCCTCGGGATCCTTAACGAGAAGGACTACGAGCCAGATCACGATGCCCAAAGCGACTACGGAAAGTCCGAGATAAGCGTCGTTGATCATGTCAGCGGGTGCCTGCTCGAAAAACTCCGCGCCTAGTTCGATATACTCTACGACCGCGTCAACGAGCCACATAAGGCTTGCGCCCCAATACATGAGGGCGAGCGTGCCGAGCTTTCTGTCAGTCTTGGAATTGTACCAGAGGATTGTTGATATAGCTGCTGCAAAAACAGTGATAAGAAGTGTCATGGCCCTTATCCTCCTTATGCCTTGGCCTGGGTCTTTGCCACAGCAGGTGCTTTCTTCTTTGAGATCGCCTGAGACACGAGCACCATTACCACCCACGCCACGGTAACAAGGATAGCCATCGCGACTCCGCTCGTGCCCATCTCATGGAGCATCTCTGCAGCATCTGCGGGATCTGCAGCTGCAGTGAGGAACGGGAACCACGGTGTAACCTCACCGTGCCATACGTGCTCGAAAGCAAGGAGAGCGGAACCTCCCCAGAGCATATTGTTAAGCCAGTTCATCTTCTTGATGAAGATGTTGTCAGAACCTTTCTTGTCAGCAACATGCTTGACAACCGTTGTTACGATAGCTTCAGTAGTAGGTACCAGAAAACATGCCATAGGGATATCTCCTTTATCTTTTTATCGATGTGATAATTCTAACATAGCAGCGTGATCGGTATATATCACTTAAGTGAAGGATATTATTCCTTTTTTGTCTTATTGGCCTTTTCGAAATTGTCGATGTGATCACAGATGGCATTAAACGTCTCATCGCTTATGTCGTGCTCTATCCTGCACGCATCGTCCTCCGCAATGTCGGGAGATACTCCGAGTGAAACAAAAAAGCTGGTGAGTTTCTTATGACGCGTATAGATCTTGTCGGCGATGGCCATGCCCTTTTCGGTCACTGTGATGAGACCGGATCTGTCCATCTCGATGTAACCGTCCTCGCGCAGACGCTTCATGGCGTTGCTGACACTGGGCTTTGTGACACCTAAGAATCCTGCGATGTCGATCGAACGGACATATCCGTTCTTCTCTTTGAGAATGATCATGGACTCAAGATAATCTTCTGCGGATTTGCCGATATCAACATTGTCTTTCATGCTCAACACTCCAAATCAGTGATCTGCGTCAGGATTAATACTACACAATTCCGGCGGCACATACAACCGGACTTAAAGGCCGCTCAACTCATGATCCGGAACATTTTCGGCCGCTGTAAAACACGCAAAGACATCTGAAAAATATAGCCAGTTCCTGACAGAATAAACCGCACAGTCTGATATTATTTAGGCATCGAAAACAAAGGTCAGGCAGATATGGAACTTATCGAGAACAGGACATTCGACGAAGAACGCGCCCTTTACGGGAGCAAAGATGTTTCAGTCAGGCACTGCCGCTTCGACGGACCTGCAGACGGCGAGAGCGCCCTTAAAGAGAGTTCGGGAGTAGCGGTTGCCGATTCGTATTTCAACCTCAGATATCCCTTCTGGCACGTTGACGGCCTTACCATTACCTCTTCCGAGATGACGGATAAATGCCGTGCCGCGATATGGTATTCCAAAGACATAAAGATAACGGACACGAAGCTCCACGGCATCAAGGCTCTGCGCGAATGCGCGGACGTCGTGATCAGCGGTTCGTCCATTATATCGCCCGAGTTCGGTTGGTCGGTAAAGGGCCTTAAGATGACGGATACAACGGCCGAATCTGAGTATTTCCTGATGCGGTCGTCGGACATTGTTTTCGAGAACGTGAAATTCACAGGCAAATATTCTTTCCAGTATGTTGAAAATGTCACCATCAGCAACTGCGAACTGAATACCAAGGATGCCTTCTGGCACGCGAAAAACGTGACGGTCAAAGACAGCGTTGTCAACGGCGAATATCTTGGGTGGTATTCCGAGAACCTGACGTTCATAAACTGCAAAATAAAGGGTACTCAGCCTCTCTGCTACTGCAAAGAACTGACACTGATAAACTGCGCGATGGAAGACTGCGACCTGGCTTTCGAGCGGTCTCAGGTCGACGCCACGATAACAACGCCCGTAATAAGCATAAAGAACCCCTTGTCGGGACACATCTCAGTCCCTGATGCAGGCGAGATCATCCGCGACATTCCGGGTGCCGACGGCGAGATCGTCATAGGCTGAGAAAAGTTTCACACTGATATTTTTTCGAAAACCGGACGGGGCCGGAACCGTCATTCCTTCATGACGACATTGACGTAATTGAAAGGTATCTCAATGCCTTCCTTGGCGAAGATATCGTTGACTCTCATGTTGATGTCGCTCATGACCGTTTCCGTCGAGACGGTAGGCTGATAGTAGACTGTCGTTGCAAGTACCAGACTGCTGTCGGCATATGAGATGAAGTAAACCGGGCCGTAATTCTCGCCCTTCCAGGCGGGCACTGTGAGCTCTGAATTCATGACCGCATACTTGACGGCATTCATGGCCTTCTCCACGTCAGTGCCATATGCGATGTTGAACTTCATGTGTACGGAGCGGATCTTTGTGTTGTGGCTCATGTTGGTTATAAGGCTGGAATTTATCTTGCTGTTCGGAACGATGACGTCGATCGTGTCGATGGTCCTGATGATGACATGCCTGGGCGTGATGTCCATGACGATGCCCCTGATCCCGCAGTCGAGTTCGATCCTGTCGCCAATCTCAAAGGGCTTGTTGAAGCTGATGGCGATGCCGCTGAAAAGGTCGCCCAGAACAGGCTGGGCTGCAAGACCTGCGACCGCACCGATTATCGCAGTTCCCTGGAACAAGACCTTGCCGATCTCGGTCGTTGCTGTGGAGCTTACGAGGACCCAAATAATGCCTGCCAGCACTATGATCGTCCTGATGATGTTCTGGGTGAAGCGGATCTGGATGTTCTTCTTGTCCTTGAGCTTCTTCTTTACAAACCTGTTGTAGACAGCAAGCACAATCGTCATCGTAACTGCGGCGATGGCGGCGTAGATCAGGAATTCAAGAACCTGTCCCAATACAGTCGTGGTGTCTAAAAGAGAACCAAAATCGTAATCCGGGAATTCGCGTTCAAACATTAAAGGACCTCACATCTGGCGTAGCTTAAGAAACCTTGATTCAAATAGTATATCAAAAATGGCGTAATTTGACTCAGGGTGTATAATCATTGCGATTTTATAATAGAAAGAAGGAAATCTTATGAAGAATAAGATTATTGCAGCCGCACTTTCGGCCGTCATCTCACTGGGTCTGATGGCAGGATGTGCATCAAAGAAGGACGACACGGTCGTCAGAGTCGGTTCCCTCAAGGGACCTACGACAATAGGTATCGTTAACCTCATGGACAAGGCGTCCAAGGGTGAGGCAAAGGGCAAGTATGAGTTTGCCATGTCCGCCGCACCCGATGAGATCACGGCGAAAATAGTATCGGGCGACCTCGACATCGCTCTGGTTCCCGCAAACCTCGCGTCCGTCCTCTACAACAAGACACAGGGCGGAGTCACCGCGATAGACATCAACACGTTGGGCGTTCTCTACTGCGTAACGGGCGACAGCTCCATCACATCCGTAAAGGATCTCGCCGGAAAGAAAGTCATCACGACAGGCCAGGGCGCCACACCCGAATACTCTCTGAGATATCTCCTCGACCAGAACGGCGTGACCGACTGCGAGATCGAGTTCAAGTCCGAGTCAACGGAAGTTGCCGCTGTACTTACCGAAGATCCCATGCAGATCGCCGTCCTTCCCCAGCCTTTCGTAACTGTGGCATGCGCTCAGAATGAAGCCATCGCCCCTGTTTTCGCGCTCGAAGACGAATGGCAGACACTGACGAACGGCCTCGGAATGGTAACGGGCGTCACGATCGTAAGGAACGATTTCCTTAAAGATCACAAGGAAGCCGTAAAGACTTTCATCGAAGAGCACGGCGAGAGCGTCGTTGCCGCAAATTCCGATCTCGACAAGACTGCATCCCTCGTCGTTGCAAGCGAGATCATCGGCAAGGAGCCCATCGCAAAGAAAGCCATCCCCCTCTGCAACGTCGTATGCATGACGGGCGACAGCGTTAAGAACAACCTCGCCGCTTACCTTGAGGTCCTCTACAATTACGATCCCAAGTCCGTAGGCGGAAATCTCCCCGGAGAGGATTTCTACTTTAAAGGCTGATAAATGAAGACCAAAAAGTATATCAGGACAACTTTGATCGTTTTGATCTGGCTCGCCCTTTGGCAGGTCCTTGCCGTTGCCGTAAACAACAGCATCCTCCTGTCGGGTCCCATAGACACGGTCAAAGCCCTGATTACTTTAGGGTCCGATCCCGCCTTTTACATCTCGGTCGGCAAGACCGCAGGAAAGATCCTTCTGGGCTTCCTTATAGGAATGCTCCTGGGATCGATCCTTTCGGTCCTGTCCTACAGGTTCAGTCTCGTGAAAGACTTCCTGTCCCCCTTTGTATCGGTGATCAAGTCCATCCCCGTCGTGAGCTTTATAATCATCGCCCTTATCTGGGCCGGAAGCTCCAACGTCACGATAATCGTATCGTCGATAATCTCATTCCCTATTTTCTATAAAAACATTCTCGAAGGCCTTTTCGCGACCGATCCCAAGATGATCGAACTTGCAAAGGTCTATCAGATGAAGACCTCAAAAAAGATCAGATATATCTATCTGCCCTCGCTCAGTCCCCACATCAAGAGCGCCGTATCGCTCGCGATCGGCATGGCTTTCAGGGGCGGCATCACGGCCGAAGTCGTCGGCCAGCCCATAAGGTCGATCGGCAACGGACTCTACAGGGCAAAGATCAATCTCGCGACTTCAGAGATGCTCGCGTGGACCCTAGTCGCCGTCCTCTCGGCATTCCTCATCGAGAAGCTCATCTCGTTCATCGTAAAGAAGGTGCTCAAATGATCGAACTTAAGAATGTAAGCAAATCATTTGACGGCAAGAAGGTGCTCGATTCTTTCAGCGCCGTTTTCGACAAGGGAAGCTATCTTCTCAAAGGCCCCTCGGGCATCGGCAAGACCACATGCATCCGCCTGATCCTAGGACTCATAGAACCTGATGCGGGTGAAGTCAATATCCCAGGCGGAACGCGCTTTGCAGTCTGTTTTCAGGAAAACCGCCTTTTCGAAAAAGAGACCGTCCTGACAAACGTCACCGCCGTAAACGAAAACGTCACCGAAAGAGAAGCCGTATCCGCGATAGAAGAGCTCCTCCCTTCCGATGCGGTCCAAAAGAAAGCTGGCGATCTCTCGGGCGGCATGAAGCGCCGGCTCGCGGTCATCAGGGCGATGCTCCACGATTCTGACTGCGTCATTCTGGACGAACCCTTCACCGGCCTCGACGACGAAGCGCGCACGAAAACTATCGCCTTTATAAAGGAACGCTTAAACGGCCGCCTCCTGATCGTCACGAGCCACGACGAAAGAGGTCTGACTGATCTTCAGGTTGTTACGGTGGAGTGAGAGAAGCAGTTCTATTCTCAGCCCGCGGACTTCTCCGTGAGCTTATCAACGTCTGTCGCGTAGCACCATCTTCCGCCTGTCAGATTTCCAAAGAAATACTTGCTCGAAGCGGACTCGCACATGATATAGAGCTTGCCGTCGACAAAGATTATCTCCTCTGCCATCGGCGGCGCCTCAAATTCATAGACCTGTGTGGTACTGTCGAGCGTATATACGGGGATCCCACCGTCTTCAACACCAAATACACCGGTTTGCTCAGTGCCCTCAACATCGTAGCAGCGGATGCTCGACTGCGCGGTGCCGTAGGACTGGGATATCCAGAGCTTTCCGTCATAAACAGCCATGCCCTGGACCAGTCCGGGCAGAGAATATGCCATGAAAGGCGTGGTCTCTACGCCGCAT
Source organism: uncultured Clostridia bacterium (assembly GCA_947167045.1). Lineage (GTDB taxonomy): Bacteria > Bacillota > Clostridia > Saccharofermentanales > Saccharofermentanaceae > Saccharofermentans. Next base: position 13,921 of record CAMVGO010000012.1, read on the forward strand.
ACAGAGTCTTCCGCACCGGTATCTGTGAGGCGGTAGCATAAAGCGACCGCGTGATTCTCTTCTCCGGAAGGACCGGTGAAGAAATGTGATTCGGGAGTCAGGTAGTTAGGTACCCTGTAGAACTCGCCTATTATCATGCGGTCTTCGGCAAAGCAGATCCATGCGACGTTTACCTTTTCGTCTCCGAACTTCGTTGAAAACTCGCCGGCACGCTTAACAGTCTCGCCGTCTTTTCCGGACAGTACGTCGGATAATCTGTAGATATAGATGCTTGCATCCTCATCGCCTGCGACGAACAGGTAATCGCCGTGAGCGGCAAGACCGCCCGCGTGGGGTCTTACACCGTTGCCTTCTGCATCGCCCATGACAACGTAGCCCAGATTCTTTCCCGTATCGTGATCGACGCGGTAGATGCGCGATGGTGAACCGTCCTTCTGGTAACCTCCGACAAGGTCGATGCCTTCGGAAGCGACATAATCAAGTCCCTGCGGCACCATGTTTTCGGAAAGGCCGGGGATCTTGAATGCCTTGTCGGAAGCCCAGTAATACTCGAGGACGGGGATCCTGAAGAACAGCCTTGCACCGACAAAAACGGCAGTCACGAGGATGAGCAGTATCAGCAGGATACGGCTGACGATCTTCTGGCCTTTCGAATATGTTCTCGGTTTGGAGCTGAATAACTTCATGGATCAATACCAGTCCTTGTGTCTCTTGATATAGATAACCTTCATGATCTGCGCGAAAACCATGTAGACAACCATGAGGATCGCGAGCCAGAGCATGTAGTTTAAAGGCATCGTCGGGAGGTCGAAAAGCGTGGATAATCCGGTAAAACCGATTATCAGCGTAACCGCAATAACCGCGAGTGTCGACAGAGTCAGCTGGACAGACGCCCTGTCGCCGATGAACGGGAGCTTGGGTGTTCTGATCGTGTGGATTACCATCGTCTGTGAGATGACGCCGAACATGAACCAGCCGCACTGGAAGTAGCCGGCCATATCAGGGTTGTTGTATCCGAATACGAACCACAGTACAAGGAAGCACAAAACGTCCAGAACGGTACTCAAAAGTCCGAACGATACCATGAAGCCCTTGATGCCTCCGAGGTCCCATTTCTTGGGCTTCTCGATGTACTTGGATTCAACGTGGTCGAAAGGCATACCGAGCTGTGCGAAGTCATTTAAGAGGTTCTGCACGAGGATATGCACGGGAAGCATAGGAAGGAACGGCAGGAAGATGCTCGCGATAAGTACCGAGAACATGTTACCGAAGTTGCCTGAAACGGACATCTTCAGATACTTGGACATGTTCGCGAACGTGGAACGGCCTTCTACAACGCCTTCGTCCAAAACCATGAGATCTTTTTCGAGGAGGATGATATCAGCAACCTCTTTCGCGATATCAACTGCGTTGTCAACGGAGATACCGATGTCAGCCTGCTTTAAGGGCAAGCTGTCATTGATGCCGTCACCCATGTAGCCTACGGTGTGGCCGTTAGCCTGGAACATCTTAACTACACGCTGCTTCTGGTAAGGCGAGAGCTTGGAGAAGATGTCGCACTTCTCGCATGCTTCCTTTAACTCGTCGTCGGTCATTGCTTCGATCTTGGCGCCTGTAAGTGATATCTCAGTGGAGAAGCCGAGTCTGCCGCAGATGTTGATGGCAACGCCTTCGGAGTCGCCTGTAAGTACTATCGTACGTACGCCGTTCTTTCTCAAAGCGTTGATGGCTTCGCCCGCAGATTCCTTCGGCGGATCTAAGAATCCGACGAATCCGATAAGTACCATCTCGCTCTCGTCCTGAACGCCGAAGACATCGACGCCGTGAACGTTATTCTTCTGGGCAACCGCGATAACACGAATACCTTCGAGGTTGTTTTCTTCGGCGATCTTTTTCGCATTCGCGATAAGATCATCAGTTATTTCCTTAACTTCACCGTCGATCTCGATATATGAGCAGATAGAAAGGATCTCTTCGACCGCACCCTTTGTGATGAGCTGGCGCTTGCCGTTCTTATCCTTGAGCACGACGCTCATGCGGCGGCGCGAGAAGTCGAACGGGATCTCGTCTTCTCTTACGTAAGCTTCCTTAAGGTAGCCTAAGTCTTCCTTTTCTGCGCGGCTGATGATGGCAACGTCCATGAGGTTCTTAAGACCTGTCTGGAAGTAGCTGTTGAGGAATGCGTGTCTTAAGATACGCTTATCCTCACGGCCAAGAACGTCCATGTATTTCTCGAGGATGATCTCGTCCTGTGTGAGCGTACCTGTCTTATCTGTACAGAAGACATCCATCTCGCCGAATGTCTGGATGGCGCCAAGACGCTTAACGATAGTCTTCTTGCGGGACATGTTTATAGCGCCCCTTGCAAGTGAGGAGTTCATGATGACAGGCAGCATCTCCGGCATGATTCCTACTGCGATCGTGATGCCGAACATGAGGGATTCGAGCCATCCGCCCTTGCCCTTGGTGATGAAGTTGGCAATGAAGATGACCGGAACCGTGATCAGCATGAAGCGGATAAGGAGCTTGCTTACGGAATCGAGGTTCTTCTCGAACGCGCTCTTCTCCTCATAAGTGTTGAGGCTCTTTGCCATGCTGCCGAAATATGTGTCCTCACCGGTCGTAAGAATGATCGCCTTAGCACTTCCCGATACGATGTTGGATCCCATGAATCCGATATTTGCGAGGTCTGTTACGCCGACATTTGTCTCAGATGTCGTGAACTTCTCTACAGGATTCGATTCGCCCGTGAGCTGTGACTGGTCGATAAAGAGGTCCTTCGTCTCGATGAATCTTACATCGCCGGGGATCATGTCTCCTGAAGCGAGCTTAACGATATCGCCCGGAACTAACTCTTCGATATCAACCTCGATCTCGACATCGTTACGGATGACATCGAGCTTGGTGGTGATCATGCCCTGCAGCTTCTTGGCTGCGTTGTTGGATTTCTCTTCCTGAATAAATGAGATAGTTGCGGAAATAATGATTACAGCAACAAGCATTATGAATGTCGCGAACGACGGCTCTTCAGCGAGCACAACGTCAGTCACGAATGTGATCAACGCAACTACGAGGAGCACGATGTTGAACGGATTTATGATTGCATCCTTAATACGTACGGCAAGGTTCTTCTCTTTGCCGAAATCAATGATGTTCCTTCCGTACTCTTCAAGACGGTCTGCCGCCTGAACAGGATCAAGGCCGTATTCGTCAACCTCATACTTCCCGAAAAGCGCCTTCTGCTCCATTGCACTTAATTCAAGCAGTGTCTTCTCGACTTCATTGCGGTGTTCTGTGTTCTCTTTTCTCTTCATTTTCGCCCCATTAAACTTTTCCTTTAAAAATTCACTCGGAAAAAATTATATAAAAAAGAAAAGCCAGTAACAACACAAAGAGCCGCCTGCCTGTACGGAAGACGGCTCTTCATGCGGTATCGTCCTGCATATTATCAGTCCGTTCCGGACGGATCACAGACTTTTATTTCGCGATGTCATATATATCGCAAACCTCAGTTGCAGACCGCTTTTTCCAGCCAAAAGCATAGCAAGCGATTATGTAGATCACATATCCTGTTACCGCACCCAGAGTGTTCATTATGAGGTCATCCACATCGGATGTTCTCGAAGCGAACGGAAGCTGCATTATCTCTATCGCCAGAGATATCAGAAATCCCGTTCCGGCGACCTTCGCGAAACTGTTCAGGCGCTTATAGAGCACGGGCAGTATGATGCCGGTCGGAACAAACATAAGGATATTGCCGAACACGTTCATGATCATGCTGGTGCTGTTGTCATAATCAGTCAGATATACGAACGGGACCGGATTTATCCTGAAATCAAAGATCCTGTCGAAATCCAATATCAGCGGCGAGAACGTGAGATAGATGATGAACAAGAGATTAAAGTACATCAGGCTGTGTGCCAGTTCGCGCTTCCTGTCGATGCATTTGGTGCGTATACATACAAATGCCCTTACGAGCAGATATATGACTGTATAGACCGCTGCCGTGTAAACAAACGGTATCGTTATCATTCCTATCATCTCCCAAAATTTTTTACGGGGCTGCCTATCCCCATAAGCAGCCTCGTAATGAATATATTAGGCAAAGGGTAATGAATCACGCGCGAAACTGGGGTATTCTCATTAAGATTTAATTAATTTTTCAGCATAAACAGCCCATGTCTGTTGCAGCACGCATACATCTTCCTAATGCAGTACTTGCGGAACCTTGTTTCACAAGGACCCTCCGGATAGAGCTTAACCAACTGCACTCCCCCGTCTGACACGGCCACAAGGAATGAGATGTAGTGGTCCTTGGTCATGGGGTGATCCACCGTTACATAGTATTCGTCTTCCACAGTTTCAACCTTTATCCGATGCTCCTCATCACAAGGCTCGGCTTCAAGCGCCGGCAGCGTTATGCCGCAGCAGCTCACGACCGCCCCGCCCGTTGCGTTTATCACGTTGCCGCAGACCGGGCAGACATAGAACTTGCACCTTGTCATGTTCGATGAACGGTTGAGGTTCCTTATGTCCTCACCCGAGAGCAGTTCGATCACCGAGATGCCCAGCGCTTCTGCGAGAGGTTCGAGCAGGGTCACGTCAGGAAATCCCTGGCCCGTCTCCCATTTGCTCACTGCCTTGCTGCTGACGAAGATCTTCGCCGCAAGTTCTTCCTGTGTCATCTTTTTGTCTTCGCGGAGCTTCCTTATCACGGCTCCAGTTACATATCTGTCCAAAGGTTTTTACCTCCCTTTGCTACAACGTTATCACAGGGCTCCTGCGATTGTTACCCACGCTCCGTGGAGTTGTATTTATCTGCTCAAAACGCCCGCCTGTCTGATTGCCACACAGGCTCTGTTCATATAGAATGTGCATATGAAAAATTGCCGGCTAGGATGGTAAAGGTTATGCGTGAATTTAAAGGCTTCCAAAAAGGTATAAATCTCGGAGGATGGATCTCCCAGTTCGATGAATACAGCAAAGAACATTTCGATACCTTTACTACCGAAGAAGACATAAAGAGGATCGCCGATTTCGGCTTCGACCATGTGCGCGTTCCCGTAGACTACATCCTTCTGGAAGATGAGGCAGGCAATCCCCGTGAGGACGGCTATCAGTATCTCGAATCATGCAGACAGTGGTGCGAGAAGTATCACCTCAACATGATCGTAGATGTCCACGAGTGCTACGGTTACTCTTTCGATCCTCTCAAAAAAGATGACAAGAAGAAGTTCTTCTACGATGAGGAACTCCAGGATAGATTCTTAAGACTCTGGGACAGGATCGCCGACAGGTTCAAAGATCATGCCGACATGATGGCTTTCGAGCCCCTGAATGAAGTCGTCCTTCATGAAGTCGCTGACGCATGGAACGTCCTTTTGCGCAAATACATCGCGCGCATGAGAGCCATACTCCCCGATGCATATCTAATCATCGGCGGCGTGTGCTACAACAGCGTCGGAACAGTTCATCTCATAGACATCCCCGTCGACGATCACATCGTATACAACTTCCACTGCTATGAGCCTCTGATCTTTACGCACCAGGGCGCATACTGGGTCGACAACATGGACCACGATTTCCGCATCGGTTATCCGAAGACTCTCAAGGAATACCAGGCTGCAAGCTCAAACCTTTCGAAAGATCTGGCCGGCGCCATATTCGACGAGGGCATCAGCGAGATAGGTCCCGCGTTCTTTGAGGACATCTTCGCTCCCGCGATCGCAAAAGCAGCAGCTGACGATGTCCCGCTCTACTGCGGCGAGCACGGCGTCATCGACCTGGCAGCACGTGAGGATACCTTAAGGTGGCTCGCCGACATCCACAGTGCCTTCCATAAGTACAACATCGGTTCAGCTCTGTGGAACTACCGCGAAAAGGATTTCGGCATCGCCGACATAAGCGCGGACGAAGTCAGGGACATTCTGCATAAGATACTCTGATACCTTTCCTGGGAGCGGCTTCACGGCCGCTCTGTTTTTCGTGTCCGTTCTTCAAAAATGATATCCAGGTCGCTATTGGGCCTGGAGGTCTCCCTTTTATTGTGTTGAGAAATCAACCTGTCAGGTCTCTGCATCAGTTTCCTGAGATGTTTCAGCTGCAGTCTCATCTGCTTCTGCAACAGATTCATCTGCCGCAACGGTTGCTTCAGAAGATTCAACTGCTTCAGTCTCAGCTGTTTCAGCTCCTTCAAGTGGCTCAAAACGTACGCAATACTGAATGATGTAGCAGCCAATCCCGTCTTCATCGTATCCCATCAAGATCTCGGCATATCTGATCTTCTTTCCGTCTGTATCAGGATCATATGCGGTATATGTTTTCCATTTCCCATCTTTGCCCTCTTCGCAGGTAACACCGACATGATCTTTGTTCATGCGCTCTACAAGGATCTCATATACTTCGTTTGCTCTTGCTTCATCGAAAATATGGAATTCGACCATAACGCTTCCCGGTGTTTTCTTATTTACATAAGCTTCGGAATTAGCAACGATAATGGGATCTTCCTTTGATAAAACGCTGAAATCGTCATTGAATTTATATCCGTTCCAATTGATCTTGCAGACGTTATCACGGCCGTTTACCCAGGGACCGTCATTATCCATCTCGGACGTATTGCAGAGTTCAAGGCAGATAAGTCCGCCGTTGCTCCAAAGGCCGATGCCGTTGCCCGGAAAATCAAGAGTATCGGTTACTCTCTTGACGATATCTCCGGGAGTTTCTCCAAGCGCAGGCTTACCTGCATAAAGAGCATCAACGAACTTGTTGATCTCAGCAGAGTCGATCGTGTCCAGCAGATAGTGTGACTGTCTCATGAAAGCTTCTGTGTCATCTTCACCGGATGCTGCTTCTATTGCTGCTTCTGTTGTTGTTTCCGAAGGCTCTGCCTTTGTTGCCCTGGAATCGGAACCGGAACCTGATCCTGCCTTATTTGTGTTGTTGCAGGCTGTTAAACCGATCAAACCGGCTAAAGCCAATGCGATAATTTTCTTTTTCATGTTCTTTTTCCTCCCTTGAAAAATTCCGTTTTTGATTTTATGACTCGCCGGTTTTTCCGTCTATATTCACCGGATATACAGAATTAACAAACCGAAAAGCCCCTGTATGGTTGAATTGTATAATTTGCCTAAACTACGAGTTAAGTATAACTAAACGCGATTACAGCAATAAAACAACAGAGGCTGCCCAAGCAGGACAGCCTCCGGTTAAGTCAGTGTTTAACTTAGATTATTTGATCTTATATCCGCACTTAGGGCAGAAGTTGTTCAACGGCTTACCGTCGGGACGGCCGTATCCGCATCCGGGACAGAACTTTCCTGCAAGAGATGAAGACTCTGCAACAGGTGCTTCTGCTGCGGGTGCAGGCTCAGCGGGTGCTTCGACTACGGGTGCTGCTTCTACAGGTGCAACGGGAGCTGCTTCAACAACAGGAGCGGGTTCTGCAACAGGTGCAGCAGGTGCTTCAACGACAGGAGCTGCCTCTACTACCGGTGCAGGTTCAGCAACGGGCTCTGCAACGGGAGCTACGGGCTCAACTACAGGAGCAACAGGCTCTGCAACAGGTGCAACGGGTTCAGCAACGGGAGCGGGCTCTACAGGTGCAGGCTCAACTACCGGAGCGACAGGCTCTACGGGAGCTGCCTCAACAACAGGTGCAGGTTCAACTACAGGAGCTGCAGGCTCAACCGCAGGTGCTGCGGGCTCTACGACCGGTGCAACGGGCTCAACGGGAGCAGGTGCTGCGGGAGCCTCAACAACAGGAGCTGCAATAGGATCTGCTACAGGTGCTGCAACAGGTGCTACGGGAACTGCCTCGGCAACAGGAGCAACGGGTGCTGCAACGGGTGCCGCTACAGGAGCTGCTACAGGGGGCATGTAAGCTGAAGGATCGGAAACAGGTGCTGCTGCGGGTGCAACGGGAGCTGCAACGGGCTCAGCCGGCTTCTTATTCTTCTTTTTCTTAAGAACTACGAGGATAACTACTACAGCTACAGCTGCAACAATAAGAAAAGCAACAACTCCGACAACGATGCCGACGATCAGGCCGACGTTTACGAGAGAGAATGTAACTTCGATCTCATCTTCTTCAGTAAGATCCCAGGTAAGCGTATTGCCGTCCTTGGAAACCTTTGTAGCGTTGTTGTCGATCGTTCCGTTAGGGAACTCCATGACTACTTCCATGAATCCGTTGTATTCATCGAGATCGGAAGATGAGACGTCTTCCTCTTCAAGATCAGAGCCAGCATTTGTAACCCACTCGATCGTATAGTTTGAACCATCCTTGGTGATCGTGAAATCATCGAGTTCCATGTACTCGAAAGCCTCTGAAGTGAAGACCTCCTCAAGATCATCAACCTTTACATCACTAAGAGTGAATTCATAACCCTGATAGCCGTTCTTCTTATAATCCTTGGTTTCCCAGCCGGCATCCTCAAATAATTCCACTGTCTCATCCATATCATCTTCGATATCAGCATAGATATCTTCCATGTACGCATAGATGACCGAGAGATCAGCCTTGCCGTTGTTCTTAAAGCCGACCGTCGTACGGAATCTGATACATCCCGTGAAACAGAACATTGCCATAACAACGATGACCATTACTGACAGTACTTTAGTAATTGTTCTTCTCATTTGTCCTCTCCTTTATTAAAAGATAGATATGTAGATTATCTCACATCTTAAAGCCATTTGACATTAGTCAAATAAATTATTATGAGATATTCCCGAAAAAACGCACCCGCGTGCCAAATCGGCATCGGGTGCGTCCCTCATATCAAAATCACATAGCTTTCCGGAAATTTGCCGGGAACGGAAACTATACCTTTATCACTTGCCGTCCCAGACTCCGTCGGAACCGAAGTTATAGACCTTGCTTCCGATAGTCTGCTTGCCGGTGACCATGGAACCGTCGTTTGCAAGGTAATACCACTTGCCGCTTAACTGCAGCCAGCCCTTTACCATGGCGCCGTCGGTGCCGAGGTAATACCACTTGCCGCTTATTCCCTTCCATCTGGTGGCCATTGAGCCGTCAGAATTGAAGTAATACCATTTGCCGCCTGTGGATTTCCAGCCGGTGACCATGGAGCCGTCGCTGTTAAACAGATACCACTTGCCGCTGATCTGCTTCCATCCTGTTACCATGGATCCGTCAGAGTTGAAGTAATACCATTTGCCGCCTGTGGATTTCCAACCGGTTGCCATAGCTCCGGAAGAATCGAAGAAGTACCACTTGCCGCCTTCCTTCTTCCAGCCTGTTGTGATGCCGTCAGAAGTAAGCAGATACCACTTGCCGCTGATCTGCTTCCAGCCGGTCTGCATGGCGCCGTCAGTACCCATGTAGTACCACTTACCGCCGGTCTGGAGCCAGCCTGTTGACATTTCGCCGCCGTCATTGAAGAAATACCACTTGCCGCCGATCTTATACCAGCCCGTCTGCATGATGCCGCCGTTGTTGTAGAAGCGCCATGCTCCTTGCTCGTACTGCCAGCCTCTGAGGGAAGAAGTAATGACCTTATAATTGCAGCCCATAAAAGGCAGTGTCGAGAGAACAGTCGAAGTAGTACCGCATACTGCAACAGCAGTATATCCGGCACCTTCAGTCTCATATCCATTGCAGATAAAGTATGTGACATTGTCATAGTCTATATACCAGCTTATGTAAGAGGCCGTATCTTTATAATCGTAAGGAGTGTCAGGAACCCATGCCTTATAACTCTTAAACGGCAAGAAATTATCACCCGAACCGCGGTTGTAGTTATAGTATTGCGTGCTCGAATTATCCAGCTTGGACATGTTGACGTTGTACCAGAAGCCGTGAATGTTGATGACATTGTAACTGTAACCGATGCCGTAAACACTTGCGCAGTCATTGCCGCACATGTTCATGACTGCCATGAACAGCATGGAATAACCGGCTGAATCAGCTTTTTTATCAACTAATGGACCATATGCGGAAGCGCAGAAATTACTATAATTAGAACTGACGTTTTTCATTATCAGTTCGGCAACCGCATGTTCCTTCTGTTCAGGCAGGCCAACTTTTGCAGCTTCCTTAACATAGTCGGCTATCGCACTCTTAAATTTGGCCTTTGCATCGGCAATCTCCGATTTTGTCTGCATGAGCGAAAAAACTCTCAGCGTGACTTTATCCAGATAGTTCTTTCCGTCACCGTTTGCATAAACTTTGGGATTGTTCAATTTGGAACTTGTAGACGAACCTCCGCTAAGGAAGAAATACTGAGGATTGGAACGGATAAACAGATCCGGAATGTTGCAGCCTAAGTCGTCATCGTCAACTATCGAGATATCGCTGCCGAAGAGATCTTTGACTTCGACCGTGATATCATCCGTCTCGAGCAACAGGATCTTCATGCACTTCTCATCGAGCTTGTCGTAGAGTTTCTTCTCATCAGCACTCATCTGCTTGTAATAGAAATCAGTAGACATGCTGCGCCAGTACTGCTCCTCTGCTGAAGCCGCTTCGACATTGCCGTGAAGAGCTGACACCGGAGCGATCATGAAAGTAATCGCAGCCAGCGCCGATACTATCTTCTTACCTAAACGCATACGGATACCCCCTTGAATAAAATGGAATCGTTTCTCACAACAAATACCGCAATTAAAACGGTATGGATTATGATAACACACGGACATGCGCCGGATAAAGGACAAGCACTCAAACCACTGCCTCGTTTTTCAGATTTCACAAGGTGTTTGGCACCACTGTCACACGGCGGAAAAAGAACGCACCCGAAAGCCGTATCGGCATCAGGTGCGTCCCTTGCGTTTATTTAATTATCCGGTCTTATCACTTGCCGTCCCAGACTCCGTCGGAACCGAAGTTATATGTCTTGCCTCCGATGGTCTTCTTGCCGGTGACCATGGATCCGTCGCTGTTCAGGTAGTACCACTTTCCGCTGATCTGCTTCCAGCCTGTTACCATGATGCCGTCGGTGCCGAGGTAATACCACTTGCCGCTTACTGCCTTCCAGCCTGTTGCCATCGTACCGTCGGTGTTGAAGTAGTACCACTTGCCGCTGTTCTGCGTCCATCCGGTTACCATGGCGCCGTCATTGCCGAGCAGATAGTACTTGCCGCCGGAATACTTCCAGCCTGTTGCCATCGTGCCGTCGTTATTGAAGTAATACCACTTGCCGCTTACTGCCTTCCAGCCGGTGACCATTGCGCCGTCATTACCGAGGTAATAGTATTTGCCGCCCGAGAACTTCCAGCCTTCAGCCATTACGCCCTCGTCGTTAAAGTAATACCACTTGCCTCCTATCTGCTTCCATCCGGTGACCATTGCGCCTGAGGAAGGTGTCAGGTAATACCACTTGCCGCCGATCTGCTGCCAGCCCGTCTTCATTACGCCTGAAGAGGGATCAAGATAGTACCAGACGTTACTGATCTTCTGCCAGCCTGTGAGGGCGACGCCCGAACTGCTGCAGTAATACCAGTCGTTGCCGGACTTGTTCCATCCTGCCTTAAGCCCGGAAGAAGATGAAGAGCTTATGACCTCATAAGTATAGCCCCCGTATGAGATGCTCGAAGGCAGCGAGGATGTCGAACCGTAGACGGGAACAACTTTCCTTCCGGTGGTTTCCAGATCGTTGACGATAAAGTATGTCGTGCTGCCTACCGTCACGTATCTGCTCGTATAATTAAAATCTTCCTCGAGGATATCGTAACCGAAGCTCGTGGGCATATAAGGAGCATATCTTTCGCCGACATCTTCAGAAGGAGTTCCCGAACTGTAGTATCTGTAGTAGTAACCGGTGGAATAATCGTCCCAGGTAACGTCAAGGTAATACCAGAAGCCGTGGAAATTGATATAGTTCCACGCGTGATCACCGTTCTCGACGACGGAGCACTCGACGCCGCATGAATTCATGATGGCGGCAAAGAGCTTCATGTAACCGGTGCATACGGTTACTCCGCTGATGGAACTGTAGATGGACTGATCGAGCGGACCGTAATCGTAATAGATCTTCTCGCACATCATGTCATGCGCAACTTTCGCTTTTTCTTCAGGTCTCGAAACAGCGGAAACGGCACTTATGTATTCCTTCATGACGCTCTTTACCTTAGCCTTCGCCTCTGCTCTGTCAGAACCGGAATAGAAGTCGTCGTAATAACCGATCTGCATGCCGTAGACTACCTGGTCATGGTGATAGAAGAGCCAGTCGCCCTGCAGGTTCAGGAAGAAATACTGCGGATTGGAATACGCAAAGATGATCCTTACTTTGTTGGCTTCATCAAAATCGAGAGGACTGTCGCTGATGTCGAGATACAGATCGTCGATGTCGACATCGTTCAGGAGATAATACATATAGAACTCGTCGAGGGCATCATAGACCTTCTTCTCGTCAGCAGTGAACTGGTTGTAGTAATAATCGGTTCCCATCGCGCTCCAGAACTTTTCCTCTTCGGAAGCCGAAGCCGGCGCGGCGCTTATCTCTATCTTGACCGGATTATCCTTCGCAAGTCCGGCACCGGCGCCGTCAAAACCTGCTGCAAAAACATTGACGCCCGCCCCTGCCACGGGAGCTGCGGCGATCGCCAGCGTAATACCGAACGACAGGATCTTTTTAGTTATACTCATCTGACACTTCTCCTTTTCCAAAAATCTATCCGTTCTATTATCATAACACCTAATCCGCATCAGGTGCCTTATTTTAATGGGGGCCAGGGGATTTATCTGACGGCTTTACTTCCCGTCCCAGACTCCGTCGGAACCGAAATTATAGACCTTACCGCCTATGTTCTTCTTTCCCGTCACCATCGAACCGTCAGTGTTCAGGTAATACCATTTGCCGCCGAGCTGTTTCCAGCCGGTGACCATTGCTCCGTCAGAGCCGAGATAGTACCATTTGCCGTTTACGCTCTTCCAGCCTGTCGCCATGGTTCCGTCCGTGTTGAAGTAGTACCACTTGCCATTTACGGACTTCCATCCCGTGACCATGGCTCCGTCTGAGCCGAGATAGTAGTACCTGCCGCCCGAGAACTTCCAGCCGGTCTGCATGGCACCTTCGTCATTGAAGAAATACCACTTGCCGCTGACCTGCTTCCAGCCCCTGACCATCGCGCCTTCGCTGTCGAAATAGTAATAGTATCCGCCGGAGAACTTCCAGCCGGTTACCATGGCGCCGTCATCGGTGAAGTAATACCACTTGTTGTTTATCTGCTTCCAGCTCCTGGCCATTGCGCCGCTATCGGGATCAAGGTAATACCACTTGCCGCCGTCTGCGAGCCATCCGGTCTTCATGAGACCTGATATGGGATCAAAGTAATACCAGTCATCCTTGATCTTCTGCCAGCCTGTAAGGGTTATGCCTACGCTGTTGACGTAGTACCAGCTGCCGCCGCTCCTTTTCCATCCTGCCGTACCGGCAGCAGCGCCTATGACGGAATATTCCTTGCCGTTGTATGTGATCTTCGAAGGCAGAGAAGTTGTCGATCCGTATACGGCGCAAGCTTTGAGACCTGCGGATGAGAGGTCGCTGACGATGAAATACGTCGTGCCTCCGACGGTGACATATCTGCTCGAATACTTGTTGTAATCAGTCTGATCGAGACAGTCATACTTGATGGACGGAAGATATGAAGTATACCTGCTGCCGACCTTTTCGGAAGGCGTGTCCGTGTTGTAGTACTTATATGCCACACCCCACGACTGGTCAGCCCAGGTAACGTCGACATAGTACCAGTAGCCGTGAATCTTGAAGATATTCCATGCGTGCGAACCGTTCTCGACGAATGAGCATTCCAGCCCGCAGAGATTCATTACCGCCTCAAAGGTCTTCATGTAACCCGTGCAGACAGTCAGTCCCAGCACGCCGCCGTACAGTGACTGGTCGTATGCGGATTCGTGATCGTAGTCGTAAGCGATCTTTTCGCACATGCGCCTGTAAACGATGTTTTCCTTATCCTCGGGACGTGAACCTTTCGAAGCCGCAGCCACATATTCATTAATGACACTCTTTATCTTTGCCTTCGCGGATGCTCTTTTCGTGCCTGTCTGCATCTCGGAGATAACAGCCAGCTCTATGCCGCTGAGCGTTCCGCCATCACCGTTGCGCCACCACCATGAACTGGCATCGTAGAAAAAATACTGGGGGTTGGCGAACTTGAAGATGACCATGATGTTGTATGCATCGTCATCCTTGATGCTTATGTCTGACACATCCACGTAGACGCCTCTGCCGGTATCCACGTCGTTGATCAGATAGTACATGCTGGCTTTGTCGAGCGCATCATAGAGAGCCTTCTGCGACGAATTAAACTGATCGTAATAGAAGTCGCACGACATGCCTCTCCAGTAGGCTTCCTCCGCGGCATCGCCCGGTGTCGGGTCCGTATATAAAGTTACGGGGATATCCCCGGTCCCATCGAAAACATCTTCGGAGGCATAGACGTTGTTGCACAGACCTGCCGCGGGTGCGGCAAGGATCGTCAAAGCCGATAGGAATGTCACAACTTTTTTCGTTGCTTTCATATCCATACCTCCTTTATGTTTTCGAATGTTGACCGTTTACCGGAAGGATCGGATTATGCCGTAATTATTCCTTTCCGTCCCAGACTCCGTCGGAACCGAAGTTATAGACTTTGCCTCCGATAGTCTGCTTGCCGGTGACCATCTTGCCGTCGCTTGCGAAGTAATACCACTTGCCGCCGGTCTTAAGCCATCCGGTCTTCATGTCGCCGCCCTGGTTGAGGTAGTACCAGGAACCGCTGATCTTCTTCCAACCCTTTGCCATGGATCCGTCGTTCTCGAAGTAATACCACTTGCCGCCGATGCCCTTCCAGCCTGTAACCATTGAGCCGTCGGTGTTGAAGTAATAGTAATAACCGCCCGTGAACTTCCAGCCCGTGACCATTGAGCCGTCGGTGTTGAAGTAATACCACTTGCTGCCATCCTTCTGCCAGCCGGTCTGCATTATGCCATCGCTGCTGAACAGATACCACTTGCCGCCGATGCCCTTCCAGCCTGTAACCATTGAGCCGTCGGTGTTGAAGTAATAGTAAGCTCCGCCTGTGTACTTCCATCCGGTTACCATGGAGCCGTCAGCATCGAAGAAGAACCACTTATTGTTGATCTGCTTCCAGCCGCGGACCATAACGCCCGTGGACGGTGTGAAGTAATACCACTTGCCTTCATCTTCTAACCAGCCGGTCTTCATGGCGCCTGAAGCCTTGTCAAGGAAATACCAGTCGCCCGAGATCTTTGTCCAGCCTGTAAGGATGATTCCGGACGGATTGTAGTAGATCCAATCCGTGCCCATCTTGCGCCAGCCCTTGTAGCACTCGGAAGAATAGCTGACGGTATATGTTGTTGATTTGTATGTGACAGTCGAAGGTATCGATGAGAAATCACCGAGCGCATATGCGGGAGTTGCAATGTAGGAAGACGAATTGTCGTTTACGATGAAATAAAGGATGTTGTTCGAAAGGAAATACCTCAGCGAATAGCTGTAGTCGCTTCCGATATCGTCATACTTGATGCTAGGGAGATAACTCTTGCAGTAATCAAGGACCGTCTCGGTCGGAACGTTATTGTTGTAGTAATAGTAGTACAGACCGAAGGACTGATCCATGTTCGTAACGTCGATATAGTACCAATAGCCGTGCAGCTTGACGATATTCCATGCATGGTCCTCACTGACTACAGGTGCGCATTCGAATCCCAACGCATTCATTACGGCTCCGAAAAGGGACATGTATCCGGCGCATACCGTTTTCTTGAGGCAGGCGCTGTAGATCGACTGATTGTAGGGCGCACTCGTATCGTAGTCGATGTTGTAGCACATGAGATAAGCAAGAGCATATTCCTTATTCTCGATCAGGGAATACTGGGAAACCGCACTCATGTAATCGTAGACGGTGAGCCTGATCGTGTCTCTGGCGCTGTTTCTCTTAGATGCATAGACGAAATTCTCGTCAAGGTATAAGACCAGCTTGGTCACATACTTGTTGCTCGAATCCATATAATATCCGAACTGCAGGCTCAGGAAGAAGATCTGCGGGTTGGATATCTCGTAAAGATAAAGGACTTTCTTTGCTTCTGCCTGCGTAAAGGAGAGGCCCGAGCAGTCAACGTCAAATTGGGTGAGGTCAGAACTGCCTACGAGGACATTCATGCAGGCGTCGTTGATCCTGCTGTAAAGTGTCTTCTCGGAAGATGTCATCTGCTTATAATAGTAGTCGCTCGACATGCTCTTCCAGAAAGCCCTGTCGGTGGCAGCGGGCGCCGCATTACTAAGCTTTATCCTTGCGGATTTAACCTCTGACAGTTCATAATTGCTTGCAGCCAGATTGTCTGATGCATGAACGTTGCTGGCGATTCCTGCCACGGGTGTGACCGCGATGACCGCAGCCGTTAAGAGTGAGAGCAGTTTCTTTCCTAATTGCATACCGGCGCCTCCCCAAAAAATAAAGATGTTCTTATTTTATAATCTAATCAATAGGTTTGTAAGGTGTTAAGCCGTAAATGAAATGTAAATTTGTGGTACTTTGAGGACATTTTTACGGATCGGGACAGATGTTCCGGCGGCCAGGACAACGGGCTGCCTCCGACTTGAGAGACAGCCCGCCAAAGATCAAACTGATTCAGTCTTTACCGTTACGGATTCTTGCAGATTCCGTCATCGTAGAATTCATACGTCTTTCCGCCGATCTTCTTCGTGCCGGTAACCATCAGACCAGATGACTCAAAGTAATACCATTTGCCTTGTATCTTGTACCAGCCTTTTACCATCTCGCCGGAATCCTTCAGGTAATAATATATAAGTTTGCCGCCTGAGACTTCAGTATGCCATCCGGTTTCCATTATGCCGGAACTCTTGCTAAAGCAATACCACTTGCCGCCGATCTGCGTCCATCCGGTAGCTGCAGCGCCCGAAGACTGGAAATAATACCAGTACTCGTACTCATTAAACCATCCGGTCATCATCGCGCCGGAAGACTTCATGTAGTAAAGCTTATCGTTATCTTCGAGCCAGCCGGTACGCATCTGTCCGTAATTCTTGTCGAAGAAATACCACTGGCCGCCAATCTGATTCCAGCCGTGAGCCTCGGATCCGTCGGAGAAGAAGTAATGCCAGTAACTGTTGATCCCGACTGCGATCTCAAGCCAGCCCTTGGCCATTTCTCCTGACGGCTTAAAATAATATCTCTTGTGGTTGGAGTCTATAAAGTATTCACCGGACTTCATGCCCTCAACGGGATCGAAATAATACCACTTTCCGCTGATCTGCTTCCAGCCCTCTGCCATGATGCCGCTCACATCAAAGTAGAACCATCTGCCTTCGATCTCAAGCCACCCGGTGGCCATCGCACCGTTGCTCTTCAGATAATAATTGTGTCCGCCGAAATAGAACCAGCCTGTCTGCATGATGCCAATATTGTCGAAGAAATACCATCTGCCGCCGATCTTGGCCCAATCCGATATAACAGGATTGCCTTCTTCATCGTTGTAGAGCCAGCCGTCTTCATTCTCCCACCAGCCTTTGCTCAAGGGGTTTCCTTCACCTGAAAAACCATTGATGGAAAATGTATAATCGGCAGCGGTTAAAACACCGTCTTTGCCGGCATAAATGGCGTAAGCCTTGTCCTTTTCGAGATTAACCTCCATGAACAGTTCTGTACCGAATTCCGGACAGATATAATCCATGTAGTCTTCTTCTTCCATTTTTTCCGGATCCGCGATCATAACAAGAACATCGTCAATGCCATCATCGTAATCATCGACAGAGATGACGTACTTTCCGGATGCTTTAGGAATAAATCTGTATACTTCATTAGCCTGGCTTTCAGAGTCAAGAACCACATGAGCGACTTCTCCGAAAACAAGGTCTTTGACTTTGATCTCTTCTTCGTCGTTCGCCAGGACCACTCCGCCCGCAAGCGCCATAGTAACAGCGAGGGTCGCCCCTGTCACAAACAATCTGCTGATCTTCATTGTCATCCCCCTTGAGAAATAGAATTTGTAAATATAGTTTTACATGCGGATAAGATAATTGCAATGACTCATCCCGTTTTGCAGCATCAGTTCTTTCAGCCTGATTTTCGAAAACCGTATCAGAAAAGAAAGGAACTGACAAAAGGGGTGTCCCAAAAGTGACAGTTCACTTTGAGACACCCCTATTAATTGTTTTGCTTTGAAGCGTTATCCGGATAGTTTACGGATTTGTGCAAACGCCGTTGGAATCGAAGTTATAAGTCTTTCCGTTTATGGTCTTCGATCCTGTTACCATGACTCCGGATGAAGGTTCAAGATAATACCACTTGCTGCCGATCTGGAGCCAGCCGGTCTTCATAGCACCGGAATCGGGATCCAAGTAATACCACTTGCCGCCGTCCTGTGCCCAGCCGGTCTTCATCGCGCCGGATGAATCGAAGAGGTACCATTTGCCGCCTTCCTTGGTCCAGCCTGTTGCCATCTCGCCGTTGGACTTGAAGAAGTACCACTTGTTTCCGTCTCTGAGCCAGCCGGTCTTCATGGCACCGGATGTTGCGTCAAAGTAATACCACTTGCCGTCGATCTTCTGCCAGTCCGTGAGCATTGCGCCCGATGTCTTGTCGAGGTAATACCACTTGTTTCCGATCTGGAGCCAGCCGGTCTTCATAGCGCCGGATGAGGGATCCAGGTAATACCACTTGCCGCCGATGTTCTGCCAGTCTGTTGCCATCTCGCCTGTTGCGCCGACGTAATACCACTTGCCGCCGTCATCGATCCACTTGGACTTCTGCATTTCGCCGGAGTCGTTGTAGTAATACCACTTGCCGGAATCCTGTACCCAGCCGGACTTTGTGCCGTAGTGGATAGTTGCGTTGCAGAATACTTCCTTCAAAGACTTGGAAGAAGCATTCATGTCCTTGTCAACAACCTTGATGCTCTCGAACTGTGCCTTTGTGCCTGCGAAATAAACATCCTTGAGTTTGCTGTAAGCGAAAGCGCTGTCAACAACCTTTGTTACGCCTGCAGACATATAAAGTGTCTCGAGTGAGCTGTAATAGAAAACCTTGTCACGGATGAGCGTTACCTTCTCGGGGATGGTGAACTCTTTGATCGCCGTCTCCTGGAAAGCACGTGAACCGATGTTCGTCATTGTTGAAGGAAGGGTCGCAGATGAAAGCTGATAGCATCTTGCGAAAGTAGCATACTCGATTGAAGTAACTCCGGAAGGTACAGTGACCGACTGAAGTTCTGTTCCGAGGAATGCACATGCCCCAATGGTCTTGAGTGCATTAGGGAGATTGATATTCGAGATATCTGTTCCCATGAATGCACCGTACTCGATCGTTGTAACGCCTGAAGGAAGCGATATGCTCTTCAAGCCTGAATACAGGAATGCAAACCTGTCGATGCTCTGAACCGTTGACGGAACCGTGATCGACTTGAGTGAGTAGTCTTTTTCAAACGCGCTGTACTCGATCGCCGTAACCGTGCTGCCATAACTGGAATAAGTTACGCTCGTGAGATTTTTGCATTCCGGGAAGTAGGCCTTTGTGTTGCCCGTGCCGATACTTACTGTCTTAAGGCCGTCGCATTCCTGGAAAACAACATTTTCGAGGCCGTTGGGCATTGAAGCCTTTGCCAGACTGTCGCAATCCCTGAACAGGAGACGGTTAACGTTAAGATCTTCCAGAAAATCAACATTTGATAATCCGACGTTCTTGAACCAGAGTTCATTGACATGCATGCCCGAAGTGAAAGTCGGATTATCCACATTCTTGAAATCAATAAAATATAATTTCTGAATGTAATAATAACTGCGCCCGACTATCCTTGCGTTTCCTGCCAACAGGTACGTGGTGTCTCCATAAAAAGTAAAACTCGTGACCCCATACTGCTGTACCGCATCAGAAACATCGATTATTACTTCAGAAGCTCCGTAAAGGACTTCCGGGCTGAGCAGCCTAAGGTCTACCATACTGCTGTCTGTGCAATTAATGTACAGTCTGCCGTCCGAGTAGAACTCATAGTCATAACCTATCTTACTACCCGAATCTTCCAGGTCACTGTCCGCCAGGGCCATCGAGGAAAACGTCGTAAGGACCAGGATGACTGCCAGGACAGAACCGAGAAGTCTTTTGAAAGTTCTCATAAACCTACCTCCCTAATAAAATAGTCCTTAAATTGTATCATGGTTTTGATTTTATTGGGGTTTTAATACCCGTCCGTAATATTACAAATCACGTCTGTTCCGGTATGGATTGAGCGCATTTATACCAGCCTGCAATTTATGGTCCTGATCACTGACAAAAGGGGCTGCCTCATGATCTTGAGACAACCCCCTTCATAGTTACTGTTATTTACAAACGATGTCCGGATGAAGTTTACGGATTTGTGCAGACGCCGCTCGCGTTGAAGTTATATACCTTTCCGTCGATCTCAACGCTCGTGGAGCATGCCATCGCACCGGTTGAAGGATACAGGTAATACCACTTTCCGCCGTCCTTGAGCCAGCCTGTATACATCGTGCCGTTCGACCTGAGATAGTACCATTTGCCGCCATCCTGGATCCAGCCTGTGGCCATCTCGCCATTGGACTTAAGGTAATACCAGGAGCCGCCGTCTTTGAGCCAGCCGGTATACATGACGCCGTTGGACTTAAGATAGTACCACTTGCCGCCATCCTGGATCCAGCCTGTGGCCATCTCGCCGTTGGACTTAAGATAATACCAGGAGCCGCCATCCTGAACCCAGCCTGTCTTCATGGCGCCGGATGTCGTGTCGAAGTAATACCACTTGCCTTCGATCTTCTTCCAGCCGGTGACCATCACGCCGTTTTCATCAAGGTAATACCATCTGCCGCCGTCCTTGACCCAATCGGATACAACGGCTTCACAGTCTTCATCAAGATAGAACCACTTGCCGTCTTCCTTAAACCAGCCGGGCTGAACTGCGAAATGGATCGTTACGCCTGCACCGAAAACATCCTTGATCGAATATACATTTGTATCCTCTTCGGGATCTACTGCAGGAACCTCGATCTTTTCCCACTGTGCTTTTGAGCCGCCGAAATAAACATCCGTAAGCGAACTGCATCCCTTAAACGCATCTACCGTGATCGAAGTAACACTCTTTGGGATCGATACTTCCTTCAGGCTCGAGCAGTCCCGGAATGCGCTGTACTGGATCTTTGTGACTGTTTCGGGAATGTCAACTTCTTTGAGTGCAGTGCACTTAAGGAACATACCGCCGCCGATCTTTGTCCTTCCGGATTCAAATGTGACTGTCTCAAGCTGGGCGCTCATTATACAGACCTTTTCATAGTTCGGCGCTTCAATTGTCGTTGCGCCGTAGCCGTACCAGACTAATTCCTTCATAGTTGAAGGGAGATGGAGCTCAAGCGTATCAGGTACTTCCAAAAGCCTGAGGACAGCCAAAGGATCATTGGCTGTAATCCTTTCGAGATTAGGGCAGGCATTGATATCTACCAACTCTATCGGAACCGGAATATGGATATCAACCAGATACTTACAATCTAAGATATCCAGGAATTTAGCCTCAGCAAACTGAAGGAAAGAAAGCGAGTTGATCTTGAGATTTTCAAGATCGACAGAGTGGAAAGTCGCTCCTTCCGGAAGATTTATTGTGGTTGCTTCCGGAAGATCATAAATATATATCCACGAAAATTCTTTGTTCTCTCCACCCTCAAAGGTGATCGAATAAGCAGGACAATTTGCCCCGTCGAATTCCAGGTAACCATATCCTGCAACTGCCGAGATATCACATTCGATCGTATCGATCATGGACCTGTACTCTTCATCGATTTCTTCAAGCTTGACGATCGGCTCTTTACAGGTGACCACAAGTTTTCCTCCGTCATACAAGACGTAATCGAAGTTAGAATTGCTGTCCTTTTTCAAGATTGACGGTGACGCGGCAACCATCGATGAGAATGATGTTATCACCAAGATAACCGCCATCAACGCGCCTATGAGTTTTCCTGATTTACGCATAGAAATGCCTCCCTTAAAATTCAATTGGTTCCTAAATTGTATCAGAAATTTGACACTCTGTGCGGTTTGCAGAGTGCAGAAGTTTCCAATATTTTAAGCGGAGTTTGTATATTAATCAGGTACCCATCATGCTCTGCAGCATGTCAATGTAATCGGCATATTCGGCCGGGAGCTCGAGTTCCGGCTTGTCGTCGATCATGCGCCCGAGTTCGGAAGTTCCCGCCTCGACGCGCTTTAAGTCGTTCCTGATGGAAAGGCACCTGCTGATGCAGTATTTGGCACTGTCATAGTCTTCGATCTGGACATACATCGAGATCGCATAAGTCAGCATGTCGAGATAATCAAGGTATTCCTGCAGAGAGTACTTGTCGTAGCTGATGCACTTTTCCTTGTAGTCCATCATGGAAAGGATGTCACCCGATGAAAATGCGAGCCTTGCTTTCGCGTTGTTGGCAAGCGGGTAATTTGGATTATGCTTCAGGATCGAGCCGGCAACAGCATCCATCTCCTCATCGGTCTGCGCGTTGACGAGATTCATCTTCTGTGCTTCGGTGTAGGCCGGATAGATCTTTGCAGCCGTATCAAACCTGTTGAGGTAATTGAAGAACGAAGCAAGTCCGAAATATACTGACACGCCGGCGAGCACGACCGATACGGCGGCCAGCGATGCGAGCGACGTCTTGTAGGAGAGCTTGAGCGTCTTTGTTTTCGAGTCCGAGGACCTGATGACAACAGCAAGGAGGATCACCGACATCGATACGAACTGCATGTCGAAGTCGAACAGCAGGTGGAGCACCGTCATCAGCATTATCACCTTGTACTGGAACTCCGCCTTCATGAACGCCTTGACCATCATGACGCAGCCTGCGGCTGCGGGGATCCAGCCGACGTCCAGAAGGATCTGCAGCAGGTCGTTATGGATGTGTATGACGCTGTACACGCCCGTCTGGAACGACCCCTGCGTGTAGTAGTAACCATAGTAACCGAGGCCGAACGGGTGCTTTAAGATCACCGGCATGGCATCGATGAAGTAAAGAAATCTTCCGTAGAAAGTACTGCCGTTGGTAAGTGACGACAGCTTGTTGAACAGGTATATGCCAGCTGCGGCCGCGACCAGTACGAAAGCCGCTGCTGCGATGATCTTGATCTTTTTGTCATTGACCCATGCAATGAAGACTATCGCCGTAAGTGCCGTGAGCACGATAACCGTACGACTGCCGCTCAAAGCGATGCCTGCCAGATAAACGGCTGCGAAAACCCAATCGACGATCCTGATCTTTTCCTTGAAGAGCACCAGGATCAGGCATATGAGCAGGAACATTGCAAACGCGTTCGGGTATTCGAAAAATCCTCCGATCCTTCCGCTTACGATGACGTGTCCCTTCAGCGCATCGATCGGGCTCAGCGCGACCGAGACCACCGTCATGACGACGCCCGCCAGAGGAACGAATCTTAAGTTGTCATCTTCCTTCGAAGCGGCGAAAACAAAGAGCAGGAGCGGCAGGAACTTAACAACTCCGAGCCAGACCATGCCCTTATCGACCGCCCAGAAAGCAGTCAGTATGTTTCCTGCCGTAAGGCACGCCGTAAAGATCAGCGGGAAACCCGTCTCGAAGCATATCTTCTTTTCCTTAACGGTCTTTGCTATCAGGATAATAAGAAGTGCGGCTGTCGCGAGAGCAGCCTGCCATTCATAAAAGATGCCCGTGATAAAAGGCATCACCGCCACCAATACCTGGAGCGGCGTGACCGGGCCGATTTTCGAGAACTTACCTGATAAAACCATAGGGGAATTATAGCATAAAAAGAGGGCGGCACTTTTGGGAGAGGCGGTTAATGAAAAGGCGCACCCGCTCGGATGCGCCCTTGAAACCAAAACTCAAATCAACATCAGCTGATAAGCGGACCCTCATCAGTGAAGTCGTACTCCTGGCCGTCGATGACCTGGGAACCCGTAACCATCGCGCCGGTATTGTCGAAGAAATATTTCTTGCCGTCGATCGTCTGCCAGCCGGTCAGCATGTCGCCGTTGGTCCTGTCGAGGAAATACCATTTTCCGCCGAGACCCTTCCAGCCTGTGGCCATGTCGCCGTTCGTCTTGTCGAAGTAATACCACTTGCCGCCGGTGCCCTTCCAGCCGGTAGCCATGTCGCCGTTCGTCTTGTCGAAGAAGTACCACTTGCCGTTAATCTGCTTCCAGCCGGCAGCCATATTGCCGTTGGTCTTGTCGAAGTAATACCACTTGCCGCCTATCTGTTTCCAGCCGGTAGCCATGTCGCCGTTCGTCTTATCAAAGAAATACCAGCTGCCGCCGATCTGCTTCCAGCCCAATGCCAGGTCTCCGTTGGTCTTGTCGAAATAGTACCAGCTGCTCCCGATCTTCTTCCAGCCCGAAGCCATGTCACCGTTCGACTTGTCGAAGTAATACCAGGTGTTTCCGAGTTTTTTCCACCCCGTTAACATAACGCCGGTCGAAGGCGTGAAGAAGTACCACTTGCCTCCAATCTGCTTCCAGCTGGTAGCCATGCTGCCGTTATCCTTGTCTAAGTAATACCATCTGCCCTCAATTTCCTGCCAGCCCGTAAGCATGGCGCCCGTGGTCTCATCGAAATAGAACCTCTGCCCGCCGATCTGCTTCCAGCCGGTCGTCTTCTGGCCGTTGTAATCGTAGTAGAGCCATGTGTCGTCCTCTTTTATCCAGCCCGTGATCGCAGGCAGATAGTGGTAACCCTTAAGGAAGTTCCTTGTCTTTCTGTCGCCGTCGAATCTGTTCTCGTCATGGATGATCGTGTAATACCAGCCGATCCTTACCTTATTTTCGCAGTTTCCTTCCGCGACATAGAGGTCGTCGCCGACTCTCTTGTAAACGACGAACCAGTGCCCGATCGAGCCTGTGCTCTTATTGCCGACCGTGATGACGTCGCCTGCCCTTATCTCGTCGATATTTGTGAAAGACTCACCGCTGTCAGGATAATTCTTTCCGTAGCAATACTTGGTGTAGTCACAGCAGTATGCGCAGCATCCGGTCGCACCGCCCGACGAGAGCTTCGGCGTGTTGGAACTGTTCCAGGTGATGCCGTCAGCCCACCTCGAATCGTTCAGGAATTCATCGATAATGTCGATGCCTGAATACTCGGTAAATGCGCTTACATCCTTTGTCAGTACCGGACTTGCCCAGATGCCGGCCGCCGTAGCAGCAGCCAATGCAAGCGTGATCGCTTTTTTGAATATGTTCATTCCTTAAGTCTCCTGTATAAAGTCAAACAGTTTCAGCTGTTTGCTGTTATCTCATTTATCTCTGCCCTGTTAAGTCTCATAATGTTCCGAAAAAACGGACGCATCATTATGAACAGACGCTGCAGGGTGTGTAGCCCCTGGATCTTGCATCCGCCAGAGTCATGGCGGTATATCTTGTCATTCCGCTGCAGTCGCATGCAAAATGATAGACTCCCTCGTTCGATACATAGACGGTCGTATTGTCGGCATGGTAACTGTTTACGACTCCGAGCCATACGCCGGTATTGCCGAACTCATTCCACTTGCCGCTGATCTGAACACAACCGGTTACCATCTCTCCGGACGGCATCAGGTAATACCACTTGCCGCCATACTGCTTCCAGCCCTTGGCCATCACGCCGGATTTTTCGAAGAAGTACCACTTGCCGTCTATCTCCTGCCAGCCCGTTACCATCTTGCCGTTGCTGCCCAGGTAATACCATTTGCCGCTGATCTGCTTCCAGCCGGTCGCCATGTCACCGCCTTTGTTGAAGTAGTACCACTTGCCGTTGATCTCGTTCCAACCGATAAGCGTGACGCACCAGCCGTCAGACTGCTGCTCGAGGAAATACCATCTTCCGCCGATCTGCTGCCAGCCGCTCAGCATGGCACCGTGGCTGTTGAAATACGCCCATTTACCGCCATATCCCTGATAATAATCAGCGGGCGCGACCCATCCTGTCTTCATGACACCGTGGTCATCGAAGAAATAAGTTTCCTTGCTTATCGAGATCCTGGAGGTGTGTTCTCCGGTTTCTTCTATCTCCGTTACATGGGTTAATTCGCCGTAATGTGTCACACCGTTAACAGAATAGACTCCGCCGTACATATTGCCCCATTCCCTGAAGCAGTACCACTTGCCACCGATCTTCTCCCATCCGCTTCTTGCTTTTCCGTTGCTTCCGAAATAATACCATCCCCCGCGCTGCGGCATGCTATATCGTTCGATTCTTCCGTCAGTGTGGAATCTGATATCAACGCTTTTTCTTTCTTCGAACTCTTTCCAGCCCGTGACCATGATCCCTTCTTCATCGAAATAATAACCTTCATATTCTATTGAATTCCAGCCGGTTACTTTTTTTCCTTCACAGTCGTAATAACTCCAGCCTTTCTGGCTCAAAAACCAACCGCTCTTCGTAACCGCTGCGACGATCATCGGAAAAGCTGCAACGATCATAACAACCGTCATCATCGAAACAAGAATTCTTCTGCAGGTACGCATAGGCTTTCCTCCTTTGGAAGGTGATATATAAAGGATATATTGTCGGTGGGTTAATAACAATCCGCATTTTCGGGCATTTGGCGGCAAACAGAAAAGGACGCACCTTCAGCCAATGCATCAGATGCGTCCCATTCTCTTACACGAGTGCTTCCGCTTATCAGTCTTATGTCAGTTTTCTTTCATCTTTCCGTCAGTACCGAAATCGTACTCGACACCGCCGATGACTTTCTTTCCGGTCACCATCGCGCCGGACTTTTCGAAATAATACCAGGCGCCGCCGGTGAACTTCCAGCCGGTCTTCATCGCGCCGGATGACTCAAAGTAATACCATGTTCCGCCGACGGATTTCCATCCCGTGACCATGCTGCCGTCAGTATTGAAGTAATACCATGTGCTGCCTGACTGTACCCAGCCGGTCTCCATTATGCCGCTGCCGTTGAAGTGGTACCATTTGCCGCTGATGCTCTTCCATCCCGTGGTAACGAAACCGTCGCCGTCAAAGTAATACCAGTTGCCGCCGATGCTGGTCCACCCGTTGGCCATGGCGCCGTCGTGTTTGAAATAATATGTCTTTCCGCCGATCGTCTGCCAGCCCGTGAGCATGGCGCCGGAACCGCTCAGGTAATACCATGAACTGCCGCTCTTCTGCCAGCCGGTCTTCATGACGCCGTCAGTATTGAAGTAATATGTCTTTCCGCCGATGTTCTTCCAGCCTGTTGCCATGACGCCGTCAGTACCGAGGTAATAGTACTTGTTGCTGATCTTCTGCCAGCCGGTCTTCATGATGCCGTCAGTACCCAGGTAATACCAGGATCCGCTGGAAGACTTCCAGCCTGTCTGCATCACGCCGTCTTTGCTGAACAGATACCAGTCGCTGCCGATCTTCGTCCAGCCGGTCGCATACTTGTTGTCTCCGGTAACGTAATACCAGTCGCCTTCCATCTTGCGCCAGCCTTCATACGGATTGCCCGAGCCCTTGTAGTAGATGATCGACAATGTATAGTCGCTCGCGGAATCCGCATGCTCGGTCCATGCGCAGATGTAATATGTCTCGCCTTTTACCAGATCATAGCTGCTCGATGAAAGTCCGTCTTTGACCCAGTAAAACTCGCCGACAGCAGCATAGTTCTCGTCAATGATCGCAATATAAGGCTCATCACCGCTGTCCAGATCGCCTAACCAGATGGTGTAGTTTCCGGTAGCTTTGGGAATGAATTTATAAAGATCGTAATCGTTGTTGCTCGCACTCAGAGAGATGTGAGCCATCTGATCGTAAAAGATCTCCGTTGCTTTGCCCGGATCCATTGTGCCACCCGGTACGTATGCAGCCGAAACCTGTCCGCCAACCAGCATCGCTGTTGCCACGAGTGCAACACCTGCTGCCTTAATCTTGCTTCCTTTCATATGGATCCCCCTTTTGGAACATTTGTTAACATTATGTTAACACGCCATATTGTTTTTGTTAACATTTGATTCACAATTTGGGAACATTTGTTAATATTTCGTTTACATTTGGTGCAATCTGCCCATTTTCGAGCCCGAAAACCATGTCTGTCGATCATAAAAACGGACTGTCTCAAAAACATTTTATAACCTCGGCTAAAAGATCGGCTGCTACCGTGGTTTCAGCCTGCTTTTTGTAGTTATTGAAGCAAACCCCGGCTAAAACAACGGCTACTGCCGTGGTTTCAGCCGTGTTTTTCGTATCGGTATTAATAAAGAAGCTGTCCCGTTTTCGAGACAGCCCCCGTATGAAGCAATCAATTATTCCGCCGCAAGCTTAAGGATTCTGGCAGACGCCGTTAGAATCGAAGGTGTAGGTCTTGCCGCCTATCGTCCTCGTGCCGGTGACCATTGCGCCGGAGGAAGGATCAAGGTAATACCACTTGTTGCCGATCTTAAGCCACCCGGTCTTCATGGTGCCGTTGGACTCAAAGTAGTACCACTTGCCGCCTGCCTGCTGCCAGCCTGTGGCCATCTCGCCGGAAGGCTTGAGGTAATACCACTTGCCGCCGTCTTCGAGCCAGCCGGTCTTCATTGCGCCACTGGATTCAAAGAAATACCACTTGCCCGTGATCTGCTGCCAGCCTGTAACCATCTGGCCGTTGGACTTGAAGAAGTACCACTTGCCTGCTACCTGAACCCAGCCCGTCTTCATGGCGCCGGATGTGGGATCGAGATAATACCACTTGCCGCCGTCTTCAAGCCAGCCGGTCTGCATTGCACCGTTGCCGGGCTTGAAGTAATACCACTTGCCGCCGATCTGTGTCCATTCTTCTGCCATGGCGCCGATCTCGTCAAAGTAATACCATTTGCCGCCGATCTCTTTCCATGTGTAGCTGACCATCACGTCATCTTCGAAATAACGCCAGATGCCGTCGACCAATTCCCATCCCGTCTTGGGCGCAACGCCGAAATGAAGTTCATAGGAATCACCGAAAACGCCGTAGATGGAAAGGAGAGGATCTCTGTGGGAGTCCGTTGAGACGACTTTAATGTTTTCGAACCCGCTTCTTGAACCGTCATAATAAACATCATCAAGATCACAGTTGCTGAAAGCGTCTTCCCAGATACTCGTTGTATTTGTAGTTAAATATACAGTCTTGAGATCTTTGCACTTATTGAATGTTCCGAGATTGATCTGAGTAACACCTTCGGGGATGGAGACTGATGTCAGACCCGTGCCCTGGAAGGCGCGTGCTTCGATGAATTTCACATATCCCGGGAACTCGATCGACTTGAGATCCTTGCATCCGGAGAATGCCGCATACTCGATCACGCTCAGTCCGTAAGGAAGATCTATCGAAGTAAGTCCGCAGTTAAGGAATGCGCATCCGCCAATGCAGGAGACCGTATCGGGAAGTTCTACCGACTTAAGTGATTTACAGTTCATAAAGAGACCGTAAGATACCTTTGTGACACTCGAAGGGAGCTTTGCCGTCTCGACACCTGACTCCATGAATGCGAACTTGCCAAGAACCTGTACACTTTCGGGCACCTCAACAGACTGAAGGCTCTTGCAGTACTCAAAAGCGTTGTATTCGATCCTTACGACGCTCGAAGGAATGTCGATCGAGGTAATTCCGGAATTGCCGAAAGCGCGGCTTCCGATCGCCTTGATGTTATCGGGGATGGTGATGGAAGTAAGATCTCTGCAGCCCTGGAATGTCTGATATTCGATCCTTGTAAGACCGGTCGGAATGTTGACCGACTTAACTCCGGAGTCCTTGAACGCACTGACGCCGAGGTACTGAAGAGAGTCGGGCAGAGTGGCCGTTACAAGATTCGGGCAGCCGGAGAATGCTGCATACTCGATCTTGGTGACACCGTCCGGAACCGTTACCGACGTAATTCCGGAGCCGCTGAAAGCGTTAAATCCGATATATCTGAGTGAAGAGGGGATCGTTACCTTCTTGAGGTTGCTGCATCCTGCGAAAGTCTGGTACTCGATCTCGGATATGCCGCCGGGGATCTTAAAAGAAGTCAGACCGGTATTTGTGAAAGCTCTGGGGCCGATATAAAAGACACTGGAAGGTACCTGGACCGACTTAAGGTCTTTGCAGTTCTGGAAAGCGCCATACTGGATGGTAGTGACGGAATCCGGAATGGAAACGCTCGTAAGAGCCTTACAGCCGGAAAACATAAACTGCTCAACAGTCTTTAATCCGTCTTCAAGCGTTGCTTTCGTCAATCCGCCGCATGACTGGAATGTCACGGCTTTATAGGTATACGGAACAGTAACTTCAGTAAGACCGTTGCACTTCCTGAAATTGATTCTGCTGGCGACTGAACTCTTTACGAAATCTATCGAACTGAAGTTCATGTTCTCGAATGTCAGTTCGCTGATATGCTCGCAGTTAACAAACCCAACATTGCTTCCCGAAGAAACATTGGGGAAATTCATTATCGTGATCTGGTTATAGCTGCAATTGTTATTAGTCTTTACATAGACCTCGGCCGCATTGCAGTAAGCGCCGTTAAAATAAAAACAGGAAGTGGGGCTGACCGTATCTCCGGTATAGAAGACGACGCAGGGTGCCGTGTCCAAAATATTCTGGTCTATATATCCCATGTCTATATATGCCACATGCGGTTTACTGTAGACCCACAGCTCATCGTGAGAGTTGTATTCCCAGCTGTAATAGGTGTTCTCACCACTGGCCAGCACTTCAGAATCAGCGGAAATAATGCACGATAATGACGTGATAATCATGACGGCGGCCAAAAGAGAACTCAGCATCTTCCAACGCGTACGCATAATAGTACCCCCATACTAAATATATAATCACTGATTGTATCACGGAAACCGCAAATATATCAGAGGTTTTTAACATTTGTAATTTTACATTTTGCCGGGAAAGGCTTATTAATTTACGGGAAGTGCGCTTTGAAGCCAAAGTATCGTTTTTCATAAAAAAACATCGAAAACGATATCTCTATAAATGCAAAGATATCGTTTTTGAGAATAAATCCTCAATAACGATATTCCCTGAGGAGTTGAGATATCGTTTTTGGAGAAAAATCTTCATTAACGATACTTTTTTATAAACAAAGATATCGTTATTGGGGAAAAAACTCAAAAAACGATATTTGTCTTTTCCTCCGAGGCCGAACAAAAAATTTAGGGCTGCCTGCGTTTCAGCAGACAGCCCTCTGTTGATAAGTTTTATTCTCCCCTTGTCCCTACAGAAACTCCGTCAGAGATCCGGCCGGATATCAGTCTTACGGATTCTTGCAGACACCGTTGGAACCGAACTCATAGGTCTTGGCGCCGATCGTCTTCGTTCCGGTGACCATGACGCCGGAGGAAGTATCAAGGTAATACCAATTGCCGTCTATCTCGAGCCAGCCGGTATGCATTGATCCGTTGGAATCCAGGTAATACCACTTGCTGCCGTCCTTTAACCATCCTGTAACCATCTCGCCGTTTGACTTGAAGTAGTACCATTTGCCGCTGACGACAGTCCAGCCCGTTGCCATCTCGCCGTTTGACTTGAGGTAGTACCAGATGCCGCCGTCCTTTACCCAGCCTACGGTCATCGCGCCGGTTGAATCAAGGTAATACCACTTGCCGCCATCCTGGATCCAGCCTGTAGCCATCTCGCCGCTGGGCTCGAGGTAATACCACTTGCCGCCGTCAGAGATCCAGCCTGTTGCCATTTCGCCGTTGGACTTGAAGTAATACCACTTGCCGCCGTCCTTTACCCAGCCGGTCTTCATTGCGCCGTTCGGGCCAAAGAAATACCATTTTCCGCTGTTCTTGACCCAGCCCGTCTGCATGATGCCGTCTTCGTCGAAGAAGAACCAGTATTCGCCGATCTGGAACCAGCCTGTTACAGGCTTCTCGTTTTCATCGTAATAACGCCAGCCTTCTTCAGTCTCTTTCCAGCCCTGATCGCCTATGAAATGGAAATTGATCCCGTCATCATAGAGCGAACCGGAATATGTAAAGCATGCATCGTAGATATTCTCGTCAGACACTTTACCGTCCTTGTCCAGGATCGTTATGCTCTCAAACTGCTCCTGCGATCCCTCGAAATAGAAATCGGACAGCCTGTAGCATGCCTCGAAAGCCGCGATGCCCATCGTTTTCACGCTTGCAGGCATATGAACGTCAGTAAGGTCCACATTGTAATTGAATGCGGCCCTGTTGATCCTTGTGACGCTTGAAGGGATCGTCACTTCCGTCAGTCCGGTACCGTTAAATGAACGTCCGCCGATGACCGTGACAGTGTCAGGTATTTCGATGGCTCTGAGGCTTGCGCATCCCGAGAAGGTCGCATACTGGATCGCCGTAACACCCGAAGGGATGTTTATAGAAGTCATGCGGGTGTTGTTCATGAATGAGCAGGATCCTATCTCCTTGACGGAAGACGGAAGCTTCACTTTCCTGAGATCGGCCTTCATGAACGTACCGTACTCGATCTTCGAAACGCCGTCAGGGATGTTGATCTTTTCCAATCCCGAATCATAAAAAGCGAATGTGCCGATCTCTCTTACCGATGTGGGAAGCTTTACTTCAATAAGGCTGTCACATCCCTCAAAGGCCTGATAAGCGATCTTGGTAACGCCGTTAGGGATCGAGACTGATCCGAGGCTTTCGCAATTAGGGAAGAAGAATTGTGTGTCCTTGGAAAGGATGGTTGCAGCTTCGAGACATGAACATTCGTCTATTACCGAATTCTTGATCTTGGCAGGAACGGAAACATTCAGAAGATAATCACAGTCCTTCAGCCAGATGCGCTCAACATTAAGATCATCCAGAAAATCGATGTTGTCGAAAGCCGCACCCGTGATGACGAGACTCTGGATCTGGGCTCCTTCGGGAAAATCAATTGTCTTAAGGTTTTGCAGCATGTATATCGATACAGACTCGTAATAACGGTTTTCTCCGCCGATATATTCAAGCTCCTTTGCCCGGACACCGCGGCCTTCGATACGGATGTATTTTGTTGACGGATTGGAAGCCGGCTGCGATATATCGAATTCGATGCGGTCAACAGCGCTCTTTACGTTACCGTCCGAGATATCAGCCAGGTTAATGTGATTGGTGTAGGCGGTAACACGCATTGTACCGTCCATATACAGTTCCCAGGAGAACTGTCCCTGGACTGAGCCGGTTTCTATCGGATTGTCGGCGAAAACGGTCATGGAGAGTGATGTAAGGATCATCACAACTGTCAGGACCGCGCCCATAAATTTCCAACGTGTGCGCATTGATCAAAATCCCCCTTTTTATATATGATTGTTGATTTTAACATGGAGACGCGGCACTTGTCAGAAGTTTTTAATATTTGTAATAATTTCTGCCTTATTCGTCCAGGGCAGCCAGATCGCTGTCTTCGTAACGGTTATGGCCGGGCAGGCTCTTTTTGTATTTCCAGCATCTGATGGCATCGTCGAGCGAACGGCCGCTGTTGCTCGCAAAGAAATCCCTGATGTATGTGTTGTATTCAAACTGGCGGTCAATCATCTTTTTCCCTGACCCTGCTTCAGCCTTGATCGCGTGATACGCCGCGACCGCTTCGGCATATGTCCTGCCGGCATTGCTCTTGAGCCATTTCTGGAAGGCAACATTGAAAGAAAACGAGCTCCCTATCTGCTCCTTAAAGAAAGCGCGGTGCTTCTCAGAGCACACAAATCCGGGTTCTATCAGGCTGTCCAAAGTAATGACCTCAGGACCGGAAGTGGCCTTCCTTCCCTGCTTTGAAGCAGCCGGCTTTACCTCACCGGTATCGAGAAAGTGTGCGATCCTTTCCGCAAGCTCGGTCTTGCCGCCTGATGCGGGAAGTCCGTTTTCTCTGCAGAACATCACCAGCTCCTCTTTGAGCCAGTACCATTTTCGAAATGTTTCGCCGTCAAGGCTCTTGTCTAAAACCGGTCTCTCATTCATAAACTGATCCTCGGATAATATGCGCAAGGAATTGCAAATACTTACTTGTATATCAATAACTCAGATCGTGTTCGCTCAGGGCCAGAGACCATTCATCCACGATCTCCGGTCTCTCGGCTATGCCGACGTAATACGCGTCCAGATCCGTGAAGTCGTTGACGATCTCATAGGACGTGGACACCGTGTACATGATGTCGT
The DNA here is from genome assembly GCA_947167045.1 of uncultured Clostridia bacterium. Lineage (GTDB taxonomy): Bacteria > Bacillota > Clostridia > Saccharofermentanales > Saccharofermentanaceae > Saccharofermentans. Next base: position 47,979 of record CAMVGO010000012.1, read on the forward strand.
TAGAATTCGTGGCCATTAATTCATCCACATATTCCTGCGGGATCCATTCGCTCGCATAATACAGATCCGGCGCGCCGAAAGTATGGATTATCTCGTGCGCGAAGCTCGCGGTAGTCATTTCATAGCCGTTGTGCCTCATGTTGATGTTTACATACTCGTTGATTATGTAATCGCCCATCTTATGTTCTATCGCGCACGAGTGTGACTCGCACTCGTAACCGGTGTTGAAATAGAACATGAATAACAGGTTGTCGGCCCTGTATTTCTTTAAAAGATCCAAAGTGTCGACATTGTCGTTTATCCAGTTATCCTGGAGCGCATACCAGCCTGGCTCCAGATTTGAGATGTCGTGATCAAACCCTGCCGTATAGTACAGATCCTCATTCTCATCCCAATCGTAGATGAATATTACCTCTTTGCCGTAGTGATCGGCCTGTTCAGTCAGGTATTCGGTTGCGACTCCCATCTTATCCTTGGCAATCTTCCTCGTATTTATGTCTTTGCTTTTGGAGAAATCCCAGCTCGAGTAACTGTCGCTCGCAAAGATCGATACGATCAGCACTCTGCCTTCAAGCGTCACCGCCGACCCGTGTTCCTCATTTAATGTATATTCTTTCCCGATGTCGTGATAGTCGATGTTTAACGTAAAGGATGTCTCCTCCGACGATCCGGATGTTTCAGAAGTTTCCTGTGTTTCCGTGACCACAGGTTCCGTGGGGACGGGCGTTGCCCTGACCGTCTCGCTCCCGGTGACCGTCGTGGCAACTTCAGTGGTGGTCTCCGTTGTTTCCTGCTCCGCTTCAGATTCCGTTGTCTGTTCCGTATCTGTGCCGGCACCGCTGCAGGATGTCAGCATCACACCTGCCAGGATGGCGGCAAAGGATGCGAGCAGTGCGTTTTTATTCCTGACTGTTATTCTTTTCATATTCCCTAATGACTTTTCTCATTATTAATGATCTGTTGATGACAATACTGCTAATATTATCAAACATTCGCTCAAGTTCTTTTTTATTCAGCTTGAAGATGGATTTTTCTTCCCTGTTACCGATATCACGTTCGCAATTAACAGGCAACTTTCCAACACTGCCGCTGAAAACTATGTTTGCCGGCACCGGATCGTCTCCGTCGCATAAAAACGGCCCGAAACAGAAGAATTCCGTATATTTTTCAAAGCTCCCGAAATGCTTCAGCCACTTCATGAGATTTGACTCCGGCAGACAGCAGTTCCAAAGGATACCGTCCGCTCCGTGTCCGGAAATATAGTCCAGTACACGCTTTATCTCGAAAAGCGTCAGGTCCGCCCTGTCCTCGATCCAGTACTTATCGTACCCTCCGCCTTTGTACACACCTTTTTCGTCAAAAGGATCAGAACCTCCGCGGTTGGAATTTATTGCGGGATTTTCCTTCCATCCGCCTCTGACGTCCGGTTCCATTGGCCACAGGAAGGATCCGCCGATACCGCGCGTCCTGTATATCCATTCGGCAACCTTTTTCAATGCATCCTCTTCGCCTTCTGCCAAACGGATATAACGGTCGTAAGGATATTTCCTCTCTTCGCACGGCGCCGAGAAACCAAGCTGATCGGATTTCAGATAAAAGACCGGTCCTGTCACATCCCCGGATGTCTTCATTTCACGGACTTCAATGCCATATGGATCCGTCCGGTTGAAATGGTAAACATATCTTCCGTTAAGCCCTCCGACCTTTTCTTCGCGCGCATTGAGAAATACCGTCAGATCTTCGTAGAAGGGGTAGTTCTTGCTTGATTCGACATCGGGATCTTTGTACTTATCGTAATTGATACTTTTGCCGGAAATATATTCCGATATCCATTTCTGTTCGCTGTCGCAGATATAACTTTTGAAAATAACCTTCATTTTTCATCCTTCTCTATTCAAATCGACAACTTCACTCAGAACACGAATGCCGTGATCACTTCAAAGAAGAAGCCGTAAAGAGCGCCCAGCAGGAGTACAAGATCGACCGATCCGTCAAGTTCTGCCCTGTAAAGGAAGAAGAGCACGATCGCCAGCGCAACATCGACTCCGATCAGTATGAACATGAATCTCTTCACGCTGAGGTAACTCCGCATTTTACTGTCGCTTACCCTTGGTCCCTCGAGCTGCTCTTCTGTCATGCCGTTGAGTATTTCGATGTATTCGTCGTAAGTGTATTTCTTGCCGTAGAAATAGTCCTTGTCCGCGTCTTCGAATTTGAGGTTTCCCAGAGGAAAATCCTCAATGGTGTAGCTGCCGCTTAATACCGTACAGTTGTTGCCTGCAGGGGCCCATGCATAGACTGTCGTTTTCGCGAAATGCATCAGTAACGTCTTCTGGTCCGACGCATCCAGGCTCATCGCCGCTTCCGACAGGTACCAGTCATCCGTATGGTCGTTTACGGTTTGCGCCTGATAACGGAAGAAATACTCCCCTTCAAGATACTTGTCGTAAGACTGGCGCATCACGATAAAATAGTCCGACACTGCAAATATCAGACTCAAAATAATGACAATGATATAGCTGATCCTTTTCATGACATTCTCCTTATTCCAAGAAAAATAATACCATGAAAAAGATTAGGAATGCGAGTGTTACGGGCTCTTGTCTGAACAGGTCTTGACTTATGTTTCGGCAATTGTCGATGGTCTGCCATTTATCTGCTCTGTTCTCCGGATATCTGTTGATATACATAAGAAGCTTTTTTATACAATTCGGGATTTCAATTCCTTTTTTGTATAAAAACTACTGGTATTATGTCAATCTTATTTTCTATTATTTGATGTTGTGTGTGATAACATAAGTATGAAATTGGTCCCCGTCGATAGACGGCACGCCCAAGAATTTAGCATTTAAAGCCGCTTAGCTTGACCGTTGGTGGCTTTTTTCATGCCTGATTTTTTCGAATGCTCTACCGAGAGTAAACCCGACGGAGAAGACGCCCCAAATAAACCCGATAATGGTTATCAGATCTAATATGGAGATCATAACATTTCACCCCTTTCCCTCATCGGATTGCAGATGATCTGCATGAGAGCGAAAACGGGTGTGCCGCCTGAACACGTGAGTGTCACGAAGTTCCGTGAATTGGCCGTTTCAATCCGACATTTGTCAAAAACCGTGTTTTTAGCTAGCTGGTATTTCTATGCTGCAAAACAGCGTTTTTAACAATAGTAAGTTGTCGGCCTTAAAGATAGTGGTCTAATAAAATGTGTATTCATAACCCTATCCTCGCTCATCCAGCACCTTCTGTACTCTGTCTTGAGCAATTTTAATTACATCATCCAGATCTTTTTGTCCTAAGAAGTAGGCCGGCATCTCTTCAATAAGTATGAGGTTAATCTCTGAATCAACCGAATTCATTCTTGAACAGTTCAATATTACTTTCTCCAGATCATTTACGGTTTCTTCTGAATACTTCTTTCTTGTACCGTTTGACCCCGTATTATAGTAGTCAACTGCAGTTCTCGCAGCCTGCTTCAAAGCTTCCCTGTTGACTGTAATTCCGTCACACATAGCATAGTTCGTTTGAACATCATCAGACAGGAGCATCTTAACAAATTCAGCACAGGCAGCAATATTCTTTGCCTGTGCGGAAACAGCAACAGAACGTCTGGGAGAGAATAAAGGACCTCTGCCATCTGAAGAAGGAATGCCAAGAACAGCTGTGGCACCGCTGAGAGTTGCTGTATCGGAGAAATAAGAGCTTATACTAAGGCAGGAATTGTAAATTGCACACCGGCCTTCCTGTTCCGCGATAGTACTGTCATTAACAACTTCGCCAAAAGCTCTGCTGTTTTGCGGAGCATTGTCTTTCACATACCTGGCAAGCTCTTTAAACTCAGGAGTCGTAAAATCGACTTTGCCGCCTTTAATAAACAAATCTCTTTCAGCACTGAACAACCTGGCGAAATACACCGCCTGTCCGTCGCCTATTACATCTTTGCCATTCAATGCACCTCTGAGGAATACTTCATATTCGGCAGTCGTAAAACCGACGCCGGAACTTCCGGCATACTTCGGATCCGTATGTATACCATCAACAGCAATTGTTACCGGCACCTGATAAAGCGCTCCATCGTACTTCGCACCTTCGATCACGTTGGTAAAGTACTTATCTGAATCAAGTGTACCAATATATGGTGTCAGATCCGCCAGAAAATTCGGATTGTTCAGAAGTCCAAACGAACTCGTATTCATTAAGATATCCGGACCTTTACCGTTTATGAGATCGACAGCAAGAGCTTCACTCATTTTTGAATTGACTGTAAGGTTATACACTTCGTATTCATCTGCATTTCCGGCACTCTGTTCGGTGCTGGAATACTTGCTCAGATTATAACGGTCCGTAACCTCTATAAAATATTCGCTGTTAGTATCATTAAACTTCAATACGGCATCAGCTGTTGTGTAATCCAGTTCTCCGTCGGCAGAATACAGTTCAAGAACAGTTTTTCCTGCATGGGGATTCTGAGCAGCTCTGGAAAACTCATATATCATAAATTCCGGTTTAACGTTTGATATAAAACTTCCCGGCTGATACTTCTGTCCGCAAAGAAGGAACGAATCTCCCGTACATTCTGCCACATAGAAAAAGTTAAGTAATTGTCTGTTTATATTGCACCAACTGTAATCGAAAACCATCTCAACGGCTTTCTTATCAAAATTTATCCTGGATATACCAAGCGGAGAGGCATAATAAGTCTTGCCGTCTGTTCCGCTCAATAATGAACCATAAATATATGTATCAAGCCATTTGTATTCTTCGTGATCAGCGGGTGCTGCCGTGCCCTGCTCAAGATCAAATGTATAGTAGATAATACCCTTGTCCGTCTCTGTGCATATCAATGCTGTAGTTTCAGTAACCGGCAAAAATGCATTAACGGAAAAGATCTGTGTTCCATTACCATTAACTTCAGTTTCCTTTGTATTGCCATCAGGAGAGATAACTCTGACAGTGAAGCTTTCAAGCCAGGAATTCCAGTCCCTGATTATCTCAGTTCTGTACTTACCAACGGTATATGTACGGTCGACAGAATCTTTAACTTCACCATCAATCCTGCGGGTGTCCAAAACACTTCCGGACAACGGATCAATATCGGTTTCTATGTTTGTTGTTTTGTTGGCAGAAGCATCGTATTTAAGGGACGTAACAGTAATCCTGCCTGAAGCATAGTTAATAACATCAATGATTTCCTCAACAGAAATATCATTCTTAACATTGATGTGTTTAACTGTTTCACCTTTGGATCTGTCAAAGACAGAAACTATCGGAGTCGTAGAATTCTCATATTCCTGCAGATCACTGTCAGTGACAGTATTATCATCACCAAGCAACTTGTAGTAAACAGTTGTGACAACAACAATATACTTATCGTCCACACCCGCCAATTTAGTATCTATGTACTCCGCATCAGCGCTATCTTCTATGCCCGGATCAATAGTGATCCTCTTGCTTTCAAACCAAGGAGAATCTTCAGAGATCTGTTTTTCATTTTTGCTTGTCTCAGGTTCAGTACTATTGTTTTTCTTACCACATGAAATAATTGATAATGAAACAGACATTATCATTACCAAAGAACACAGTTTAAGAAAAAGTCTCTTCATCGAATGCACCATCATATTAGGTTTTAAAATCAATATGATTAGAATACTCTACAGATTGGAAGATTGGGAACTTTTTCTTGGCAAAACCTAGGAAATAAAAGGATTCAATCCCTTCTCAGACTTGAGGATTCATCCCATAATTACCAAACGCATCCAAAATCGCCTTTTCCTTTTGCGGGGTGCAATTTGGCCTGCGCGGATTCTCAGTTCTTGGCAGGTTATGATTCACTCTTTCGATCATTCCGTATTTGCGTTTAACTTGTGCAATATTCAAGCTTGTTACATTTAGTCCGGTCTTATCTTTTACATGTTTTTTAATCTCGCCATATTAGACAATATGTAATGACCCCCGATTTGTAGGTCCGTGGATTTACCCATATA
>CAMVGO010000013.1 GCA_947167045.1 uncultured Clostridia bacterium
CGCCGTTTTTACACGGCAGAAAAGCAGGCATTGGGCAAATGCCTGCAAAAAATCGGCTCTTCGGAAAAGTTGTGGGAATGAGTAATTGAAAAAGGAGCATATAAATCCTAAAGTTTAGTTACCACACAAAACCAAAAGGACTAAAACATATGCTCCTCGCCCACAATAATACAAAGATTCAGATAGCTTGCCAACAGTATATTTGTAATGAATTTGAACTTAATTCCTTTAAAACTGTTATAAAGTTTGTGTTCCGCAGTCAGAACAATACTGAAAAAGTGTGCTATAAGTACTGTGGAAATAACGAAGTGGAAGTTCACGACAACTACACTACAGAACTAATCGATATGCCGATCTGGGTCGGGATAAGGCAGTTTATATCTGTAACGTTCCATAAGTATAAGTATTTGAGTTGCGGGAAAGTCTTCAACGAAGACATCTGTTTCAAGGATCCGGATGCAAGAATAACGACAAGAGCAGCAGATTGGGCGCAATCCCTTCTTAAGCATGGCTTGTGTATTAGTTCGGTATCGGAAATAACCGGAATTAACTGGAAAGCTTTGAATCTTATCCACAAGCGGGTTATGAACAGCGCATTAGAATCCAGAGCTCGATATCTCAAGGCAATAGGATATAAACCTCAATACCTTGCAGTAGATGAATTCGCCATACATAAAGGCCAGAAGTATGCGACATGTGTAATGGATCTTGAGACCGGAGAGGTCTTATGGGTCGGAAAAGGCAGAGCAACCGCAGACTTCAGGAAGTTCTTCGAAGAATACGACATGGACTATCTCAGCGAAGTAAAGGCATTCGCAATGGACATGAATGCTTCCTATAACAAGCTTGTAGAAGAATATATGCCTAATGTGGAGATCGTGTACGACAGATACCACATGCAGGCACAATTCGGTAAAGAAGTCCTTGGGGCGGTCAGACTCGAAGAAGCAAGGAGACACAAAGACAGAGCAGAAGATATCAAGGAACTATACGACTATGAAACAGAACCTGAACTGAAAAGAAGACAAAAGCAGAATTACAAAGAAGAACGCAAAAAGTACAGCATGCTTAAGAGCTCGAGATGGTCGATCCTGATAAATGGCGACAAGCTTCCGGAACAAAAGCGTTCAGCCCTTGATAAGATCCTCGAAGAACATAACGATCTTGCAGTGTGCTATGCAATGAAAGAAGAACTTTGCCAGCTGTTTGATATCAGAGACCCTGAAGAAGCCAGGATAGCCTGGACGGCATGGTTTGAAGCTGCTAAAGAAAGTGGAATAAGTGCATTAGTCCGCTTTGCGAACCTAAAAGAGAAGCGTTTGGAAGGTCTGATATCTCATGCATTACATCCGATAAGTACAGGTAAACTTGAGGGACTTAATAACAAGATAAAAGTAGCCAAGCGAATAGGGTACGGCTACCGTGATGACGAATACTTCTTTACTCTAGTCAGATACATGACAATCCCATCTAACTATGTGCTGATGCCGACAAGATAGATAGCACCTGCAGTCTTCGCCGTCAATGGACGGCAAGCCTGACCTTCGGTCCCATTGACTGCTCGACTTATGCAGGCGCTAAAGTAGTAATTAAGACGGGGCAAACCCCGCCTTGCATCTAACGGTGCCAGTTCTTAAACAAACGCCAGTGATCGCAACCAGCCTAATTACCAAACACAGATCAGACGACGCAGTCAAGCCCGAAGCATTCGTAAGAATGTGCCGCAGGCAGGCTTGACGGCTTAAGGCTGATCTGTATAAAAACCATGGCTGGTTGCGATTGGGGTGTCCCACAAAAAATCAGAAGAACCAAAAAATCGAAAGTAAGGGGCTGTACCGGCATTTTGATACAACCCCCTGTATAACCTTTCGCAAATACCTTTTATTTATGCTTATAGACTTTCGCGAGAGACTGGAGCGATACGTCATTCGGAAGTTTTACGAGCTTTTCGTTCTTGAAAAGTCCTGTGGACACATCGATGAGCGTGTGTCCGTCATAAAGTCTTACTTCAATCAAAACGTAGTCATCGAACTCGGAGATCGTGATCTCGACACTGCCCGTATAACGCACATCCATCTTCTTCAGATACTTGATGAGCTTGGTCGTGTCATAGGCGGCACGTTCCTGTGTGTAGCGCCAGTCTGCAGCATTGCTCGTCGTGGCAACGGCGGTATAGGTATAGGTCGTCTTTTCAATTTCCTTGTAATTCGAGCTGGAACTGTTGACCAGATTCTTGAAACGGATCTCCCTTACTTCGGATACCGTTTTTCCATTGAGCTCGAAATAAGCCTTGTAAGACTCGACCAAACCGTTGTTTACTGACGCTTCCAGAACATATGCCGGTTCACTTTTTGTTCCGCACGAAACAGCCATCAGGCACATCAGCATCAGTGCCATCACAGTGCATATCGTCTTTACTATTTTGGTCTTCATAATAAGCCGCCCCCGAATGCGCTTGATTTTTGTGTCAGAATATCACAATCCGCGGCTCATTTGAATCTAAAAGTGTCGAAAACGGCTCTGATTGCTTCATCTTCAGTCTTAAAACCGAAATAGACAGCATGTTTTCCGACAACTTTTTCGCCGAGTATGAAGATCAGTTCGTTCGTATTCTCATCGACCGTCTTTACCGCGATCTCCCTGCCGTCATAGCTGTCCAGAATGAGACTTACGGTAAATCCCTTGGGGAAAGTACCCGTTACGACCGCTTCAGAAGCGCCGTCAGCGCCGAAATTCAGATATCTGAAGCCTACCGTCGCACCGCTCTGGATATCAACGACCGGTGAGGAATCACCCTCATAAACAGGGCTGATGTGTGCGCGTCTTACATCCTTATTCGTGCCTTCCGCATTGTCCAGATAATTGGGCTTGCCGGTGCCGTCGTAGATGTGGCATGCATAACCCGCGGAGATTATGGAGAAAGCATCAAGTCCGTCAGCGTTGAAGCCCTGTGATGTCATCTCGACCGTGTCGGAACTTACGGGTTCGCCGTTCTCGTAGGTGATCTTGCCGATAAAGATCTTTCCGTTCTTATCGACAGCAACGTCTACGGGATCGACCATTCCCTGTCTTGCGTATTCGTTGCAGCCCGTCTGTCTGTGATAGAAGACGTACCACTTATCCTTTATCTGCATCAGCGAACCGTGGTTGTTGCCCCACTGATATGTCATTATGCCGTTGCCGTCAGGTCCCGTGATGACTTCGCCGCCGTTAAAGCTGATGTCTCCGCCCGGCTGGTAATCGCCGAGAGGGGTGTCGCACCACTTGTAGCTCAGGAAACCGTTGCAGCTGCCGAAAACGCCCGACTGGGGCTTGTTGTATTCATATCTCTTCGAATAGATGAGTACGTATTTGCCGTTGACCTTTCTCGGGCTCGATGCTTCGAAAAATCCGTCAACCGGATCGACATGACCGTCGTCTTCCTTGATCCAGAAGGGTTTTGAATGGCCGATCAGATGAGGTCTTACAGTCTCTTTCTTAAGAGTGCACATGTCATCGTTGAGCTCGCCCGCATAGGATTCGCAGAAGCCCCAGAATGCATAGACCCTGCCGTCGTCATCTACCAGGATGCCGGGGTCAAAGCCGAGCTCCGTTTTAACAGGATCCGTAAAAGGACCCCACGGTGTCTTTGACTTTGCGAGCATTATTACCGATCCCTTTGACTCTGCCGCATACATATAGAAAGTGTCGCCCTTCTGAACGACATCGGGCGCATAGAGCATTCCGCCGTCAGATGCCCTGTAGCATTCGCCGTGGCATGTCCAGTTTGTCAGATCGTCCACGGGTGCCGACCATACGACATAATCGGGACCGCAGTATTCGGTCTTCATCGTGTCGTGTGATCCGTAGATATATATCCTCGTCTCGCCATTGTATGTGAATACGCGCGGCTCGCCGTCCGGGATATGTTCCCAAAGCGGAAGATAAGGATTGGCGCTCTTGATAGTTTTGATGTCAGTGTTCTCCATCGTAATACCTCACTTTTGTCCCTTGATTACACTATGCTACAACATAATCCCTGATTATGTAACTGATATATTGACGCGCTTTTTATTATTTTGTGAGGTCCGGTCACGGTCTGCGGAAGGGCATATCAAACGGTTAGTTTGTGCTAACTGTATAAAAACAGTTGTGTCAACCGCAAGGTTAGTTTATTCTAACTGTCAATTCCGCACAAAAGATGCGGAGTATATAATGGTGTCGAAAATAAAGTGTTACGATGCCGTCTGTCTGCAGGACTGGGCCCGATGTCAGGACTAAACAGCGGCCGGCATGGATCGGAGAGGTTATGACCTTAAAGGAACTCAAAGCAGGGCAGAGTTGCATAGTTGAGACAGTAGGCGGGGAAGGCGCGCTGAGGCAGCATTTCCTCGATATGGGAATACTCCCGGGAGCGGAGATCACGATCGTGAAGTTCGCGCCGATGGGAGATCCTGTCGAAGTCAGGATCCACGGATACGAGCTGTCGCTCAGACTCGATGACGCCGCGAAGATCGCTGTAAGAGATTCAGTTAAAAAGGCTGAGGAAGACAAGCCCGAGAAGCGCAAATCAAAGGTCGCGCACCCGAATCTCGGTGAGCCGGGCATCCACCACGACAAAAAGCATGAGAATCCTCTGCCGGATGACCACGTCCTTTCTTTCGCGCTCGTAGGCAATCAGAACAGCGGAAAGACAACGCTCTTTAACAGACTGACAGGTTCGAACCAGCACGTCGGCAATTTCCCGGGTGTTACGGTAGACCGCAAGGACGGCGCGATCATAGGGCACGAAAAGACCGTGATCACGGACCTTCCGGGCATCTACTCGATGTCTCCCTATTCGAAAGAAGAGATCGTGTCGAGGGATTTCGTGCTCGACAACAAGCCCGACGCTATAATAAACATCGTTGACTCCACGAATATCGAGCGCAATCTCTACCTGACGATGCAGCTTCTCGAGACCGAACGTCCCGTTGTAGTTGCGCTCAACATGATGGACGAACTGACCGGAAACGGCGGTTCGGTCGATATCAACATGATGGAGCAGATCCTGGGCGTGCCTGTCGTTCCGATCAGCGCCGCAAAGAACCAGGGCATCGGCGAGCTCATTTCGCACGCCATCCACATCGCGAAATATTGCGAAAAGCCTCTGGAGCAGGACTTCTGCGCACCCGAGAGCCCCATCCACAGCTCGATCCACGCGGTCGAACACCTTATTGAGGAAAAGGCGAAGAGCACGGGTCTGCCGCTGAGATTTGCGGCATGCAAAGCGCTCGAAGGCGATGAACTCATACTTAACCAGCTTGGTCTCGACGAGAACGAGAAAGATCTCCTCGAGCACATCAGGGTAAATGTCGAAAAGAAGTCCGGCCTCGATCCCGCTGCGGCTGTCGCGGACATGAGGTTCACATACATCATGCAGCTCGTCGGAAGCTGCGTTACGAAGCCCGTTCAGAACAAGGAGCGCGAGAGGAGCGAGAAGGTCGACAGGATCCTGACCGGCAAGTTCACCGCGATCCCGATCTTCATACTGATAATGGCTGCAGTCTTCTTCCTGACGTTTAACGTCATCGGCGCGGGCCTCCAGTGGCTGCTCGAACAGGGAATAGATACGCTTACCAAATGGACTGAAAAAGCGCTCGTTGCGGCCAACGTAAACGACGTCATCCACAGCCTCATAATCGACGGCATCTTCGAAGGTGTCGGAAGTGTATTGAGCTTCCTGCCGGTCGTTGTCGTAATGTTCTTCTTCCTGTCGCTCCTCGAGGACAGCGGATACATCGCGCGCATCGCGTTCTTCATGGACAAGCTCTTACGCAAGATAGGTCTGTCAGGAAGATCCATCGTGCCGCTACTCATCGGCTTCGGATGCACGGTTCCCGCCGTCATGTCCACGAGAACGCTCCCTTCAGACAGGGACCGTAAGATGACGATAATCCTCACGCCTTTCATGAGCTGCACCGCAAAGCTCCCCATCTACGCTTTCTTTGTAAGCTCTTTCTTCCCGGGCCAGGGCGGTCTCGTAATGACGGGCCTTTATCTCCTGAGCATTGTTATCGGGATACTGATAGCTTTTGTATACAAGAAACTCCTCTTCAAGGGCGAGGCTGCGCCTTTCGTAATGGAGCTGCCGAACTACAGACTGCCTTCGATCAGGTCAACCATGCAGCTCATGTGGGAGAAGGCGAAAGACTTCCTCCAGAAGGCTTTCTCGGTTATCCTCATCGCCACGGTAGTCGTCTGGTTCCTGCAGAGCTTCGATACGAGATTTAACCTTGTTACCGATTCGCAGACGAGCATAATGGCCCTGATCGCCGGATTCCTTGCGCCCGTAATGAAGCCTTTGGGCCTCGGCGACTGGCGCATCACGACATCCCTCATCAGCGGCTTCATGGCAAAAGAGAGCGTCGTCTCCGTATTGGAAGTCCTCTTCGGCGCCGAAGGCGGCATCACCGCAGTGCTCGGCACCGTCGAAGCCGGAACGCTCCTTATCTTCAGCCTTCTGTACACGCCCTGCGTTGCGGCCATCGCATCCGTAAAGCGTGAACTCGGCTGGAAATGGGCTGCGGCGCTGGTTGTCTGGCAGTGCATTCTCGCGTGGATCGTAAGCTTCCTGTTCAGGCTCCTGATGCTCGCCATAGGAGGTGCTCTGTGAGACCTGTTGATATCGTGCTGATAATCGTGCTGGCCGCCGTTCTTGCGGGTGCTGTCGTGCTCGCCGTCAGGCGTAAGAAGACCAGTCCCTGCTGCGGTAACTGCGCCGAGTGCATGAAGAAACGCAACGCGTGCGGGGAGAAATGAGTTTTTAGCGGCTCACGATATCTTCTCGCCTGTCTCCGATCCCGTAAGTTCAGTCCTGAGTGCCGATGTCGCGGCCTTGTGCCTGATGGGCTTCCAGCCGGGGTTGACAAAGAGCGCCGTGAATGCGACGGGGATGTATGTGAGCATGAACAGCGGGAAAGAGAATACAGAGAATATCTTCCGTGCCGTGCCGGCGTAAATGTTCTTCCATTCCGTGATCATCGTGATACCGCCCAATACGAAGAGCAGTGCGCAGGCGTTGATCACCGTTTCGAGCATTGACCAGAGGGCTATCGTTATGTCGCCGCCGGTAACCGCGCCTATGATGCCGTAGAGAAGATTGCATGTGATCGAAATGGCTGTGAGAAGGAAAGCGGGCATTATGTTCATGGCCATGTCGAATGCGGCGAAATTGCCGTGCAGCGTCTCATACATAAGGTCCTTGCCGTAGTGGCGGAAGACCTGGATATAGCCTCTTGCCCAGCGCATGCGCTGTCTGAATGACTGCTTTACCGAAGTGGGCTGCTCGTCGTAGAAGACGGCGCTCCTGCAGAATGCGATCTTGCGGTCTTTGCAGACGCGGTTGATCGTGAACTCGATGTCTTCCGTGAGGAGGTGGAAGGGCCAGCCGCCGATGTCCTTGAGAACGCTGTTTGCAAAGAAGAAACCGGTTCCCGAGATGGCTGCCGAAGAGCCGAGCTTGTAACGTGCGTAGTTGAGATACATCGTCTCTCTTAAGAACCAGAGGCCGTAGCCTGAGCTTATCCAGTTGTCTCCGTAGTTCTTGGTGTTGCGGTAGGAGGTGATGACGTCATTGCCTTCGAGGTGGCACTTGTGCATCTCTTCAATGTAGTCGGGCGATAAGATGTTGTCCGCATCGAAGACAAAGTATCCGTCAAAACCTTCCGGGAAGTCTCTTCTGATCTCTTTGAGGAGAGCTTCCATTGCGTAGCCCTTGCCGATGAATTCGGTCGAGTGGCGTGTGTATGCGACCGCGTTGTGGCTGACAGCGACATCGTATGTGTTGTCGGTGCAGTTGTCCGCCATAACGAAGGTCGTGATATTTCCCTTGTATGTCTGGCTGTTGATGCTGTCGATGAGTTCGCCTATGACGTTTTCCTCATTGCGTGCGCAGATGAGGACGGCATAGTTCTTGAGGTTCCTGTCGCAGAGCTCTTTGTCAGCCTGTATGTCTGCACGTCCGGCGGCTTTCCGGGCCTTCTTTTCGCGGTGCTGCATCCAGAGCGAGACCGGAACATAGATGAACTGATAAGTGTAGCAAAGCGCGAAGATCGCGGTGATTATGAAGTTGATGATTCTAATAGTTTCCATATTATTTCTCCCGGCATCAATTATTGCACAGTGCCTTGAAAAAAGTAGTGGTTAAAACCTTAAGATTCGCTTAAGATTGAGGCAGTTTCAGTATAAACAGAGGCAAAACTCCGCTCCATCGGATCTGCTTACGCAGAACTTACACTTTTGTCACTTTTGGTCACGGCACGCCTGAAAGTGAAGCTATAATGTAAGCGGAAAAGAGGTATCGCATATGGCATTTAAGATAGTCCGCAACGACATTACGAAGATAAAGGCTGACGCCATCGTCAACACCGCAAATCCCGAGCCTGTATACATGGCCGGGACCGATACCGCGATCTACATGGCGGCGGGCTCCGAAAAGCTCCTGGAAGCCAGGAAAGAGATCGGCAGGATCGGCGAAGGAGAGGTGGGAGTCACACCCGCTTTTAACCTTCAGGCGGAGTATATCTTTCACACCGTCGGACCCGTATGGGAAGGCGGAGATAAAGGCGAGAGGGAGACCGTAAGAAACTGCTACGTCAACTGCCTTAACAAGGCCAAGGAACTGGGGCTTACGAGCATCGCTTTCCCGCTGATCGCGACCGGCACGTACGGCTTTCCGAAGACCGAGGCGTTCCTTATCGCGACATCCGCGTTCAGCAGTTTTCTAGCGGAGAACGAACTCGACATAACGCTCGTCGTTTTCGACAGCGAATCTTACGAGATATCGAAAAACATATTCGCAGGTATCGACCAGTATATCGACGAGAACTACGTTAAAGAGAAGTTCGACGAAGAGTACAGTCTGAACGATGAGATCTGTATCGACGGGGCAGCGCTTGAAGAAGCGCCTGAAGATGAAGAGCCGCCCAGGACCGCGAATGAAAGGCGCAGGGGAAACAGGGCTCCCAGGGGGCTTTTCGGGAACAGGAAGAGAGAAGCAGCCGAAGACCGGATGCGGGATATGCCGTTTACGGGAGCGGCCTGTGCTTCCGAAGCCAAGCGCGCTGTTCCGCCCGCAGCCGGAGCAGGAGCCGCAGCCGCATCATCCGCAATGGCAGCCGCAGTACCCGCCTCAGCCGCACAGCCCAAAAGATCTCTTGATGATGTTGTAAAGAACGTCGGAGAGACATGGCAGGAGAGCCTTTTGAGGCTGATCATCGAGAAGGGATATTCGGATACTGAAGTATATAAGCGCGCGAATGTGGACAGAAAGCTGTTTTCGAAGATAAGGAGTAATAAGAACTATCAGCCGAAGAAGGCAACGGCGGTCGCTTTCGCACTGGCGTTAAGGCTAAATCTCGACGAGACAAAGGACTTCTTAAGGTGCGCGGGATATGCGTTCTCGCCTTCAAGTATTTTCGACCTGATAATACAGTTCTCTATTGAGCACGGGATATATAATTTCATGGACATCAACTGCGTGCTCGAAGAGTATGGGGAACCCCAGCTGGGCGATTAAGACAAGCTTTTTCCGACAACTCACCACTCATTGACTGCAACTCGCCACAGGATCCGCAAAAGACCTGAGGCGGGTGTTAGCATGGCAGCATCAGAGAAAAGGAGTATCGGTTATGAAGAGATTTGCTGCACTGACACTTGTTTGCACGATCGCAGTCTCAGGCTGTACGGCGGTAGAGTACTACGAGCCTGCTGTCACGGCTGAGACCGGAGAGAAAGAGCCTGCAAGACCTCAGGATGATTTCTACAGATACGTCAACGAAGAGACGCTTAAGAACGTTGAGTTCAAATACGGTGAGAGCAAGGCCGGAGAAGCATTCAACCAGGACCTGATCGAGGACAGGGTAAAAGGGATAATCGAAGAGGTCGTAAACGGCGGAGAGTACGAAGAAGGCAGTGAGGAAGACATAATTAAAAGAGCATACAGCCTTTATCTTGATTACGATTTCGACAACACGCCCGTTCCGGAGGACATAGCTTCGCTGTTTAACGACATAAAGAACGCGTCTTCAGTTGCGGAACTGATGAAGATCGATGCCCGGATGCACAGGGATTACGGCATCACGGGGATCCTGAACTGCGATGTTTACACAAATTATCTTGAGCCCGGAAGAAACGACATCTGCTTCAGGAATTACAGCGGCATCATTACAGCTGATTTTGTGGCTCTTGCGGATTCTTACTCGGGCCTCAACGAGATCAGGCAGATCGGCAGCAACGCCATGCAGTACATGGGCTTTGGCAAGGAGGAAGCTGACGGGGCAGGCACATCGCTCGGATATCTTGTAATGGACATCTACAATTCCACTGACATGGATATCATCATCGATTCGATGCCCATCGAGCATTTTTTCGAGATGACGCCCGATGAGGCGCAGGCGGTATTCACGAATATCGACCTGAACGGATACCTTGCGGATGCGGGCTTTGACACCTCGAAATGCGACAGGTTCAGCGCGATAGACAGAAGCCAGCTCGAGGCCCTCAACAGCATGCTCACCGAACAGAATCTTGAAGCTCTAAGGGCATGGGAAGCTTTGAACCTCATACAGGAGTACAACTGCTTCATAACGCCCGGTTCCGACCTGCTCCTTCAGTACTACAGCAGGGATTACAGGGAGCCTGAAGAGAGGGCTATAAGTGAGGTCATAGGGAAGTTCTACGACCAGACCGATCCCCTTTATGTTGAGAAGTATTATACGGATGAGATGGATACGTATCTCAGAAGCATGTGCGACGATATAAAGGGCGGTTACAGGGAGCTTATTGATCAGGCTGACTGGCTTACAAAAGAGACCAGGGAAGGACTTCTTAAAAAACTCGATAACATCGTCTATGTCACGGGAAAAGACTTAAAGCGTCACGACAACGCGGAGTTTTCCGCCGTAAAAGGTTCGGACTACTATGAGTTATTCCGCAATTACAGAAAGCTTTTGACGCAGAAAAGGACCGCACAGCTTGGTACGATGTCCGCAAGGGACGAGATATCGATGCCGATGCAGATGTTCAACGCGTGCTACAGTCCTTCGCTCAACAACATAACGATAACCGTTGCCATGATGAATGCCCCGTTCTTTGATATCACGGCCGATTACTACACCAACCTCGGAGGCCTGGGGATTACCATCGCGCACGAGATGGGGCATGCATTCGACAGCAACTGCATCGTTTTCGACTGTGACGGCAGATACGATCCGTCGTGGCTTTCCGGGTCCGACATCGAAGCGCTTGAGGAGCGCAACGGCACGGCCGTAAGGTATTTCGAAGACAACTTCACGGTCTTTGGCGTGTACCACATAAACGGTGAGAATACTCTCGGAGAAAACTACGCCGACTTAGGAGGCATGGAGTGCGTGATCTCGCTCGCAAAGACAAAGGAACAGCGCGAGAAGGTCTTCACGAACTATGCGGCCGTATGGTGCGAGAAACAGCTGGATACCGAAGTTCTGGACCAGCTCGAAATGGATGAGCACAGCCCCGCGGTGATAAGGGTAAACGCGATCTTGTGCACGCTCGACGAATTCTATGAGACTTATGACGTCAAAGAAGGCGACGGCATGTACATAGCGCCCGAAAACAGGATCTCGAGATGGTATTGACGGAGGGGATCAGGAAATGAACATATTGGTAAAGAACACATTAAGAAACACCTTCGGAAAGCCGCTCCGAACGATCCTTGTCATATTCTCGATCTTCGTATGCTCGCTTGCCGCGATGCTCTCTTTCGACCTGTCCGATTCCATGAAGACAGTGCTGCTGGAAGATCTGAGATCTGTCTCAACAGCGGATTTCCAGGTGCTCGTAAGGCCCGGGCAGGGAACAGACATGCCGGACGGTTTTCCCGAAGCCGACACCTTCTCCGTATACGTTTACGGAGAGAAGATATATACAGACATTCCCGGTGAATATAACTATGTAAAGCAGCAGAACCTCAGGGTCATGGGCATCGATTTTGAAAAGGCCGCAGAGATGGAGTTTACGGACTATACCGAAGTCGGCCTGATGGAGACCGTGATCACTTACAGATTTGCGGTCAAACACGATCTGTCTGAAGGCAGCAGGATAACGCTTCACGACAAGGCCGGCGGGCCTCATGAGTTTACGGTCGTAAAGGTGCTTCCGGGCGACAACAGGAACGCCCTTCTGAGCCAGGATTCGGCACTGGTGAATCTCGAATCCGCAGAGATCCTTTCATGCGGCAATGATACGGTCGGTCTTCTCATGATCGACATCAAAGACAACAGCCTTGCGGAAGAAGCGGAGGAAATGCTCAAAGAAAAGTACGGTCCGGATTCTGTGGACAATCTCCTCGTTCCCGAAGAGATACTTGCCATGATCGACAACCTTGCGTCGATACTTACCATGGTATTCGTGATCACATTCCTTCTCGTCATCTTCGTAACCTATTCGATCTGCGAGAGGATAGTAAGCGAGAGGATGTCCCTTGTCGGAACATTAAGGAGCCTCGGCATGAGCTCAAAGGGCACGGCTAAGCTCCTGCTGCTCGAGAACGTCTTATATGCGGTCTTCGGCAGCGTTCCCGCGGTAATACTGTATACACTCATAAGAGTCCCTGTCATGTCACTGTTCCTGTCAGTCGAGTACGAGGACGGAAGCTCTTCGGTTCCGGACATTCCGCCCGTATCGGCCGTGCTCCTCGTATCGGTCATCCTGGGCGCGGTCCTCATCGAGTGCCTTATCCCGTTGAGAGCGGTCTTAAAGGCTCTCAAGACTTCCGTAAGAGACATAATCTTCGACAACAGGGACACCGAATACAAGTTCAGCAAAGGCATAATCATTACAGGCATCATCCTCGTCGCGGCCGCAGCAGTACTGTTCTTCTTCAGGAGAAATCTCGTTGTATCGACGTTCTGCATGATCTGTGCGGTTACGGGACTCGCGTTTCTGTTCCCGGTCCTGTTCAAATACTTTACGGGATTCATGAAGAAGATCTCCGCAAGCAAAGGTGAGGCAAAGTGGAATCTCGCACTTACCGAAGCGGTATCCAGAAAGAGCACCGTCACGAGCGGCATACTCTGCGCAACGTCTGCCACGATGTGCGTGATAATCTTCGCCATCGCAATGTCCGCCATCAATACGTTCTCTGCCTCGGTCAATAAAGCGGATGTCATCCTCAGCTGCACCGAAAAGGCAAGCAGGTATTCATTCGTTGAGCACATCGACGGTGTTGACGATGTCGAAAACCTTTACGCCATGATGGACGAGGTCCGCATCGGCGGCAGCGGTAAGGTCCGTTACTGCACGTTCTACGGAGTCCCCGAAGGCGGCTATAAGTATTACGACATGTTCCGCGATCTTCCTGACACCATAGAAGACGGAACGGTCTATATCCACACATCCATGACAGATGTTCTGGGACTTAAGCCCGGCGATAAGGTGACCATCGAATTCAACACCAGAGCGCTCTTCCCGATAAGGAAGGAGATGACGGTCGGAGGGACCTTCAATACCGTATCCGCAAACGACGGAAAGAACTGCTTCGTGATCTCTCAGGAAGACTACATAAGGATCTACCACGACAATCCGAGCCAGATGCTGATAAAGACTGCTGTGCCTGAAAAGGTAGCAGCCATCATCAACAAATACACGACGGGCGATCAGGCGGCAAAGACCAGGACAGAGATCGAAGAAGAGGACAGACGTGATTCCGCAAGCTCGATCGCCGTATTTACAGCGGTCATCGCGCTCGCTATCGGCATGACCAGCATCGGCATGGTAAGCAATCAGATAATCGGCTTTGAGGGCAGAAAGAAAGAACTCGCGGTAATGCTCTCGACCGCAATGAGCAGGAAGACCTTATCGTCAGTCCTGACGCGCGAGATACTCACGATGTCGTGCTTTGCGTCAGGTCTGGGAGTCATAGTCGGAGGCATTGTCAGCATGATCCTTCGCTCCGCGATAGCGGGTATGGACGGGGTTTATTTCGACCTTCAGATAAATCCGTTGGCACTTCTCATCTTCTGGGTGGTAATGACATTCCTGTACACGCTTACGGTGCTGTTCCCCATATCCAGGATGAAGAAGATGAAGATATCAGAACAGATCAAATACGAGTAACCGGAGGATATAAAGATGAATACGATAATAGAAGTCAGCAACGTCTCAAAAACATTCGGCAAGGGTTCGAACCTCAACAAGGTCCTGGACGATGCCTGCATGTACGTGGGTGAGGGCGAGTTCGTCTCGCTCATGGGCGCATCGGGTTCGGGCAAGTCCACTCTGCTCTACCTCATAGGCGGCCTTGACCGTGATCTCGAAGGAAAGATAGAGCTCTGCGGCAGGGACATTACGACTTTAAAGGACGATGATCTTTCCGCCTTAAGACTCGAAAAAGTCGGCTTTGTCTTCCAGTTCTACAACCTCGTCATGAACCTAAACGTCGAAGACAACATCCTTCTTCCTTCCACGATAAACGGCAGAAAGAGAAAAGACCTTGAGGCAGATCTCGATGAGATCCTTGAGATAACGGGTCTTACCGACAAGAGAAAGGCAATGCCCGCGACTCTATCGGGCGGCCAGCAGCAGAGAGTCGCGATAGCAAGGGCGGTACTGGGAAACCCTTCCGTACTCCTTGCGGACGAGCCCACCGGAAACCTCGATTCAAAGTCGAGCAAAGAGATAATGGAGCTCTTCGCAAAGCTCAACAGGGAAAAGGGACTTACGATACTGCAGGTCACACACTCTGAGAAATGCGCATCCTACGGCACGAGGACCATAATCCTCGAGAATGGAAAGACCGTCGGCTGAGTGTTAAACTGAACAAAATGAAGTAAAGGGGGCAGTTATGCGTCTTGCCATAGTCGACGATGAGGAAGTGTTCAGGCTCCAGGTGGCCGACAGCATATTCTCACTTTACGGCAGGGAGAACGCGAGCTGCTTTCTTTATTCCGACGGCAGCGAGCTCATAAAGAGCTTTGAGAACGGTTTTAAGACGGATGCTGTCTTTCTCGATATCGAGATGAAGGAACTGGACGGTATGTCCACCGCTAAAGTCATCCGGAACTATTCGAAAGACATCCCGATAATATTCCTTACGAGCCATACGGAGATGGCCATGGAAGGCTATGAAGTGGACGCTTTCAGGTTCCTCGCCAAGCCCGTCAACAAAGACAAGCTCCTTGAGGCTTTGAGAGATCTTGAAAAGAAGCTGAAGGTGGATGAGAAGATCATCCTGAGAAAAGACGGTGAAGAGGTGATCTGCCCCGTAAAAGACCTTATCTATGTCGAGGCGGCAAACAACTCTGTCCGCTTTGTTTTCAGGAAAGACACCGTCGAGCTCCGCATGAAGTTTACGGAAGCACAGAAGACCGTTGACGGCGTGAGCTCCGATTTCTTCAAGTGCCACAGGTCCTACTATGTCAATCTCGCTCATGTTAAAAAGCTCGGCAGCACCGACTGTATGATGGATAACGGCGATGTCCTGCCCGTTGCAAGGAGCGCAGCGCAGGATACGAAGAAGGCCCTTTTCGATTACATCAGGAGAGAAGGACGATGAGAGATCTGTTCGTAGGGATCCTGCTCCCCGTACAGCCCGTATCGATAATACTCTTTACGTTCTACTGCCTGGACAGGGTATTCAAGTATGAATACAAAAACAGGAAGACCGCGCTTATCGTTTCACTTATAGCCGCGCTGATAACCGGTGCCGCCGTGGACATAGCACACTTCTGTGTCCCTGAATCTGATACATCATCGGCAGCCGGAGACATTGCCCTCATGGCGGGCCTTGCCATTCACGCTTTGATCCTGATGTTCCTGCTCAAGGGCAAGATCTGGAAAAGAGTCCTGGCGGTCTTTCTGACGTCGGAGATAATCAACACCATCAACATGATATTCACGAACATACAGTCACAGGTGTTCAGTTTACTCGAATGGCCCGACAGGTACCTGTTACTGATAGCGTTCCTGCTCATGGAGTTCTTCGCAATATTGCTCGAATTCTTTTTCCTCGTCCTTATCGGCAGGATCAGAAGGAAAAGCGACAATACACCGCTGCCGCTTCCTTTCATCGCGATCATCGCAGTCTCGTTGCAGCTCATCACCGGCTTCCTGCTCGATGAGGACACCGGTGACACATTGGCATCAGATATAGGTGTGATAAGGACCGTGGCGCTCCTCATGCTCCTTGTCATCCTGATACTCTTCTTCTACATCCGCGTAACGCGCAAGGAACGTGACGGATTAAAGGACATGAACAAGATCAACGCTGAGCTCATAGAGTCGCAGACGAAGTATTTCGAAGCCTCGGCGAAAGCCGATTCCGAGATCCGATCCATGCGCCACGACATGAAGAACAACATTCAGGTCCTTATGCTCCTGCTCGAAAACAAAGAGTACGACAAGATGCGCGAATACCTTGAAGAGATGGGAGAGGGCCTTGCCGTCACCGACGTGAGCAGCCACACGGGCGACGTTATAGCCGATGCGATAATCGCCGACAAGAAAGCCAGAGCCGCTTCGGCAGGTGTGGAACTAAAGGTTACAGGCACCATTTCAGGCGTCGAGATATCGCCTGTTAACATGTGCAGGATGCTCGGAAACCTTTTGGACAACGCGATAGAAGCGGCCGGTGACGGCAGGCTCAAAGACCTGCCCTCTGACTTAAGGGTAATAGACCTTCAGTTCAGACGTACCGATAATTTCTTCATGATATCAGTCACCAATCCGTGCGCCGAATGCCCCAACATTGAGGACGGCATGATCGTTACCAGCAAGTCCGACCGCAAGAACCACGGCTTCGGCATCCAGAACATCCGCGGCGCCGCAGAGGAGTGCGGAGGTGAACTCTCCGTCTCATGCGAAGAGAGACCTTTCGGTTATCTCTTCAGGGCTGAAGTGGTTATGTGAGTATCAGCAGTCTTCTCTGCGTCTTTTTCTCGAGAGTATCAGCGTGATCGCAAATCCTGCGGAGATCGCGAGGATGATGCCTGCGCTGACGTCAATGTCTGAGTCGACGCCTGTAGGAATGAGACCTGCACGTGAGTTGATGAAGAGCACTCTCGAATGATCAGTCGTGTTGCCCGTGACGACACCGGTGTTGCCGGTAAATTTTCCGTCGCGGTAACCCTTGCTCAGATATGTTCCCGGATTCTCCGTGACCTTGAACTTTGTGCCGTCATCGAGGTTGGTGAAGACTATGTTATCGCCGTGTCCGAGCTCGAAATTTATAATGCCGTTGTCAGATGCGGTAAGTACGACTTCCTGCTGCGTTCCGTTGTTCTTCTTGTAATAAACAGTTCCGGTGTAAGGCTGGTTTGCAGATGTCTTCAGTTCGACCGTCATCTGGAATACGTCATCCATATTGGCGAAATTGCCTTCGATCTGCTTCGAGACAATGAGTCCGGCCTGTACGGGATAGTTGTAGATCAGCAGTGTGTAAAGAACTCTGTCTTCTTCGACATGCTCGTCGACCATTACTTCAGGGTGAGTTGCATTGAGCCTGATGTCGCCGGTTTCCGTAACGGTGAACAGGATGTAGTAGTTGAGACCCTGGTGCGTCGTCGGGGTGCCCGTTTCCCTGAGCTCGTATGTTCCCGGAGCGAGCGTGGAGTTGATCCTCGGAACGATACCATTGCTGTCCGTAACGAGGTGTTCGTAACCCGGAATAGGCTGGAAGTCTACGACCGTGACACCGCCGACGGTCTTCTGCTTGTGTAATGCGAACTCGACGCCTTCAACAGGTTCGTTGGTGAGCCTGTCCTTCTTGGAGATGGTGAAGTCGTATCTGATGTTGATTATCGTTACGGAAGGATCTGTCGGGCCCTTTACATAAGTGAATCTGTCCTTGTCGATCGAAGCAGTGGAAGGATCCGGTGTGACCGTGATCGTTCCGTCATTATTCATCCTGATGGTGACGGGTTTCTTGATTCCCGTATATCCCGAAGGCGATTTGATCTCTGAAAGCGTATAATCGATGCCCTTTCTCAGATATGCGATGGTAACGAAGCCGTCATCATCGGATTCAAATGTTCCGATCAGTGTTCCTTCGTCATCACGAAGCTCGAAACGTGCTCCCGCAATAGGATACAAATTGCCGTCGGATGCCCTGTAGACTTTATTTATCGTTATACCGTCACGCTTATTTACGATATTCTCGATACGCATGTTGTTGATGATGTCCGGATTATCATCATAGTCGACAGTGTAACTTCCGGCATAGCTGATATTCTCGCCCTTGAGCTTGGAGTTGAGCGTGATCTCATCTCCTTCAGCGGCAGGAGTTATGCTTGTGTAGGATGTGACCTGGCCTGTAGTGGTATCGACCACAGGATCTTCTACCACAACTTCTCTTACATGGTAATCCTGCAGGGTAAGTCCGGCATCAAGAGTCTCGAAGTACCAATATAATGTATTCTTCTTGAATTTAAGCTGATATACGGTATCGTTGACCAATACTTCATTTCCTGTTGAAGCATCGTCCTTATATACCGCGAAATATGTGTTGTCTCTTTCAGATACAAACTGCTCGTCGGTCCATTCCTTGTAGATACGGATTCCGTAACCCTTGATGTTATGGACTTCAACATACGGATCTTCCCCTGCGATGATGGTGCTCGGCGTCTCAGTGTCTTTAGAGGTCTCGAGGTAATCACTTGTGTTAGTGACGTCGTCATAGATCATATACTTGTATCTTGAATAACCATCAGGGATTTCTTCGTATCTCTCCTCAACCTTGTATTTTGTTCCTGCCAGAAGTTCCCTGACCTCAACAGTATAGAAGGCGGGGATCTTGGAGATCGAACCGTACATTGATGTCGTGAAGCGAGCCAGTCTCTTCTCCTGATCGGTCAGTTCAGAATAATCCGTGACACCGGCTCTTATCGGAACAAAGCTCTGGGTAGCAGAATCCCATTTGCAGTATACGCCGTCCGGATCCTTAACATGATATGTATACATGTTCGCCAGTTCGAGCTCATTGTACGTTTCATGCTCGGTAGCAAGATACAGACGGAAGTTGAAAGGTGTCGTATCGTTTGTCAGCAACGCACCGCCCTGTTCGTCCCAGAGTATCTTTTTGAATGTCAGCGTTCTGAGTGCATCCTGATCGACCTCGTTGACGTATTTAACGCTCGTACGGGTCTTTGCGGAAGCAGCTTCAGTCGCAAAGTCATATCTGGTATACCCGTCAACGCAGGGAGTGGGAGTCGCGGACGGGAGAAGGGTCTCGTTGGCGTAGACATTCTCAAAGACATCCTTATCAACACCGCATTCCACTATATAATACTCAATCGTTTCATCCGGGAGTTTGATCTCGCATGCCTCACCAGGTTCGAGGAAGAAAACGTCGTTATAAAGCTGTCCGTCGATATAGTATTCATGCTTATACTTGACATCCTCATCCGTGCCTCTGTATACGACGTAGATATGCTGATAAGAATCCGTAAGTCTCTTGAAAGGCTCGTCATCCTTGTCCTTATACCAGATCTGATAAGGGAACTCTGCATTGAATCTCTCGACATCCTCGACACCTGTAAGATCTTTACTGAGGATAACGGTTCCGGGCTTGACTGAGGACTGGTTGAATCTCATCAGAAGGTTGGAAGCACCTGCGCCTCTTTCCATGTAGAAGATCTTCATGTCGTGAGGTGTGTATTCCTTAAATACATATTGTCCGGCAGAATTCTGCTCGAATATTTCATTCAATTTTGTATTTATATCCTGTTCGGAAAGACCTCTGGCTTGATAGTTTGCTTTGAAGATGTCATACAGCGAAGTAACTGTGATATCGCCTGTCTGAGGTGTGCCTTGACGGCCTTTGGTCTGTACCTTGACTTCACCGGTTGAATAGTTGATTGATCCAAACAGAGCGCTGTGGATACCGCCGAGGTCGATGACGAGTTCTCCGTCAACATAGAGCCAGAAGTCATCGTCTCCGGTGAATTCATATATGATGTCATGTCCCCAGTCGTCATGTCCGTCCGGTGTCTGTACAAACGATGTCGAAAGCTCCAGACCAAAATGGTAGTTAGGATTTTTAGCAGCTAAATGCAGATGCTCATATTTACGCGGGTTGCTGCTCGGGAGTCTTTCCTGAAGAGCGGAGTAGATGTTTTCCGGGTTAAGGGATGAATATACGCCCGCGGTGATATCATCAAAAGGCAGGAACTGACCGTGCTGCATTGTAATAGCCTGCTTTGAATCTGCCGTTCCCAATTCCTGATATACGGTGAAATCATTGTCATTGTCATTTGCGAGTGTGGCGAAATTCTGTGTGCTGTCGTAAACAAAATAACCGGAAGTATTGTATATCGATTGTATGAAGAGATGGTTGACCTCTCTTGTTTTGGAAGGATCATAGAGTTCCACTAACGAATGTCCCTGGTTGGCGCCCTGCATTACGGTTGGGTAACCGTCGTTGCCAAGCTTTGTTGACAGCAATCCCTGCTGGGGATCGGCATTTAAGCCACCTTCACTGCTTCCGAGGAAAGTGCTTTGTTCACCGGTTTGTCCAATTGCGCTGAGTGCATCAAAGTCGATGATCTTCATGGTAATACCGTACTTGGTGTTATCGACGGTTGCTACCGGATGGAGCTGATCTTCGTATGTTGTTTCTTTAATGATGGCAAAATAGAAATCCGTTGATTCACTGGAAGGAACAGTCTCGGTATAAGGATAGGAGATGATCTTCATATGATTCGGATCAGACATATCCGTTCTGATTCCTGCATATGCATAATTGTCGTCATCCCATGCAACGATAGGCGTGTAATACTTGTTTAAACGTCTGCCGTTCATGTTGATTCCGATTATATCGTCACCGAGAGCCTCACTGCTTGACGGATTGGGTCTTATATATTTTTCTGAATATTCATTATATAGTTCGTAATAGTAGTTTTCCTTGCCCTCATCGTTATAGTAGATCGTAAGATCCCATAACAGAGTGTTGATTCTGTCGTCGAGCCACTGGATCTCATCGCCGTCTTCATAGCACTCATAGAGGGAACCATCGTGGTCAACGGCATAGAATCTGTATTTCTTTTGGCTTTCATCCCAGACACGGGTATAGACGATGACTCTGTCACCGTTATGGAGCTGGAAGTCGCTCGTATCCGATACACTGATCTTCCGGGCGGAATAAGGCAATACATACTGATTGGTCAATTCTGCCAGTTCCACAAGATTGAGCCATTTATTTGACGAGTTTACCGAACTGCTTATAATGCTGAAGCCGAGACTCGGATCACCTGAATATTCCAGGGCTTTTCCGTCAGCTACAAGGGATATCTTTCCGGCATTATCACCTGTTCCAGGAACGACCTGTATCGCTTGCGGAGTGCTCGATATGCTGAGTCCGTTGGTATCTATATGCAGATATTTAGCGGCACCGTTTATCTCCGTAAGCAGATAGTATTTGTCATCTTCTTTCCATTCAAATGTCCACATCGGTATGTCGGAGTTGTTGGGAACGAAGATCTTATCACTATGATTGGATTCTTTTGTAAGTACAGGCAATGTAAGGGCATCAAGTGAATTCATGTGGGTAGAGTCTGTCATCAGACCCTTTCCGGACACACCACCGTTGTAAGAGATCAAGCCATATGTACAACCGTCAAGATCGTAAGGATCCTCAACTACTGCGGTGCTGTCGTACCACCAGAAAGTCAATTTCGAGTCAGCATTATTCTGATCATAAGCAGCAAAGGTCTGACCATTGGTGCCGCCCTGTTTGTTGATGTAATACGACGAACCCAGAGCAGTAAACTGTGCATTACTGCAACCAACTGTAAATTTCGTTGCCGAACTGAGGTTTGTCACCAATGACAAACTGTTGCCGCTCTGTCTTATATATTTGGGTGTTCCACTGACTACCGTATAGATATAGTACTGATTGGCTGTTCCAGTAGACTCGAATACATAAGGCGCAGCATCAGTAGTGGGGCAGTTTGCCGATGTGGAAAGTGACCTGACAATACCGCTTCTTGTCCCGCTAAATACTAAATCACTATTAGTCATGTAATAGTTGGTGGAATTACTGCCGATATAGATCTCGTTTACATGCGCAGCAAACTCGGTCATATCTTGTATCCTGTGCCAGTTAGCTGCAGAATTGCCTGCTGTAGGTCCTGCAACGATCGCATAAGCAGAGAATCCGTCTGCATCGAAGGTTACTTCGGTGCCGTCACCGTTCTCCGCATCCTGGACATCGAGCGTGTTTACTACCGTTGCTTCCGAATCATCGCTGATATGAACGACGTTTACTTCGTCCTCGAGTGATTCGGAGAGCATGATCTTGACGGAAACCGATGTTCCTTCAAGAGGTTCATACTCGACACCGTCCTTCATAAGGCAGATGTCGAAGAATCTGACGCGGTTTATCTCAACATCGCTGAGAGCTTCTGCTGTCAGATCCATATATTCATCATAAGTATTGCCTTCGACTATCTCGCTCGCGATGAGCTCGCAGTCTTCAGAAATACCTGTTTCAGGTCCGTACGAAGCGGTTACCGTGTAACCGTCGCCTTCGAAGGTCTTTGTCGTGAGTTCTGTCTCCGTGACCGCAGTTGTCGTTTCTTCTGTGGCCGTGGTCTCATCTGCAGTTGTTTCTTCCGATGTTGTCGCTTCCGAAGAGGTTTCCGTCGCTTCCGCGGTCGTTTCACCGGTCACCTCACCTGTTGTCTCATCAGTCAGAGGCTCTGTTGCCTCGGTTTCTTCCTGAGCAGTAGCTTCTGTCTCTTCGATCGTCGTGTCAGGTTCGAGAGAATCATTTACTTCCTTAAGCACCGTCATTCCGGACGAGGTCACCATGTTACCGAGAACAAGGATCAGGGCGATCGTGCGGCGCCAGCCGCGGGATCCGGTAAATCCTTTGAACTTAGCAAACAGGGAGGCTATGAAATCATGGAAAAAGTTGTCGTTAAGCATTTTCCGCCTCCCTTCTCTTTCTTTGAACAGCGAGGAGCATTGCTGTACCGGAAGAAAGCAGTATTACCGCGATCAAGGTATTCAGTGTGCCGTTTTCGCCCGTCGCAACAATGGGTGTGAGGGGCTTTATCGCGCTGTTTGCAAAATCCACTGATGTCGGCTTTACCATGTCGTCCTTCGAGAGGATGATCTGATATTGGAGCTTTCCGTTCCCGTCATCGGTGACATAGATCGTGACCATATAGACCGTGTCGTCATAGATTATGTTGCTGTCCGTGCCGGCTTTCTCATAGACCTTGTAGCGGTATGTGCCGGGCTCTTTGACGACTATCTTGAAAGTATTTGTGCCTGAACCGTCGATGGTGATCAGTTCTTCTTTTGCAGATGGGACATTTCCGTCGAGCTTTTCGATCACGAATTCGTAGATCTTTTCAGCGGAGCGTCCTGAAATCTCGCAGTTGACAGGCACGGGTACCTCGAGAGGTGTGTAGTCGAACGCTGCCAATGCGTTTGAGAAACATACAGCGAGCATCACACTTGCGGCCGTTATGACCGTCAGTGCTCTTGTCAAAGATCTGATTGTCTTTGCAAATACTCTCACTTGCTGTCTCTCTTTCTTATGTTCCTAATAAGTACGCAAACACGACTATCCTTTTTGTTGAAGCGTCGCCCGCGCATGTCGACAGACATATGATTCGTTCCTGTCTGTCCATCGAAAGCTCTCTGAAGTATTCCTGAAGAAGCTCGTATTTATCAGGCTCGAAAACATATTCATCCTTTGCATCCGCCGACATCGCATAGAACACTTCAAGTTCATACGATGTCTTTCCGTCCCGTCCCACGAGCAGTTTGCCGTGTGTGTGGGAGGCGAGGAAGGAAGGATCGAGGTAGTCGTCCAACGCACCGAACATCATCTTGTATTCCATATGGTGTCCGTAGATCACGGAGTAGGGGTCCGTGAAATCGCCTGCGTTGCGGCTGTCCAGGAATATGCTTCCCGACAATGAATAGTTTCCGAACGGATCCGTATTCAGATACTCTATGTTCGAACTGCCCTGCATTACCGGGTAGTCAACGGACGTATCATCCAAAGTGATCCATCCGACCATATCATCCGTTATCGTTGCTGCCTGAACATCGGTTACCTGATTATCAGGATCCGGCTTGAAGTTCAGATAGTTCCTGTCCGTCGCATGATCGTAAACATACAGTGTGTCGTACAATGCATAACTTACGACCAGGAGAGCGGCAACGAAGATCGCCAGCATGACACGGTCATAGATACGATTCATCGTCATCCAGAACTTCTTCATACAAAGAGCGTTCCGGAATTATTACTGGTTTTCTGTCTCGAGTTCTTCGCTCTCTCTGCGCTTAACGCTCATGACTGCGAAGAAGATAATGCCTGCAACAACAACGAAGGCAATGCCTGCAACAGGTGCGATCTTAAGGAGAACGCCTGTAGGGATGATGCCTTGCTTGTCGTTTGTGTAACCTGTGTGGATGTTTGCATTTGTGATGGTTCCGTTTACATTGTCGGACAAAGCGTCGAATCCGTCAGTTGCAGTTCCCGTTGAAGCATCTTTATCCCAGTTCAATGTTGAAAGGGATTCTACGATACCTGCTGTAGAGGTATAGCCTTCTGCAGCCTCCGTAAGAGCATAAACTGTGTTTACAGCAAGACCGGAAACGGTGATGTACTGACCATCCTGGAGATAGAAATCAGTTGCTACAGCTGTATTTGCCGTAAGATCGATCGTCTGAACGTTGTCTCCTGATACTGTTGTGGCATCATTGGCAACAACGGAAGGGTCGGCATTAGAGATATCGACTGTAGCTGTGCCTGCAACGGGTGAAGTTAATGTCAGAGTGAGTTTAAAATACTTGTCTCTTGAACCCTGGTTGCCTGTTACCTCTTTACCGAATGTGATCGTGTAAGAGTCGAAATAGTTAACGATACGGTCTGTCTTTGTAGCGCCGTCTGCAACATTTGCCTGTGTTGCTGCCGGAGCCTGTACCGGTGTAGCAGCAGTAAGAGCTGCTCCCTGTGTTCCTGTTGCTGCTGACGGCGGAGCTGAGGTTACAGTGCCGTCATACATAACATAACTTGTAACGATAAGATCCTTAGCATCAGTTGACTGGTCATCCTCAACATATACATCAAGTGTGCGGGTACGGTCGCCGGATGCTGTAGTCGGATTTGTCGGATCGACATCGTAAACGATTCCTGCAGCGACAGTATTATCTTCAGTAATGATGTAGCGGTATACGCCGGGTTCTCTAAATGTAATTCCGGAGAAATTAACATCAACTGTTTTCTTGTATGTTGTGTAATCAGCATTGAGCGAAGTTGTTTCTGCCGCGTCTGAAGCTGTGAAAGAAACGGATGCAGTAGGTGTTCCGACACCCGGATATACCTGAATCGTTGAAGCGGTCGCTGGGATAGCGGTGCCTGCAGCGAAATCATAAGTGAAAGTTACCGCCGGTGCCTTCTCGCCATCTTTTACGAGCAGATACTTGTCAAATGACGTGTTCTGTGCGCTGACAGGAGTGTAATTTGTACCTGCTGCGGCTGCGGGCAGTGCCAGGACGCCTGCGATGAGTGTGGTTACCAGCGCTGCTGATAACAGTTTTGTTGTCTTTTTCATTTTTTGCTCCTCTTAAAAAGTAAAATAATATTGCTAAATCCCGCGCCGGCGGAGGATGATAACGACCTCACCCTCACAGTCGGACTGCGGTATCGCGCCAAAGGTTCTGCTGTCGTTCATGTCGGAACGGTAATCATTGAGTATGAATACCGAGTCTTGGGGAACGACATAGGGGAAAGAAATGGATGCACCGTCAGCCGATGTGGGGTAAACGGTGTCTTCGAGGACCTCGTAGCCGTTGACCATGAGACGCTGATTCATGATCTGCACCTCATCGTCCTCGAAAGCGACGATCCTGCCCATGCGGACTTCTCCATCACGGCGGTAGACGATCTCCTGTCCGCCCTGAAGATCAGACAGCTTATAGGTGATAACCAGATCGCCGTCTTTGATCATGGGATAGGAAGAGTTGCCGTGATTTACGTGGATCCCGACAACGAATACGCATAAGACTGTGACTATGACGGCTGTTACCGCGATCTTGATCAAAAATTCGATCGCGTAATCCGTCGAAGTCTTCTTGCGCTTCTTTGCCTTTACAGCGGGCTTAACCTCCTGCTGTGCGGCTGTCACCTGTTCCTGACCGTCTATTCTCTTTCTCCTTATTTCGCGCGCGGAGAAGCGCGCATTAATAGAAGGGTATAGTTGCCCCACGTTTGCAAATATATCACTTTTTCTTGAAATGTCTATTTTTATATAAGAAAGACACTAATTTGACACAAAAAAATCCTGAAAATGTAATGATTTTCGCGTTTTCGAGCAGAATTGCCGAAAAGTGCCTAAAACATTGGCTTTGCGGTTTTTGCGCTCCTGAGGTGCGGTCAAAACAGGAGAAACCGGAACTGTTCCAATTAACTTCCCAAGGACTCTCTGCAAATGTCGCTTGCCAGGCGACCAGTGACGGTGCACGTCCACCTATACTGAACTCAACAACCAAACAGCTGCACGGAAAGCAGCGGAAAAACGGAGGAAATAAAGATGAAAAAGGGATTGACAGAGATCGTATTCATACTGGACCGCAGCGGTTCAATGTGCGGACTTGAGGCAGACACGATCGGAGGCTACAACTCCATGATCGAGAAGCAGAAGAAGGAAGACGGGGAGGCCCTGGTATCAACGGTCCTCTTCGACGACAGGTCGGAAGTGCTCCATGACAGGGTACCGCTTTCCAAGATCGAGCCCATCACGGCAAAGGAATATTACGTAAGAGGCTCCACAGCCCTTCTGGATGCTGTCGGAGGCGCGATCCGCCACATCGGAAACATCCACAAATACGCAAGGGAAGGGGACGTTCCGGAAAAGACGCTGTTCATAATTACAACGGATGGAATGGAGAATTCGAGCCGCGAATTCACCTATGAAAAGGTGAAGAAGATGGTCGAAAAGAAGAAGGCAAAGAACCACTGGGAGTTCATTTTCCTGGGTGCGAACATTGACGCAGTAAGCGTTGCGGACAAGTTCGGCGTCGACAAGAGCAGGGCGG
This sequence comes from uncultured Clostridia bacterium, assembly GCA_947167045.1. GTDB lineage: Bacteria > Bacillota > Clostridia > Saccharofermentanales > Saccharofermentanaceae > Saccharofermentans. Next base: position 27,052 of record CAMVGO010000013.1, read on the forward strand.
TCACTTACGAATGTGACAGCATGGGAACAGCACTCAACTATAAGGTCATGAGCAAGATGGTGTCCTGCGCAAGAGGCGCGGTTTCCGCAGCGGCTATGAGCAATGCACTGGATTCTGAGGAGATGCTGGAGGATATCCGCTCCGACTACAAAAAGAGGCATAAGAACTGACCGTCTGACAGGGCAAAATCAGCCGCAACCCTTATCTCCGTAAGCGACAAGCGGGGATTCATAGAGTATAATTGTCTCGTTGCCCCGGCTTGACGGTTTTCAGGCTGGGGACAGCGAATAAGACGGCGGGAATTGCGGCAGATAATGAAAGTCTCAAGGAACAGGATCACGGTCACTATCCTGGCGGGCGTTGTGCTCGTTCTTTTTTTCGCGACGGTGGCGGGCCTGATCTATTACAGGGACATGATCGGACGTCTGGGCGAAGTCAGGGAAGAGGTCTACGAGGAGTATCCGAGACTCTATGCCTATATAGCGGAAGACCCTGACAGCCAGCTTTCAAACAGGATCTACAAGGAGATCTCCGAGTATGCCAAGGAGAACGACTGTTATGTCGAGATGACGGGACAGAATCTTTCCACGAGCTATTCAAAGGCGGACAGGATCGATATCGCCATCAGTTCAAGGGTCGACGGGATCATCCTGGAGGGCGACGATTCCGAAGAGACCGTGCAGCTCATCGAGAAGGCAACCGAGAAGGGGATCCCCGTTGTTACCGTGCTCTCAGACTGCAACGGTTCTTCAAGAAAGAGTTACATAGGCCTCAACAACTATACTCTGGGCAGCGAATACGGCGACCAGCTCGTTGCGATAGGCGAGGAGAAGAAGACATATCCTCTTTCCGCCCTCATCCTTCTGGACAGCGATGACGGAAATGCCGACGACATCATACACTCGGCGATCCAGCAGGCCATGACGGGACGCAACATCAGCCTTTCATCGAGCGTCGTAGACACATCAACACCGTTCGCTTCGGAAGAGGACGTAATGAACATCCTTGACAGCCTTGATAAGATACCGGATGTCATCATATGCCTGAACGACAGAACGACCGAGAGCGCGATCCAGTGCGTCGTTGATAAAAACCTGGTAGGAAAGACCACGATCCTTGGTTATTACGACTCCGAGACTATCAGGAAAGCCATCGACAGGGGCTCTGTATATTCAACGTTCGCGATAGAGACGAAGACCCTTGCGAGACAGTGTGTCAAGGCATTAAACGAGTACTATGAGACGGGCTTTGTCAGCCAGTACTATCCTTCGAATTTTATCCTCATAAACCGCGAGAACTTATCGAGCTACGATCCGGAGGCAGCTGCGGATGAAGGCTAATTTCTTTGCGAACATGAAGATCTCACGTAAGCTCGTCGCGGTGTTCCTTGCTACGTCCGTGATCGCGATGCTCGTAAACGTTTTTATCTACATTAACCTGAACGGGGCGCTGGACAAGATCAACCAGGTATTCGCGAGCAACATCAGTCTGAACGAGCTCCAGGATAACCTGAACCAGATCCACACCGGTCTCACGGGTTATCTCGAGACAAAGGGAACCGACGATCTCGAGCTCTATTACGCGTCCACACAGAGCATGAACATGCTCATGAAAGACCTTAATAACAGCGTAATAGACAACAACGTAAAACTTGCCGAACGAGACATAAGATACATGCTCGAAACGTATCTCAAGACGGCGGATGAGGCGATCCTCGCAAAGCGCGGAAGAAACATTGACGAATATACCGCGAAATATAACGAATGCAGCAAGATCAAGGATTATCTCAACACATACATCTATTCGGTAAACAACGAACAGTTCAGGACGAACTCCACCAATTACAATGCCCTCGTGAACTCCCTCAGATATACGGAGATCATGAGCATGCTCATCTTCGCGGTCGCGTCCGTAATGAACATCCTGCTCATCATCATACTGACGAATACAATAACGAGACCTCTTACCAGGCTGTCGGCAAAGGCCGAGGAGATCTCCCAGGGAAGCCCCGAGAACGTTGAACCTCTCGAGGTCATCTCGGAAGACGAGGTAGGTAAGGTGACCAGGGCATTCAACGAGATGCTCGCATCCATCAAGGACTACATCGCGCGTATCAGAACGCAGCTCATCACGCAGAGCGAAATGAAGGAAAAGAACCTTCTCATGGAGACGCACCTTAAGGATGCCCAGCTCAAGTATCTGCAGTCGCAGATAAACCCGCATTTCCTTTTCAACACGCTCAACGCAGGCGCCCAGCTCGCCATGATGGAGGGTGCGGACAGGACCGTAGAGTACATCAGGAATATGGCGGACTTCTTCAGATATAATGTTAAAAAGAGTTCCGAGACCGTAAAACTCTCGGAGGAGATCGAGCTCGTCGATTCCTACATGTACATCCTGAACGTAAGATATGCGGGGGAGATGCTTTTCGAGAAGGACATCGATGAGAGCCTGCTTGACGTTATGGTTCCGTCAATGATCATCCAGCCTCTGGTCGAAAACTCGATCAAGTACGGCATCAAGGACCTTGAACCCGGCGAAGGCAAGGTAACGCTTTCCGTTTACCGCGAGGACAAGATGTGCTGCATCCGTGTAAGCGATAACGGAATCGGCACAGACGAAGAGATAATCGAGAAGATAATGAACCATGAGAAGCGCCCTTCAGAGACAAGAGGCGTCGGAATAACGAATGTAATGGCAAGGCTCGACCTTTACTATAACAACAAAGAAGTCTTCGAGATGAAGAGCCGCAAGAATGAAGGAACACACGTAACGATAAAGATACCGCTGGAGGATGCAAATGTATAAGCTCATGCTCGCAGATGACGAGGGCATCGTAAGAGAGTCGCTTAAGTTCATAGTGGATAAGGAATTTCCGGGATCGTTCGAGACATTCGAAGCAAAGACCGGAAGACACGTTATCGAGCTCGCTGATGAGGTGCGTCCTGACATCGCATTCATGGACATCAGAATGCCCGGCATCAACGGTATCGACGCCATGAAGGAGATACGCCGCACGAACCCTAATATCGTGTTCGTGATCATATCCGCATACGATAAATTCGATTATGCGAAACAGGCTTTGAATCTTGGCGTCATCGACTACATAAACAAGCCTTTCGACAAGGCTCAGATCGTTGCCGTTCTCAAAAAGGCAATGGCTGAAGTCGACCGCGTAAGAGAGCAGAGAACAAGGGAACTCGAGATCAAGGAAAAGCTCGATTCCATCGTGCCCATCATCGAGAACGGCCTTATCCAGGACCTTTTGTCGCATGAGCATTTCAAAGAGAATATCGAAGAATACAAGAAGCTCCTTGAGATCGACGAAAAGTACGGTCTTATGCTCGCCATCGTCGGCGGTGACAGGGAACCCGGCGGATACATGCGCGGCGCGGTCCCCGCGAGCATCAAGACACAGAAGAATTACGAGACGGTCCTTCTCGTTATCTCCGACAATTTCAAGTGCATCACTGGCTCCGTAATGGGTAACAAGATCCCCGTTCTGATACCCTGTGCAAAGAGCTCCCTGACACCTGAGGAATACCAGAAGATCGTTGATTCAGCGAGCAAAGTGCAGAAGGAATTATCCGATGCGCTGGGCATCGATTTCAGGATCGGGATCGGCCCAGTAAAACCTCTCGAAAACATGGCGGATTCATACAGCGAGGCGCTTTCCGTGCTCGTTAAAACGAAGCAGACGGTTGCGGAAGCCGTCGACCTTCCGGAGGGCTGCGAATACGATACGGATTATCCTCTGAAGACCGAAAAGGATCTTTTCGATGCCATCGCTCAGGGCGATGTATCCAGAGCGCAGGAGCAGGCAAATCTGTTCTTCGACTGGATGGAAAGATCTTCAGGCGGCGCCATGTCCGACATCTGTCTGAAGGTGCTTGAATTCGTGCTTTGGGGCGAGCGTCTGGCCTACAGCAACGGCGGTCACGTCTATCACTTCATGTCCAGGAGCGAATACCTTCCTGAGATCAATTCCATGAAGAGTTACGATGAGCTCCGTCTGTGGTTCTTAAGCCACATCGAGCGTGCCGTCAACATGATCAACGCAGCCAATGCCGCAAAGACCGAAGATGTTGCCGAGAAGGCGAAAAAGTACATCGACACGCATTTCCGGGAAGACATCTCCCTGGACGATATCTCCGGCATGTACGACATCAGCCCGTTCTATTTCAGCAAGGTGTTCAAGACGCAGACCGGCGTTACTTTCACCGACTATCTGACCGGCGTCAGGGTCGCAAAGGCAAGAGAGCTCCTCGAAGGAACGAACATGTCCATGAAGGAGATCTGCTCGGAGGTCGGTTATTCGGATCCGAACTATTTCAGCCGCATATTCAAGAAAAATACGGGTGTCACCCCCACCGAATACAAGGAGGGCAAGAGATGAGGCGCAGGATCACCGCATTTTTGCTGGTAATAACGATATTTCTTTTCACCGGATGCAAAGGACCGGAAGTAAAGGAAGTCACACCGACCACCAAGAACGAGGTGTGCACCATCGGACTGTCTTTCGACTCTTTTGTAATCGAACGCTGGACCAGGGACCGTGACGTATTCGTGTCAACGGCCAATGAACTTGGTGCAGAAGTAAATGTCCAGTCTGCAGGCGGTGATGTTGCCACCCAGATATCCCACATCAAGCTCTTCATTGAGAGGGGAGTCGATGCCATCGTCATCATAACGGCCGATGCGAACGCGCTTTCCGATATCGTAAAGGAAGCAAGCGATAAAGGCATTCCCGTCATCTGCTACGACAGACTCGTAATGAATGCCGGCGCCGATCTTTATATTTCTTTCGATAACGAATCGGTAGGCAGACAGATGGCCGAGGCGATCTGCGCCAATGTTGAGGACGGCGGCAACATCGTGGAGATAATGGGACCCGAGTCGGATTACAACGTTCACCAGGTAATGAACGGGTTTGATGCTGTCTGCGAAGAGCACGGAATGAACATCACCCTCAAGTATAACTGTGACAACTGGAAGCCTGAGCTTGCATACGATTTCGTAAACGAGCATTTCGATGAGATAGCCGGAGCAGATGCCATCATGTGCGGAAACGACGCGCTTGCGGGCGAGACGATCCACGCCCTGGCTGAGAGAGGTTATGCCGGCAGGATCTTTGTCACCGGCCAGGACGGCGATCTTGAGGCATGTCAGAGACTGGTCGAAGGTACACAGCTCGTGACGGTCTATAAGCCCGTCGAAAAGCTCGCGCGCCTGGCAGCGGAATGCGCGGTAAAGCTAGCGTCCGGTGAGTCTCTGGGACAGACGGAGTTATTCTTCGACGGCGGTCAGGACATTCCATATATAGCGATAGAGCCTTCCGCCGTTACGATCGAGAACCTGGACAGCATAATAATCGACAGCGGTTTCCATCTCAGGGAAGAAGTCTACATGAACGCCGGTTAAGACCGGTATTTTCACTGGCAGGATTATCTTGTTATCAGATGCCGTGCGCATGTGTGCGCGCGCCTGAATAATATAATTAATTTCCACCTCAGTGTTAGATTTGTGGCATTTTTGTCGTATTTAGCACAATCTTGTCAATCTCGTCAGATGTACTACAAGATTGTGCTAAATTGCCTCAGAACCTTATGCCGTTTCGCCAAAAATATCAAGAATCTCGATATGCAACTCCTATATACCTCATGTTAAGGTGTACGTGGCAAGAAGTGCCAACATCATTTTTTAGGAGGAATTTCTCAATGAAAGCAAAGAAAATTGTTGGAACAATTCTTTGTGCTGCAATCGCATTTACAGCATTGACAGGATGCGCAGCCGGTTCAGGAAAGAACAAGGTTGGTGTATCAATGCCTACAAAGGATCTCCAGAGATGGAATCAGGACGGCGACAACATGAAGAAGGAGCTCGAGGCTGCAGGTTATGAAGTAGATCTTCAGTATGCTAACAACGACGTAGCTACACAGCTTTCTCAGGTTGAGAACATGATCAACTCCGGTTGTAAGGTTCTCGTTATCGCTGCTATCGAAGGTTCTTCACTCGGCTCAGCTCTTGATAAGGCTGCTGCAAAGAAGATCCCTGTCATCGCTTACGACCGTCTCCTCATGGACAACGCAAACGTTGACTATTATGCAACATTCGACAACTACATGGTTGGTACTATCCAGGGTCAGTATGTTGTAGATACTCTTGACCTCGCTAATGCAACCACAACTTACAACATCGAGTTCACAGCTGGTGATCCCGGTGACAACAACGCAGGCTTCTTCTTCAACGGCGCTTATGACGTTCTTAAGCCTTACATCGAGAACGGCACACTCAACGTAGTATCCGGTCAGAAGACATTCGAAGAAGTTGCTACACCTTCCTGGAAGACAGAGACAGCTCAGTCCAGAGCAGAGAACATCCTCGCTTCCAACTATGCTGACGGCACAAACGTAGACATCTGGCTCTGCTCCAATGACTCTACAGCTCTCGGCGTTGAGAACGCTCTCGCTTCCAACTACAACGGTACATATCCTATTATCACAGGTCAGGACTGTGACAAGGCTAACGTTAAGAACATGCTCGCTGGCAAGCAGTCCATGTCCGTATTCAAGGATACACGTACACTCGCTTCCCAGGTTGTTAAGATGGTAGGTCAGATCCTTAAGGGTGAGACAGTTGACGTTAACGATACATCAACATACAACAACAACGCTAAGACCGTTCCTTCTTACCTCTGCAAGCCTACATACGCTACAGCAGACAACTACAAGACAGTCCTTCTCGACTCCGGTTACTACACCGAAGCTGACATTACTTAATCAAGTAGTTTAAAGCCCTTTGCAGGCGGGGGAGACCCCGCCTGTATATTAGGGTTGTGACTTTACTTTGAACGATAAACAAACTCAAAGCTTATAAATCTATACGAAAGAGGCGACACATGGCAAAAGTTTTGCTTGAAATGAAGAGCATAACCAAAACTTTTCCGGGCGTTAAGGCTCTCGACAACGTCAACCTTCAGGTTGAAGAGGGGGAGATTCACGCGCTGGTCGGCGAGAACGGTGCCGGTAAATCGACATTGATGAACGTTCTCAGCGGTATTTATCCGTATGGCACCTATGAAGGCGACATAGTTTACGACGGCGAAGTATGCGAATTTCATAACATCAAGGATTCCGAGAAAAAAGGAATCGTAATCATCCACCAGGAGCTCGCGCTGATCCCTTACATGACGATCGGTGAGAACATGTTCCTCGGAAATGAACAAGGAAGCAAGTGGTGTATCGACTGGAACAAGACCTATGCCGAGGCAGACAAATACCTCGAGATGGTAGGTCTTGAAGATTCATCGAAAACACTTATTAAAGATATTGGTACAGGTAAACAGCAGCTCGTAGAGATCGCGAAGGCTCTGGCTAAGCACGCCAAGCTCCTTATCCTCGACGAGCCTACATCATCACTCAACGAGACCGATTCAAGAGCTCTCTTAGACCTCATGAAGAAGCTCAAGAGCGAGGGAATGACGATGATCATCATCTCCCACAAGCTCAACGAGGTCTCTTATGTAGCAGACAAGATCACTGTCGTCAGAGACGGTTCCACGATCGAGACGATGGATGCAAAGACTGAGGATATCTCAGAGTCAAGGATCATCAAGGGCATGGTAGGCCGTGAGATCACGGACCGTTTCCCGAAGCGTCATGACGTCCCGATCGGCGACATCATGATGGAAGTCAGGAACTGGACCGTATACCATCCCGAATTTGCCGAAAGAAAAGTAGTAGACGACGTATCGATCAACGTACGTGCGGGTGAGGTAGTCGGAATCTACGGACTCATGGGCGCAGGCCGTACCGAGCTTGCGATGAGTATCTTCGGACGTTCATATGGTATCGGTATATCCGGAACCCTGATACTCCGCGGTGAACATGTCGTACTGAAGAGCCCCAAGCAGGCAATCGCAGCAGGACTTGCATACGTTACCGAAGACCGTAAGGGCAATGGTCTTGTCCTCACGAACTCGATCAAGACAAACACGACACTTGCAAATCTCAATGCTATCAGCAAGGGAAGCTTTATCGACAAGGATAAGGAATACCTGGTAGCAGAGGATTATGTACAGAAACTCAAGACGAAGACTCCTTCCGTCGAGCAGCTCGTAGGAAACCTTTCCGGCGGTAACCAGCAGAAGGTCCTCCTCGCGAAGTGGATGTTTGCGGATCCTGACGTACTTATCCTCGACGAACCGACAAGAGGTATCGACGTAGGTGCAAAGTACGAGATCTACTGCATCATCAACGATCTGGCAAAGGCCGGTAAATCAGTCATCGTAATCTCATCCGAGCTTCCTGAAGTCATCGGCATGAGTGACAGGATCTACATCATGAACCAGGCTAAGATCGTAGGAGAGATGAAAGCTTCCGAGGCAACACAAGAGAACATCATGGCTTGCATTGTTAAGTCGGGAAGTGAGGCATAACGATGGGTGGAAATAAAGTAGTAACCTTCCTGAGAAAATACATGATGCTTATCGCTACTGTCATAGTAGTCATAATCTTCTATTTCCTGACTGGCGGCAGGTCATTATTACCTCAGAATATCAACAACGTAATCTCACAGAATGCATACGTTTTCGTACTCGGAACAGGTATGCTCCTCTGTATCTTGACAGGTGGTAACATCGACCTTTCAGTAGGTTCTGTCGTCTGTCTCGCAGGCGGTGTCGGCGCCATCATCATGGAAGCAAACCTTCCCTGGCCCCTCGCTGTAATCGCAATGCTCCTCATGGGACTTCTGGTCGGTGCATGGCACGGCTACTGGATCGCATTTATAAAGGTTCCGCCTTTCATCGCAACCCTTGTCGGCATGCTGGCATTCAGAGGACTCGCGAACATCATAATGAAGGGTTACGCTTATCAGATCAGTGATAAGACATTCCTTAACATATTCGGCGGAGGCGACAGCTGCTATATTCCTGATTTCCTCGCCGGAGTCGGACCTGCAACATCATTCAACAAGACATGTATGTGTGTAGCGATCCTCATTGCAGTAGGTTATACGGTATTCACGTTTATTAACCGCACGAGACTGATCAATCAGGGCTACAAGGTAGATTCGCTTATAAGCGTCATAGTCAAGACGGTTCTCATCGATGCAGTAGTTATCTGGATCGGAAATAAGCTCGCAAACTACAAGGGTATCCCCACGGTTCTCATCTGGATCGCCCTCGTACTCGGCGTATTCGCTTACATCACATCCAAGACCACACTCGGACGTAACCTCTATGCTGTCGGCGGTAACGAGAAGGCAACAAGACTTTCCGGTATCAACACAAAGATGGTAATGTTCAGTGCATACACATTCATGGGACTTCTCGCTGGTTTCGCAGGCGTCCTCAACATCGCAAGACTCATGGGTTCACAGCCTACTTACGGTCTCGGTTATGAGATGGATGCGATCGCAGCATGCTTCATCGGCGGCGCTTCCGCATACGGCGGAACAGGTTCCATCGGCGGTGTTATCATCGGTGCTGCTCTCTGCGGTATTATCAACCAGGGCATGGTCATCGCGAACACACCTCCTAACTATCAGACGGTAGTCAAGGGTCTGGTTCTCCTCATCGCAGTCCTCTTCGACGTCATCATGCAGATGCGCAGAAAGGGTGCCAAGAAGACTGCCGCAACAGAAGCTGCAGATAAGGGAGGTGCTAAAGCATGAACACGTTCAGCATAAAGAATGTTCTTAAAAAGAACGTAATGACCATAGCACTTATCGTAATCTACGTCTTCTTTACGATAATGACCGGCGGTAACATGTTCACTCCCTCGAACGTTACATCGCTCATCGAACAGAACGCATACGTATTCATCCTCGGTGTCGGTATGCTCATGTGCATGCTCACCGGCGGTAACATCGACCTTTCCGTTGGTTCCTTCGTATGCTTCATGGGTGCGATCGCAGGTGTTCTTTCCGTCATCAAGCACGTCAACACACCTCTCACTCTCATCCTCGTTGTAGTAGTAGGCGTTATCTACGGTGCCATCTTAGGTTTCCTCATCGCATACCTCAGGATACCTCCGTGGATTGCAACCCTCGCAGGTTATCTCGCATTCAGAGGTCTCGGTACCCAGATCCTCATCTCTGTATCCGATACCAGCGCCATCTCAAACTTCCCGCCCGAACTCCTCGGCATCTTCTCCGGAAGGATCTTCGAGTCGGCGTGGGGCACGCTCAACATCCCCTGCATCGTCCTCGGTGTTATCGGTGCTGCAGCTGTTGTCTATATCAACATCTCCACCCGTGCCAACAAGGTCAAGAAGGGATATCAGGCAGATCCTCTCGGATTCGTTATCGGAAAGAGCGTTCTTGAAGTAGCGGTAATCCTTATCCTTGCTTACCAGCTCGCAATGGACGGCGGCATCCCGGTAGTTCTCATCTGGATCATCGCAGTTCTCGTCATCTACGGAATCATCACAGAGAAGACGACCATCGGACGTCATTTCATGACTGTCGGCGGAAACGCAGAGACAGCAAGACTTTCAGGTATCAACAATAAGCTCGTCATGTTCTGCGCTTACCTCAACATGGCAGTCCTTACGGTTCTTGCCTCACTCATCGTTACTGCAAGATTCGGTTCGGCAAACTCCTTTGCAGGACAGAACTTCGAAATGGACGCGATCGCAGCTTGTATCGTCGGCGGTGTTTCCGCATACGGCGGTTCAGGAACGGTCATGGGAATGGTAATCGGTGCCGCCCTCATCGGTGTCATCAACCAGGGCATGTCCCTGATGTCCATCGACCAGGACTGGATCAAGATCGTTAAAGGCGCGGTACTCCTTGCCGCAGTAGTCTTCGACATCCTTTCCAAGAAAGGAAACAAGAGACAGTAACAGAGAAGAGAAGTAATAAACAGTTCTTTTCATAATACTGTTTTCCGGTCACCCGAATACCCGGAATGCACTTTACCTCCAGCCGCCGCGAGTCCCCTTGCGGCGGTTACTTATTGCAAGGAATTTTCATTTTTGAAAAATAACGTTATGCGTTTTGATTTTTCTCTTTCTGTATGATCGAAAAGAATCAAGAAATGACGTTTTTCTGATTTTTTGCCCCCCACAAAATAAGAAAAAATCAAAATTATCAAGACTGAGATTTAACAATCAGTATTAACGAAAAATTGAGACTAGTCTCACGACCACCGTATAGTCTCAATTTTCGGGGTAAAAATCGCTTGAAGCGTAATTTGTACACATTTCTTGTTGGCAAGGTCATATAATCTCATCACAAGAAGGGAGGTGAACATATGGCTATCAACATCAGAAAAGATCTTAATGTCAGATATAGATTGTTGCAGAAAAGCATTGAGGAAATAGAGAAGAAATTGGCACATTCTTCTGAAGGTAGGATAAATGTCAGAGAAGAACATGGCAACTCATATTACTATTTGTTTGAAAACAAAACATACGTGAAATATCTGACATCAGAAGACAGTGAGATCATTGCAGAGTTACTTCAAAAGAATTATCTCAAGAAAGTTTTGCAAGCAATGAAACAGGAACTGATTGCAATAGAGAAGATGCAGAAGATATATCCCGAAAAACTTGCAGAGGACGTATTTGATCAACTGTCGGATGGCCGGAAAGCTTATACAAAGCCTATTGTGTCAGCGGATGATTCATATGCACAAAAATGGATGGATACTCCATATGTACACAAGCTTTTTAAAAAGGGTTCACCGGAATTCTATACAGCCAAAGGTGAACGTGTCAGATCAAAGTCTGAAGTCATCATTGCCGACAGGCTGAGAGCTAATGGTATTCCATACAGATACGAATGTCCGTTGAAAGTGGGGAAGAAGATAATCCATCCTGACTTTACTATCCTAAGAATGAGCGACAGAAGGATTCTTTATCATGAACATTGCGGGAAACTGGGTGATCACGAGTATACAGAAGAAATGTTGACCAGAGCCAACGATTACAGTCAGGAAGGTATCATTTTGGGAGACAGATTGTTTTATACATTTGAATCAGATACTACGCCTCTTAATGTAAAGCTGGTTGATATGATAATCAACACTCACTACAGATGAATAAATGATTTATAACCCATTTAGCTGCTGTATTTTGGTCTTCATATTACAAACCGGGCATCCTAGATGCATGGAGGGACTTGCCCCTCTTGAGCACAAAAAAGCACCTGCTATGCAGGCGGTCAAGGGGACCTTCAGGTCAGCTTCAGGCGGCCCTTGACGGCCGGTAATGAGCAGGAGCTATAGTTTTATTCTTCTTTCTGTGTTCCGTTGTAAGTGAAGCTCAGCATCGTAAGATCGTCGAACTGTTCCGCGTCTTTTACGAAATCTCCGACTGATGCCCTGACGTTCTTTATCAGACCTTCGGCTGACGTATCAGGATCGCTGTTGAGGGCCACGAGGATGCGGTCTGTTCCGAACATCTTGTTTTCTTTGTTGTTTGCTTCGGGAACGCCGTCTGTGTATACGAAAATCCTGTCACCGGGTTTCAGATCGACGGTGTATTCCTTGTACTTGCTTCCGGGCATTCCGCCTATTACGAAACCGTGCTTGTCCTTGTAGAGTTCGAACGGTCTGCCTTCCTGCTTTAATATCGGATATTCGTGTCCGGCGTTTGCGGCTGTGAGCTTTCCCGTGGAGATCTCAAGGATGCCGACCCATGCCGTGACGAACATGTCGACATTGTTATTCGTGCTTAAAGCCTCGTTTGTCTTCATGAGGATGTCTGCAGCCGACTGGCCGAGCATTGCGCAGCTCTGAAGGATCGTCTTGGAGATCATCATGAAGAGGGCCGCGGGAATGCCTTTGCCGGATACGTCCGCTATTACGAGGCAGAGGTGGTCATTGTCGATCAGGAAGAAATCGTAGAAGTCACCGCCGACTTCCCTTGCAGGTTCCATCGTTGCGAAGATGTCGAATTCAGTCCTGTCGGGGAAGGGAGGGAAGATATGGGGGAGCATTGCCGACTGGATGGCGGTGGCAAGCGAGAGCTCGGTTCCGATACGCTCTTTTTCGGCGATTATCTTTGTGAGGTTTGCCTCGTACTCGGAGAGGTCATGCTCCATGTCCTTCATCGTGACGGCGAGGTTCTCGAGCTCGTCCTTTGTGTGGATGTTGAGGTCTGAGAAGTGCTCTTTGTTATCAATGCCTTCCTGTCTGTCCTTGACGTAATTCTGGGAAGCTTCGGCTATCTTGTTGATAGGTTCGACAAGCTTTGTCTTTATGAGTTTTGTCTGGAACCATGCGAGAAGGAAGGTTATGACAAGGAATACGACGGTAAGCTGGAAGGAGAGGTTTCCCATGCCTACGATAATGTTATGTATCGAGATGTCAACGAACATGAACGATACAAGGCTTCCGTCGGCTTTATCGTTGATGGGGACTGCGACCGTGCAAAGAAGCCCGTATTTCTCAGTGTTGTCAAAGTAGTATAGTGTCTCGTCTTCCGTGCCGTTCAGGAGTTTTTGCATGCCTTTGACGTTGGCGGGTTCCCAATCGCCCGGCATCTGCTTTGTCTCCGGATTCTTGTCGGTGTCGACCATGTAGACGATCGCGTTGTTTTCGGGATCGAACATTCCGACATATATGTAAGCTATCTCGTCGTATGTTCCGACATTATCGAGCATGTGTACCAGAACATCGTAAAGACCGCCCTTTTCCATGTCCTGGTGTTCAAAGAACGCCCTGTATTCCGGCGTGCCGATCTTGGCGCGGTCTTCATCGCTCAGGCCGTTATAGATATTCATGATGCTGCGCGAAAAACTTACGACATCAGAACCGTGCATTGCCGACGAGCGGGCCTGGATCGCAGCGGCATGGGCAATCTCGATGTATTTTTTCGTGAAGGAATATGCGTAGAACGACAGGGCCACCAGCTGGATTATAAGGCCGAAGAGTATGCAGCTTACGACTGTGGAACGGACGGTCTTAGCCGAGAGGGAATGACGCCTCTTCTCCCGGTCTGACATTTTCTTTATGTTGTTGCTCATTTAAGACACCTCTTTAAAAGGTTATTCCAGATTTTTAACTATCGTGAGATTGTTGCAGCCGTCGATGAATCTGTAGCGGATGTCATCCATGTACTGCTTGATGAGGAAGATGCCCAGGCCGCCGATCTGGCGCTCCTCGCCGGGGAGCGTGACATCGGGATCCTCTTTCGCGAGCGGATCGTAAGGGATGCCTGAGTCGATGAACGTGATTAGGACCTGTGATCTGTCTTCGCTGAGGCCGATCTCGATCACGACGTCACCCGTTCCGGGCGCATAAGCATAGAGTGCGACGTTGACGAACAGCTCCTCCACCGCGAGATCGATCTGCATCTGCTTCTTCATCGGGCATTCGACTTCCTCCAAATAACCGTCGATGAAAGCAAGGACCTCTTCCAGGTTCTCTTTCTTTGCCTCTATCTCTATCTTCTTCATATCCGTATACCTCACTGTCTTGCGCCAGGCGTTGCTCTTGATGAAACTCTTAAGTATCTTCGCGTCTATCTTGCCCTTCTTTGCCATGTCTTCAAGTATCTTGAAGGCCTGCTCCGGTGACATCGGCGGCTTATAAGGCCGGTCGTCTGCCGTAAGAGCATCGTAAATGTCTATTATCGTAAGAAGCCTCGTCTCCCAGGGGATCTCGTCTCCCGAGAGCTTTTTGGGATAACCCGTGCCGTCGAGATATTCGTGGTGCGCGGATGCCCAGGCGGGAACGTTCTTATAGTCACCGACGAATTCCATCTTTGACAGGAGCTTTGCAGTCAGCGAGGCATGCGATTCGATGATGTGCCGCTCTTCGGCGGTGAGGGTTCCCCTGGCGACTGTTATCGCCTCGAGTTCTTCGGGTGAGAAAAGGGGAGTGGTGCCGCCGTCGGATGTCATGAGATCAACGTCCGCAACGGATTTAAGCTGTTCTATCGTTTCCTCATCGAGTACGGGTGCGGTATTTGCCGAGATTATCAGCTTTTCGAGCCTGCCGAGGCGGGCGAGTTCCTTTTCGCCCTCATCCCTGGTCTTCTCGCCTGAAAGGATGCGGTTCTTTATCATGAGACGCGCGATCTCGAGCTTTGTCATGACGGTGACGAGATGCGCGCCGAGCCTTGTGGCTTTATCCATTACCTCTTGGGGGATCAGGAGCTTGCCTATGTCGTGGAGCCAGACGCTCATGAGAAGAGGCCCGGTGTTCCTGGAGGTGTTCTTTGCAAGTTCGCCGTGTGACGACAGCCAGTCGAGATAGGCCTCGGCGTACCTGACCATGTTCTTTGTGTGGTTTGCGTTGTATGCCGATTTTTCTTCGACTGCGGTTACCATGACCTCAACGAAGGAATTCATGAGAGCGGTTATCTGCGTGGCAAGGCTCTTGTTCCTGATGATGAGGTTTGTGACCTCTGTCTGGTCGGAAACTACCACGACGAGGTTTGTCTCTTCGTTGCCTGCGGTAATGAAAGTCGTGGTCACCTTAAGATGTTTCAGCTGCTTGCCGTCGGTGAACGTGACGGTCTTCGAGACCTTTTTCTTAAGGTAGATAGCGTCCAGGAGCAGCTCGAAAAAGTCATCGTTGCCTTCGATCTCGGTCATGAGTCCTGCGATCGTTTTGCCGATGATGTTGTCAGATTTGATGCCCAGCATGTCGCAGGCAGAGTCATTACAGGTCTCGATCCTGCTGTCGAACCCGATAACGATCACTCCGTCGGAGAGATTCTCGATGATATTCTGATAGATGAGCGCTTTTTCGTCGTCCATAAAACACCACTTTATGACGTCAGCCGTGAAACAATGCCTCTTATAATTTTAATGTATGCAGGCCGATTATTGAATATGCTCTTTTCGGCGGGCTGATCAGACGGAAAGAACAAACATTTAATCGTTGATAAAGATTATGTGAATTTTGCCCGAAAAGATAAGATTTTTTGACTGTCCTATATTAAAATAAATATATATTAGATTGACGAAAGGGGTCTCTTTTATGAGTACACAGAAACAGTTCAAAAAGGGTGAAGTTATATTCAAGCAGGGCGATCTGGGCAACAGCTTTTTCAAGATCATCGAAGGAAGCGTTGAAGTCATCGTGAACTACGGCGAAGACGACGAGCGCTCACTGACCATCCTCAATCCCGGCGAGTTCTTCGGCGAGATGGCTGCGATCGAATCCTATCCCAGGAGCACGACCATCGTTGCCAAGGAAGATGTAAGCACGGAAGAGATCTCGAGCGACGAGCTTGAAACCTTCTTTGCAGAGAATCCCGATATGATCTACGCTATCATGAAGCATCTCGGAGTCAGGATCAAGGAGCTGTCCGCAGAGTATGACATCCTTGCCGGTGTCTTAAAGGAAGTCCGCGCTGCCCAGGACAAGAAGAGCGATTCCATCTTCTCCAAGATCAAGAAGTATATCGACTACTATTCTTCCGGCAAGAACAACATCGAGAAGCCTTCCGCAGAAGCTCTCCGCGAGGCATCTGCAGGACTTAAGGACCAGAAGGCTGCAGCCATCGAGACTTATGACAAGGGCACGATCATCTTCAAGGAAGGCGAGACCGGCAAGTGTATGTACATCGTTTACGGCGGTGTTGTCGGCATCTACAGCAATTTCGGCAGCGACAGACAGAACAAGCTCACGGATCTTTATCCGGTATCCTTCTTCGGCGAGATGGGCATGATCGCAGACGAGCCCAGGAGCGCAACGGCTGTTTCCGAAGAAGACGGCACATATGTCGAGATCGTACGTCCCGAAGGACTCGAGCAGCTCTTCAAGGATACTCCGGTCAAGGTCGAGATGATCTTAAAGCATCTTTCTTACCGTCTGAGAAAGCTTACTTACGACTACCTTTCAGCCTGCAAGGAGATCAACGATCTTTACAACAGCTGATAAGGATTTCTGTCAGATACTGCTGACAGGGTGATTGCGGTAAGACCGGGATGATCTCCCGGCCGGATGGAGAGGCGTCATGTTTGACAATATACCTGCCGAACAGATCAAGTATATCTTCGAGAACACCGATGATGCGGTTTGCGTCGTCTCTTCTTCGGGAGTGCTCATGGACTCCAATCCGTCGGCCGAGAAGCTTTTCGGGATACCCGCAAACAGCAACATAAAGATATGGGACGCCATCCCTTACGTTGAAGGCAACGACGACCTGATCCAGCTCTTCATCGACGCGGTAACGCAGAAGCTCACTTCCCAGGAAGCGATCGTCGATTACGTGAGCAATGAAGGTCAGGTCCACAACCTTCACGTCAGGCTGACTTATTACAAGGGAGACGTCTCTTTGTATCTGATCGTCATCACCGATCTTACGAAGCTCATAAAGGTGGAATCGGCTTTCGCCAGATACACTTCGCCTGATATCGCCGACTACGTGCTCACGACCTCCGAAGGCCAGAAGCGCGGCGGCGTTACCCAGGAAGTCACCATCCTGATGAGCGATCTCAGGGGATTTACGGCGCTCGCGACAACGATGTCTGCGCAGAGGCTTATAAATCTCCTGAATCATTATTTCGAGAAGATGGTATCCGTCATAGAGAAATATCACGGCACCGTCATAGAGTTTTTGGGTGACGGCATCTTTGTCGTTTTCGGCGCACCGAAGGAATGGCCGGACCATGCGGCCCTTGCGGTGAGCTGCGGCATAGAGATGCAGAACGCCATTAAGGAAGTAAACGAATGGAACCGTGAGAACGGTTATCCCGATCTCGAAATGGGTATCGGCATCAATACCGGCAGCGTCGTTGTCGGCAACATCGGCTCCGAAAAGAAGATGAAGTACGGCTGCATGGGCTCGCCCGTCAACACTGCGGGAAGACTCGAAGCCCTTACGATCGGAGGCCAGCTCCTCATAACGGAGAACACGAGACAGCTCCTCAAAGAAGACATCGAATACATTTCGGACGGAGCATTCCTTCCCAAGGGTTCGACAAAAGAACTCAAGTATTACGAAGTGGCCGGAATGGGCAGTCTTACGCTCGACGTAAGAGGACGGGACATAGAGTGGGGCGAAGAGGCTCCGGAGGAGTGTTCTTTCTTCATGCTCGAGGCAAAGACTGTCATCGAGGAGGAACTGAAGGGCACCATCCTGAAGGCTTCAAAGGATCTGAAGTTTGCGGTCCTGAAAACGGACAGGGAACTGCCGCTAAGGCAGAACATAATGGTGCAGAAGAACGGTTCAAGGATATATGCAAAGGTTATAAGGAAGGAGCCTGAAGGATACATCGTCTGTTTCACTTCCGTAATGCAGGGCGTCTGAAGGAGAGTGTGGTCAAATGGCAAAATCAAAACTTGATGAATTCGTACAGAATGACGTAAAGAACCAGAAGGGTGTATACATTCCCGTTCATGCCGGTCTTTTGGAGCGGTTGTTCGTAAGGAAAGCCGCCTGCAAGAATCTCCACCCGAATGCTGAAGACGAGTTCTCCATGGAGTCTGTAGGACCGAGCTACAGGATCATAAGCGAATACGAGACGAAGTTCCGTGAGGCCATGAGGCTCGAGCGCAAGGTTTTCGACGAGCCTTTGACGGTCGAAAAGCTCCGTCCGAACGGATATCTCCTCCTGAACGGCCACCACAGATGGGCGGCCGCGATGCGCTGCAACATCAAGAAAGTCCCGATCAAGATAATCAACGTCGCCACGGAATCAGACATCAAGAAGATACTCGAGAAGTCCCAGCACGATAAGCGCGTTACGCTGGATCTCGACGAGGTTGTTTTCAGGCCGGAAGACTACAAGTATCTCGAGAAGAAGTTCATCTTCCCCCTGAACCTCCGCATGAAGCAGAGGATAAGGCTCGGGATCCCCGCGCTGTTCTATTTCCTCGCGAAGAACGGCTACGACATCTGGGTATATGCGGCAGATTACTATTCGATCGATGACATCCAGAAATTCTTCAGGGCTTATTCGGTTCATGTCGACGGCATAATCACGGGCGTCGCGAAGAGAGAGCAGAACCAGTCCGAGAGCGTGATGCGGATGGAAAAGCTTATCGCCAACAAGTACGCAAAGACGCTTCACATCGATAACGACCTGATCCTCGTTACGCGCGGCAAGAACGGCGAGTTCGAGGAATATGAGATCAACTCCTCTGAGGAGGAATGGGCAAGAAAGGCTATTACCGTCATCGAGGAAATGGAGAAGAATGAAAGAAAAAAATGACGGGGAGAAGATGAGGGTCTCTTTTGACCTTGATGAAGTCCTCTTCGTTAATCCGGCGACCCACAAGACCGAAAAGGAACTGGCTTTTCCCTTAAACCACATCTTCAGAGAACGGTTGAGACTCGGCACGCCCGAGCTTATCAACACGCTTCAGAGGATGGGCTATGAGGTCTGGGTATACACGTCTTCGTTCCGCTCCGAGAAATACATAAAAGCCCTTTTCGCCCACTACGGCATAAGGTTTGACGGCATCGTCAACGGCTCGAGGCACCTTAAGGAGGTCCAGAAGGGTCACTCCCAGATACTGCCGCAGAAGGTCCCGAACAGATACCGCATATCCCTTCACGTTGACGACGAATCCGTCATATGCTCATACGGCAGGGAATACGGGTTTGACGCTTACCAGCTCGACGCGCCCGACGATGAATGGAAAGAAAAGATCATCGCCAAGGCCGAGGAAGTCAAGCGCAAGTGGGAGAGGAGAAGGAAGTCTTGAAGACTTCTTTTGTTTCATTTATTATTTTCGCGAAAAGAAAATCCATCCCTGAAGCGAGAATAACATGGAACAGTTTTTGGAAACGATCACCGAGATAAATGACGCAGTAAACTCTTTCGTATGGGTGAAGATAGGCCTCGTCCTTCTCATAGGCACGGGCATCCTTCTGACCTTTGTGACAAAGTTCTTTCAGATATCGCACTTGAGGCACTGGTGGAAAAAGACCGGCGGCGGAGTTTTCGACAAGTCCAGCCACAACAAGAAGGAGAAGGGAAGCGTCTCGCAGTTCCAGGCTCTTTGCACGGCTCTTGCCGCGACGATCGGCACAGGTAATATCGCCGGCGTGTCGGCAGCCATCTGTATCGGAGGCCCGGGTGCGGTGTTCTGGATGTGGATCGCCGCTTTCTTCGGCATGATGACGAACTTTTCAGAGAACGTTCTCGGCATCTACTACAGAAGGAAGAACGAAGACGGCGAATGGTCCGGCGGCGCGATGTACTATCTGCAGGACGGACTTGGCTCTTATAAGGGCTGCAAATACATAGGAAAGATCCTGGCGTTCCTTTTCTCGTGTTTTACGGTCCTCGCTTCTTTCGGCATCGGCAACATGGGTCAGGTGAATAAGATAACGCTCAATATCGAGTCGGCTTTCTTCTCGGACATCTCGAATGACATCCTGATCGCCGGCAATATCAAGCTCGTTCCGCTCCTCATCGGCATAGTTCTGATGGCGGTCGCGGCGATCGTAATACTCGGAGGCCTTAAGAGGATCGCGGCAGTCGCAGAGATGGTAGTACCTTTCATGGCGGTCGCTTACATTGTCGGCGCGCTCATTCTGGTCATTATCCACATTCCTTCCATACCGGCTGCATTTGCGTCCATCTTCAAGTTCGCTTTCGGCATCAAGCCCGTTGCGGGCGCCGCTGCGGGTATCGTGCTGAAGGAAGTCATCACACAGGGCTGCAAGAGAGGCGTCTTCTCCAATGAGGCGGGACTCGGCTCTTCGGTCATGGTCCACAGCAACTCCGATGTCAAAGAGCCCGTAAAGCAGGGCATGTGGGGCATCTTCGAAGTGTTTGCCGACACGTTCGTGGTCTGCACGATGACGGCGCTTGTTGTCCTTACTTCAGGCTTTATCAACCTTGAGACGGGTCTCGTAAACGAAGGCGTGGAGGATGCGACTCTCGTAGCCAAGGCTTTCAGCAATGACTTCGGCAGGGGCGGCGAATGGTTCATCGCCATAGCGATCCTTCTCTTCGCGTTCACGACTGTTCTCGGTTGGTCCCACTACGGGAGCAAGGCCGTGGAATATCTCATCGGCATAAAGGCCGCCAAGGTCTACAAGGTGATCTTTGTCCTTCTCATAGTCGCAGGCGCCGTCATGGAGAGCTCTCTTGCATGGGACCTCTCGGATACGTTCAACGGCTTAATGATGATCCCGAACCTGATAGGCGTAATAGCGCTCTTCCCGCTCGTAAAGAAGATCACTTCCAACTACGTCGCAAGAAAGATCAAAGGGCAAAAGGATGTTAAGCCCATCTTGTCTTACGATGAGAAGCTCCAGAAAGAGCACGAAGAACTCATCAAAAACGGCGCCGAGTAAGTTATCTGTTATTTCCTCGTTCTTGCGACGCGGTGCGCGATGTTCTGCCACAGATGCGGGATAACGCCGAAATCCCTGTGAAGGGACTGCGGGAGTGTCGGTACGCGGTCGTATAGGAGCTGCAGATATTCGCTCTCCTGATCTCCCATGTCGAGTATCTCGATCGTCTGTGTTCTCGCGACGTTGTTGCGGGATTCCTTGATGCCCGTGATAACGCCCTTTAAGGTGACGTTTGCTTTTTCGCTCGTGATGCTGACCTTTACTTCGGAACCTAAGCCGAGCTCGGGACCATCATCGAGGAATACCGTGACGTTGTGTTCCGTCATCTGGGTCGTTACGCCGTCATAGGAAACACCGTCCGCTTCGACGGATACCATCTCCGGATCGAGCACATGTACTGTCTCGCCGTCGCTGTCGCGGCCGTCTATCAGGAACAGCGCCATTATCAGGTAATAGAGGTTCCTGACTATCCAGAACAGGAGGATGACCGTGCTTATGGTCTGCGTCAGATTGAAGATGCAGGCGATCCTTACGATGCCCGCAACGGAAAGTGCGATCAGAACGAGGAACGGGATCATGGAGCGTATGTCGCGCTGGCGTCTCGTGCTCTTCTTGGACTTGTCGGTGACCTTGAATTTGGCGAGCGTGATGCCGACCGACTCCTTTAGGATCGGGATGAACAGGTGGGGCATGACGGATGTCTCGTAGATGCCGCTCCACTTGGTCGAAATGGCGTTCTTACTGTTGAGCCTGAGGCTTAGATCCTGCAGGAAGAACATCGGAAGCCAGAATACAAGGAGCTCCAGCCAGTTGCAGTTGAAGACAGGTATCGCGAAGGTCGCATAGAGCAGCGGGCTCAAGACGTAGATGAAGTTCTTGAGCGGCGAATACCAGTATATGACAGAGCTCCAGTAGCTTATCTTCTGCGCGAGGTTCAGGTTCTTTCTCCTGAAGATCTTCAGCTTTTTGGCGGTAACGATAACGCCTCTGCCCCAGCGCGTACGCTGCTGGATGTGCTCCTTGAAGGTATGCGGGGTCTGGCCGCTCGCAAGGGGCTCGGGGAGCGCGAGGCTGATGTATCCGGCGGATTCGATGAGGAGGCCGGTCGCGAAGTCTTCCGTGATGGAACCCGTGAAGAAGCCGCCGATGTCCTCTAATGCGCGCCTTGAAAGGATCGTGTTCGAACCGCCGTAGATAACGCTGTTTGTCGAAGTCTTTGCGGGTTCGATCGTGCGGTAGAAGAAGTCCTGCTCGTTAGGCGCGCGCTTCTCCGAATAAAGGGCGTGCTGGAAGACGTCAGGGTCGTAGAAGCACTGCGGGGTCTGCAAAAGACCCAGGTGCAGGCGCTCCTTCTCGGGCCTGTCCTTTTCGCGCAGTTCGACATCGACGAAGTAGGGGATGGTCTTCAAAAGGAAGTCGCTCTTTACGACCATGTCGGCATCGAGCGTGACGATGTAGGGCGCGCTCGTGAGGCCCATCGCATGATTGAGGTTTCCGGCCTTTGCGCCCTTGTTGTCCGGGCGGTCGAAATATCCGACGTTCATCTTTTCGGCCAGTGCCCTCATCTGCGGGCGGCGGTTGTCGTCGCATACCCAGATATGGACCTTCGACTTGTCGGGATACTTGAGATGCTTGCATCCGTTGATGGTCTTGTACAAAAGCTCCGTCGGCTCGTTGTATGTCGCGATGAAGATGTCGACATCTGGCCATGCGTCGTCGGGGATCACAGGGAGCGGATGGTCCTTCTTTCCGATGAGGTTGCGGTAAAGGACGAGAGATTCGACGAAGCCCAGCACCTCGACTATGAGAAGGAGAATGTTCATTATGATCGGGAAAACGCCTGCCTGGAGCGGGATCGAGTAGATCACACGCCAGCAGAGGTAGATTATCGTGAAGCCGATGCTGACGAAGAGGCAGAACTTGGCAAAGCCGCTGCCCTTGCCGTTCTTTGCGTCGCCTTTTACGACGTCATCGTACGTGAGTCTCTTTTTCGATCTCGCCGAACGGTAGATGAGCGCTATGAAGAGACACAGGAGCAGGAATCCCGCGGAGATGGCCGCGAAGAACCACCATGAGCCTATTGCCGCAAAACCGCGGTCGCCCAGGGAGTTGGTGACAAAGGTCCGTATGAAGTCGGTCTTGCTCTTTTCGACAATGGGAGCGGGTCTGTAGATGTCGCCCGGCCTGCCGCCGCGGATGAGCTCCCTTACCCAGAGTCCCGTTATCGTGAGGTCGCTGTCCTCAATCTGCTTTGAAGGATCGAATCCCGGCTTGAAGAATGCTGAAGTCTCGTCCTTGTCGGAGAGATTCCAGACGGAGTAGCTGATCTTGAACTTATTCAGCAGGCTGAACCATTCGACGGCCGATTTGAAATCGATATCCCCGTCTCCTGATTCCTCGCTTATTCCGCATTCGCTTATGAACACGGGAAGTCCGGCCGAGATGGCCGACATGAGCTCGGTCCTCAGACCTTCGTTATGCGTTGCGGCGTAGAAATGCAGCGAATATACGACGTTCTCGTACTTCAGCGGACGGAGCACCGGGTCGCCCAGGTTCCTTCCGAATTCGGGCGTTCCGACGATTATGACCGAATCGGGCATGTTCTCTCTGATGACCGGTATGACCTTGTCGGCGTAGACCGATACGTCGGACCAGTTCGCGGGGCCGTTTGGCTCATTGCAGATCTCGAAGATGATGTTGGGGCATTCCTTATATTCTGAGGATATTCTCTCGAAAAACTCGATCGCAGAGTCGCTCTCCTCATTCGGATTGCCCTTCTCGAGCATATGCCAGTCGACTATGACGTACATGTCGTTCGCCACTGCCAGCTCGATGCCCTTCTTCATGAGGGCGTAGCTCTCCTCACGTTCCTTGCTCTCGTAAACGGAAGCGTACATCGCGAGCCTTACCAGGTTGCAGTCCCAGTCCCGCGACAACTGTTCGAAAAGATTCTCGTTAAGAAAATCGGAATACCACGTCAGTCCGTGGGTGCTTACGCCCCTGAGCTGTACGGGCGCACCGTTCTGATCCGCCAGGCACAGCCCTGCGACACGGAGTTGCCCGTTGACTGACGGTCTTGCGGTATAGACGATGTCGTCCGCATTGACTATTCCCTGTACCGGCAACAGTGCAAAACAGGTGATCAAAAGGCTCAGGATTATCTTCAGGCCTATCTTTGCGTGCTTTTTCATAAGAGTCCTCCTTCGGGAAAGAGAGGTATTTTTCTATTATATGCGTGTTTGACCGCGGGCGTGCAGATTCTAAAAGAATCTTTACAGATTGTTCACGGGGCCGGGGCGGGAGAGAGTGGCAGCGTGTCGGCGCGTGTGGATTGGAGTGGGGTGTGAGTGGTTTGCGAGTGGCATTTGAATGATCCGCTAATGACCAGCCATGCCTGCCGGAAGGTCAAAGTATCGAAATATTGAAAAAACTTCTGTTTCCGATACCTGCAGTAAGTCAAGGTATCGTTTTCGGGAAAAAAATCCAGTTTACGATACCTGCTAAGGTATCGTTTTCAGGAAAAAGTTTTCAAAAACGATATCAGCCGGAATGCTAAGGTATCGTTTTCAGGAAAAAGTCTTTAAAAACGATATCAGCCGGAATGCTAAGGTATCGTTTTCAGGAAAA
>CAMVGO010000014.1 GCA_947167045.1 uncultured Clostridia bacterium
GTTCTGGAAACGAATTCCTCAACCTCTTCAGGTCTTGTGTAGCTCTCGTGGCCTGACTCTACGACAACCTCATCCTCGATACCGGCGAGTGTTCCGAGCTCAGCCTCAACAACTACGCCGTGGTCGTGAGCATACTCAACAACCTGCTTTGTGAGTGCGATGTTGTCCTCGAAAGACTTGGAAGAAGCGTCGATCATGACAGATGTGAATCCGCCGTCGATGCATGACTTACAAAGCTCGAATGTATCACCGTGGTCAAGGTGAAGAGCGATCGGGATCTCAGGATTCTCAATAACTGCAGCCTCAACGAGCTTTACAAGGTATGTGTGGTTAGCATAAGCTCTTGCGCCCTTTGAAACCTGAAGAATAACAGGGCTCTTGAGCTCACCTGCTGCTTCTGTGATTCCCTGAACGATTTCCATGTTGTTTACATTGAAAGCACCAACAGCATAACCGCCGTCATAAGCCTTCTTGAACATCTCAGTCGTTGTTACCAATGCCATATATATGTCCTCCTGGATATTTTTTATAACGTACTTATCTTACAATCTTTTCGCCAAAACTCAACCGCCAAAAAGGGCAAAGTGAGTGTTATTAACAGAAGATTTCCATATAAAAGAGGCTTGTTCGGTCAAATGATTTTCGCTCAGCCCGAAAACGGGTTAGTCCGGGCATACTCGCCGGAAACACAAAAAGGCGCCCCGGATCATCAACCGGGACGCCTCGTTTTGAACGATCAGTTATCTTAAGCCTTACTCTCCGAGCTTGCCGCCGCACTTGGGGCAGAAAGCCTCTGCCTTCTCGAGTTCCGCATTGCAGTGAGGGCAGATGATCTTGGCAGCCTCACGCTCCTCAACGGCCTGCATGACTTCAGCTTCCTTCTTTGCCTCTTCCTTGGCATCGTCTCTCTCGGCCCAGTCATTTGCCTTGCCGACAACGGTGGCGCCGGACTTAACGATAGACTTGCCGAGCTGCTTGAAAGCGCCGCCTAAGTCCTTACCGGTCTCTTTCCAATCTTGTTTCAGACTTCCCATTGTTTATTCCTCCGAGATCAAATAGAGTTCAAAAATATAAACAAAGGATATTCGAGAGGGAATATAAAATCAAGTGTTGGGGGCTTCCCGTTTTCGACCACTTATTGAATTAAAGGAACAAAAACGATAGACTTTTCGGGTTATGCGATCAACTTTACGGAGGATGCAGGAATGGACGAACAGCTCACGATGAATCAGGAAGTAAATGACGGAAGGTTTGTGGTGCCTTACGACAAGGGCCGCAAGACGATCACTTTCTACGATACTTTCGTTGACATAAACGGTGACGTCATCAAGTACGACGATATTGCGGTCATACAGTCGGGCGCGCTCAATTCCTCGTCCATGATCTACTTCTACTTCAGCAAGTCGTTCACGTACAATTTCGACTTCACCACCTATGACGGAGCCAAGCACAAGTTCAAGCGCAGCGGATATTCCGCATACGGCATCGGCACATATAAGCGCATCAAGGAGGAGTTCGAGACCGTCTCCCCCCCGTTCTACAGGATCGTCGTAAGGAGCGTCGGCGAGCGTCTGATCAACAGGATCGAAAACGGCGCGACCGCCAACATATGCGGTCTTGTCATCACAAAGGATAAGATCACTTACGAGAAGCGCAAGAAGACCATCGTTATCGACAGGAGCAATTTCGACCGTGCGATCAACTCAAACTCGGTGATGAGCAATTTCGCGCAGATATACGTAAGGGACGAGAAAAAGCCCGTGTTCAACGTGT
The DNA here is from genome assembly GCA_947167045.1 of uncultured Clostridia bacterium. Lineage (GTDB taxonomy): Bacteria > Bacillota > Clostridia > Saccharofermentanales > Saccharofermentanaceae > Saccharofermentans. The sequence continues at coordinate 1,774 of CAMVGO010000014.1, forward strand.
CGCTCAATGAGCCCAACGCAAGGCTCATCGTGCCGATAGTCAATTATTTTTTCGAATACAGACCTGAAAACGCAGCCGGTCCGGCTGTGCAGTAAGACTTACCTTGGGAGGAATGACTCCTGCTCGGTCTGGGCCTTCTTCTTTTCTTTCCTGGAAGTGACAATGGTCATCGTGATGCCGAGGACAGGGATCATCATGACTGCTCCTACGAGAAGGATATAGCTTGTGCGTGTCTTCGTGCAGTCAAGGAGCTCGTAGCGCAGTACCCAGCCGTCAGCTTCGGTAACGCCGATCTCTCTTAAAGTGTCGAGATAGTACTTGCGGACTTCGGTCTCCTGGCTGTCAAGTGTGCCTATAAAAGTCCTGGGCTCCATCATGATCTCGTCGGTAATGCCGTCGATATAGTCATATGTGGCGTCAGTCATGGCATCAAGGTATTCCCTGTCTGCCTTCTTCGAAACGGACAGCGGCATGATCGAGCCGTCAGCCATCCAGATGAGATAGTAATATTCGTGACCTGTGGGGATGAACGCGTAGGACTCGGTGCCTTCCGCATAGCAGCCGAGGCAGGCGATGACTTCATAGGATACCCATTTGTCCTGGTATTCCGATTTGTTCGGAGCGGCCTGCTCATATGTTCCGGCAATGTCTCCGAACAGCAGGTTTCTCATAAAGAACGCGCATGTTCCGAACAGTATCAGGCAAAGGACTGAGACGATCGCAAGTTTTACGGTGCTTTTCATAAATATTCCCCCACGCAAAAACTGTCTGATATTGTATCACAAGGGACAGTCTTTTGCGTGAGGGATTCCTGGTATCCCCGGAATATATCTGCGGCTCAGTTCTTTCCCGGTTTCTTTCCTATCCTTGCCTCGAAAACGCCGTCTTTCAGCGATGTTCCAAGATAGAGCTTTTGCTGCTCCAGGATCCTTCCGGCGATCGCCAGACCCGTGCCCGGAGTGAACTTGTCAGCACCGGTCTTATTCGTGATCGTGATGCCGTTTTTGGTGATCACAGCTTCGATCTTTGAACCGGCGGTCTTATATTTCGCGGCATTGTCGATCAGATTGAAGAGCGCCATATTGAAGTATTCCCTGTCCGCCTTGATCACGCCGTCACCCTTTATGCCGACTTCGGCGCCGGCCTTTGAAGCGGCCTCTTCGATGCAGGCGCGGACCGGTGTTTTCGTAAGACTGATATCGGACTTCTCCGCACTCCTTAAGATTCCTTCTATGTCCCTGTTCATCTCAGATGTCTTAGTGAGGATCCGTTCGGCATAGCGGTTTTTCTCGGCGCTGTCCTCAACATCTTTGAGGTTCTCGGCATAGCCGCCAAGGATCTGCAGGGGCGTCTTCATGTTGTGGGCGAGAGCGTCGATCAGATTATTCTTGAAGATGTTGCTCTCGTATGCCTTCTTATACTGATGGTAAGGCCTTATCGCCAAAAGAAGGGGAATTCCGGCACCCAATATGAACAGTATGACCGCAAGGAATATAAGGACAGGTTTGAAGTATTCCGTATACGGCAGTGCTGTGATGACATATTCGAGCATATACTGCTTCCCGTTGTGCTCGAAGATCTCCAGCTGTCCCTGCACAAAGAGCCCGTTGTCTCTCAGACTCGCCTTGTACTTGTGATAATCCTCGGTGTCGCTCCAGACCCTGTCGTCCTCTTCGGCCTTTAAACGGAAGAGTTCTGACGTGTTTTTGGCAAGAAAGATATCCGAATGCTGCTCCAGAAATCTGTCCGGGCGGGGAGTCAGTCTGTAGATGTCCATCATTTGGACGATATCGCCGTCCTGGTTTATATAAAGATCCGCTTTGGAAGGATCCGTAAAGTCTTTGGACCTGCTTCCTAGAAACCCGGTTCCGTAGCCGTCTACCTCAATTACCTTGCCGATATGGAGGGTGTTGCCTTCAACATAGTACGTCTCCACGGACGGAAGTCTGTACTGAAACAGGCTGCCAAACTCTGATGCCGCTCTGTAAAAGCCGTTCGAATAACTGTAAGCATCAGACAGAGCCGTCTCGTTCCAGCTGTTACCGAGGTACGGATCGTAATCGAAGTCGATGCTGCCGATCTCGCTGCTCTTAACATAGTGTATCGTCCAGTCGTTATCGTTTATCACATCGGTCCTGTCGCCCAGTGCAAGGAGCTCCTCATCGTCCGTGATATAAAACCATTCGCGGATGCCCTTCTCGAGCGGACAGACTCTGTAATCGGTCTCATAAACTGTCTCAAAGCTTCCGTCCTCATTGACCTCTGCGATCTTTATATAATCGGAACAATAAAGATCCGTGAAGATGTCGATAAAGACATCACCGAACTTTCCGTCTGCGTAGCTTTCTGTCATATCCCGGTATTTTTCGCCTATACTGGTGAAGCCGTCAAAAAGAGACTGATCGTATACGCTGTGAAGATAAAATGACAGTCCGGCGAAGACCATGCCGGCGACTATAAGTCCGGCAATGACCCTGCCGGCAGCGAAACTGAAGTATGTCTTTCTTTTCATATAACTCCTCCCCAAGATCGAACCCCTCTGAAGGAACTTTTTTGCCTTTACGCTTTCAGGCAGGTGTGTCAGTCGAACCTGTATCCCACGCCGATGAGCGTCTTTATCCTGGCTCCCTCTTTCCGGAGCTTTTTACGGAGATTCTTCACGCGGTTGTCGATGACGCGCTCGGTGATAAAGTCGTCACCTCCCCAGGCCACGGCGAGCAGTATCTTTCTCGTGACCGCCACGCCGGGGTGCTCCATCATGTACTTCAGGATCGCGTATTCCTTCGGCGGGAGATCTATGACCTCGCCTGCCACGCGCACTTCGAACTTAAGAGGATCAATGACGATCTGTCCGCTCGAAATGATCTTCCTTACCGGCTTTTCCGGTACCGTCCTTTCCAAGAGAGCCAGGAGCTTGCTGTACAGCACGGCGATCGAAAACGGCTTGACGATGTAGTCGTCCGCACCGAGTTCATAGCCGTACAGGATATCCTCTTCCCTGACCTTTCCCGTCAGAAAAACGACCGGTATGTCCGACTTCTTCCTGATGATCCTGCAGAGTTCAAACCCGTCCAGTCCCGGCATCATGATGTCGAGAAGTATGAGATCGTAGGATTCATTAAGGATCTTCGACAAACCTATGTTGCCGTCCCCGGCAAGATCGAGCGTGATCTTGTCGCGCCTTTTGAAGTAATCCCCGATGACCTCTCTTATCTGACTGTCGTCTTCGACGAGCAAAACCCTGTACATGAGAACCTCCGTCAAGAGTATGTTACTAGTTCAGTGTATCGTTAGTGTATCGTTTTGGGAATGGGAGTATTTCGGGCACAATTCGGGAACATGAACGTAAAGACATGGGTAAAAGCCCGGCAAAAACCAATTGTAAATTTTTGAAATTGATAATCAGTTTCATATTGACACTCCAACACCCCGCCCATATAATACGTTTCCGTACCCTTTTCTTATATAAAGAAAAACCGTGCAATCTGAACCTTTAGAGGGACCATGCGTTTTAACGGAGCTCACAATCTGAAAAAGACCATTACGGCCATGCTGACGGCGGGAATGCTATTCGCATCCTGCGCATGTTCCGCGGCCGGCTCCGGCAGCGGCAACGGAAACGGCGGCAGGCTCAAGGTCGTCGCAACAGTCTTTTCCGGGTACGACTGGGTCCGTGAGATCGCGGGCGACAGAATAAATGACATCGACTTAACGCTCCTTTTAGACAACGGCGCCGACATGCACAGCTTCCAGCCGACAGCAAAGGACATAATAAACATCTCTTCGTGCGACGTTTTCGTTTATGTCGGCGGCGAGTCGGACGGATGGGTCGAAGACGCGCTTAAAGAAGCCGTCAACAAGGACATGCAGGTCGTAAACATGATGGATCTTCTGGACGGCCGCGTCGTTGAGGAAGAGATCGTCGAAGGCATGGAGACCGAAGCTTGCGAAGACAATGACGAAGCTGAATACGATGAGCACGTCTGGCTCTCGCTGAAGAATGCACAGGTGATCGTGACAGGCATCGCCGGCGCAATGGAAAAGGCCGATCCGGCCAACGGGGCAGCCTATAAGGAAAATGCCGGAAACTATGATAAAAAGCTCGCGGAGCTCGACGGGAAGTATGCCGAAGCCGTAAAGAACGGCAGCAAGGACACGGTCCTTTTCGGCGACAGATTCCCTTTCAGATATCTGACGGACGACTACGGTCTTAACTACTATGCGGCATTCGCAGGCTGCTCGGCAGAGACCGAAGCAAGCTTTGAGACGGTCGTTTTCCTCGCCGGAAAGCTCGACGAGCTGGGCCTTAAGGCGGTTCTGGTAATAGAAGGACCGGACCACAAGGTCGCACAGACCATAGCAGACAATACAAAATCCAAGGATCAGGAGATCCTGGTGATGGATTCGATCCAAAGTACGACGTCCTCCGACAGCAGGAACGGCGTCACGTATATTTCGATCATGGAAAGCAATCTGGAAGTACTCAGAAAGGCATTGGGGTAAATCAGGATGGATCAGCTGACATGCAGAAACCTTAAACTCGGCTACGAGAACATAACCCTCACCGAAGACCTGAGCTTCAATGTCGAAAAGGGCGACTATCTCTGCATCATAGGCGAGAACGGCGCGGGCAAGTCCACGCTCATGAGAACGATCCTGCGACTTCAGAAGCCCCTCGCCGGCACCATAGAATACGGTGATGACCTGACCGCTTCAAAGATCGGGTATCTGCCGCAGCAGACCGTCGTACAGAAAGACTTCCCGGCTTCGGTATCCGAAGTCGTCCTTTCCGGGTGCCAGAACAGCCTCGGAATGCACCTTTTCTACTCGAAGCAGGCGAAAAAGGAAGCGCAGAAAAACATGGAGCGCTTAGGAATAAGCGACCTGGCAAAATGGTGCTACAGGGATCTCTCGGGCGGACAGCAGCAGCGGGTCCTCCTGGCAAGGGCACTCTGCGCCACAGAGAAGATGCTCCTCCTGGACGAGCCCGTCGCAGGTTTGGATCCGCTCGTAACGAATGAGATGTATGAGCTCATCAAAAAACTCAACGACGAAGGCATCACGGTGATCATGATCTCGCACGACATCGCGTCTTCGGTCAGATACGCAAAGCACATCCTGCACATCGGCAACGAATTCTTTTTCGGCACCGTCGAAGACTACAAGAAGTCGGCTGCTGGAAGCTCTTATCTTGAGGGCAGCTCTCCGGCCGCAGGAAACTCTGATTCCAAGGGAGGTGAGATAAAGTAATGAATACTCTCGTCACTTACCTCGCCTATCCGTTCGTAAGATACGCGCTCATCGTCGGCGTCCTGATCGCGCTCTGCTCGTCCCTTCTCGGCGTCATCCTGGTACTCAAGAGGTTCTCATACATAGGCGACGGACTGTCGCACGTAGCTTTCGGCGCGATGGCGATCGCCGCCGTCGTCGGACTCACCGACAAGATGGTTCTGACACTGCCGATCACGATCGTATGCGCGATCCTTCTCCTGTGGACAGGCCAGAATACCAAGATAAAGGGCGACGCCGCGATAGCCATGATATCGGTCGGCGCTCTGGCGGTCGGCTATCTGCTGATGAATATTTTCCCGTCCTCATCAAACATCTCGGGGGACGTTTGCACCACACTCTTCGGCTCGATGAAGATCCTCACGCTCACAAAATCCGAGGTCATCCTGAGCATAGTGCTCTCCATTGTCGTGGTCGTGCTTTTCGTCTGCTTCTACAACAGGTTCTTTGCCGTGACTTTCGATGAGAGCTTTGCGAAGGCGGTCGGCACAAAAACGAATCTTTTGAATCTCCTTATAGCAACGATAATCGCTGTCATCATCGTTCTCGCGATGAACCTGGTCGGTTCGCTCCTCGTATCCGCGCTGGTCATCTTTCCCGCTTTGTCGGCGATGCGCATCTTCAAGAGCTTCCGCTCGGTAACCGTCTGCTCCGCAGTGATCTCGGTCATCTGCGCGCTTTCCGGCATCATACTCTCGATCCTGCTCAACACGCCCGTCGGTTCAACTATCGTCGTTACCGACATCGCCGCATTCATCGTGTGCATAATAATAGGAAAGATCAGAGGCTAAAGATCAGTCCTGCATCAGCAAGATCCACTGGATTATCGATAAGGGTATTAACAGTGCCGTATCGCCGATATAAAGCCACATTAAGATCTTTCCAAAGTTGTAGTCACGCCTGCTGTGGCGGACTTTGCCCATAAGCACCCAGGAAAGGACATACGAGACAAACATCAGGATAAACGGCAGAAAATTCGGTCCCGCCGAATTCACATCATCCTGATTCATAGCTCTGATGACGACAGAAAGACCGAAAACAAGCATGAGGATCACCGGAGCCGCATATCTCAAAAGAAGCGAGATGATGCATGTTTTCTTCGCCTGGCTGTCGGTATAACCGCCATCTTCTATGCCGTAATCATTGTCGTCGAGATATGACTTTTCCATGCCGGTCACTCCGTTAGTGTTTTGCTTCCTTATGGAAGGATATTAGCATGATTTAAAATGAATTTCAATATATTTTTATCGTTTTTCGATATTTTGGAGCAGCTTGCCGCGTCAGACTTTGCCTTCCTTGAACATCTTCATCATCTCGTTGGTAAGGCTGTAGTCATCCGGCTGGAGCTCGATCTCTTCCCTCGTACGCCACTCGGCGACCTTGAGTTCGCCCTCATCCATCCTTATCGTGTCATCGCCGTCGACATCGCAATAGAACCCGACGAGGATATCATCGACGATACCCCACGGCTGCGACTTGTAGTAACGGATATTCTTAACCTTCAGGCCGGTCTCCTCCATTGCCTCGCGCGCAACGGTCTGCTCGAGCGTCTCGCCGATCTCCGTAAATCCGGCCACGAGCGCGAAATGGGCAAAGCCGGTCTTGTACTTGGTCACGAGGATCTTATCCCCGTTAGTGATGCCGACGATGACCGCAGGGATTATCCTGGGGTAGACCAGATTGCCGCACTCACAGCGGATCGCGCGCTCGGTGTCATCAAGGCGCGTCTTCTTCCCGCACCTTCCGCAGTATGCGTTGTCCCTGTACCAGCGGGCGAGCTGATATGCCGTATGAGCCAGGAACACCCTGCTCTTTTTCGCCGTACCGGAACGCCTGAAGGCGCGTACGTTAACGAATTCATATCCTCCGGGCACAGCAAAACCCTCATCGCCCGTCACGTCGAGCAGGAAGTATTCATTCTCGCCTTCGAACTCGAAAAGATAGATGAGACGGTCAGCGTCTGCTCCCAGTTCGGAGAGCCGCGGGAACAGATCGCCGTTTACCAGAACCTCATCGCCCTTCATGACAATGATGAGACTCTCATCAGCGGCCCTCCGCGCAGGGTCGTAACGGTTTATCAGCTTATGCGGTTGTATATCCTGGATCATTTAGAAAGTGAACGTCTCCGGAGCAGCGGTAAATGAGCTGAACGTAGCCGTGGCATCCTTGAAATAAAGAACCTGGGTGTTGTCGTCGTCAGCGCTGTACATGAACTTGAGCTCAGGGTGCTTCTCGAGCATCGCTACCTTAACGTCGCGGGAATCGTCGTTGATGAGTTCGCCTGCAACGCGGAGCCATGTGCCAGTCTCACCGTCGAAAGCACAGATCTCAGCTTTGGGATTTGCAGCGAGCTGCTTTGAAACGGGCTTTACCTTGCCTGTCTGGATATAGAGCTTTCCGTCGTAAACGAGTACCGTTCCGAACGGTCTTACTCTCGGCTGGTCGCCGTCGACTGTCGCCAGATAATATGTCTTTGTCTTTTCTAAGAATTCACAAACTTTTTCAATGCCTGCCATGGTAATGTTTCCTTTCTGCGTGTTTTCTGTTTTAGATTTTACCGCTAATTATCTTGATAATCACTCCGGATTCTTCCCTTCAGCTTCAGCTATTATCTTCTTCATGTCTTCAAGCAGCTGTCATCAAATATCACTGCGGTTCCCATGACCCCTGCTGCCTGAGGCCTGTCGCGGCGGCTTCCTTTTCGATCAGTGCGAGCTCTTCATCGGAGAGGACCACATCGATCGCTTCGGCGAGTTTTTGCGCATGCGAAGGCTTTGTGATGCCGACGATGGGCAGCGCGCCTTTGGATAGAGCCCAGAGAATTGGCACCTGCGACGGATCAATGCCGTGCTTTTCAGCGATGCCGCGCATGCAGCTGAGAAGACCTTCTATCCTGACAAATTTGGATTTTGGAAATAATAAGTTCCTAAACGAAAAGACCGGGAAATGGTTCTTTGCGCTGTAGTGTCCCGAGAGAGCGCCCTGCTCGAGGACCATATAGGCATAGTAACGGATACCGTTTGCATTGCAGTAGTCGATTATAGGCTGCTGATCGTTCCTCAAAAGGCTGAAATGGTTTTGGACCGCGCCGAGTTTAAGTCCTTCTTTCGCCAGGAACTCCTGCGCCTTCTTTATGTGTTCGAGCGACACGTTTGAAGTGCCGACCGCCTTTATCTTTCCGGCCTTCATGAGCGGTACCGCTTCCGCCAGGTTCGCTTCCAGATTATTCGGAACGTGTATCCAGAACAGGTCGCAGTTATCCCTGCCGAGCCTGGCCATGCTCTCACCGAAAGACTTTGTAAGCTCACCGCTCTTGTATTTCTTTGCGGGCATAAACTTTGTCGAAATGAATATGTCGCCGTGCCCTTTGATAAGCGTTCCGAGCAGCGTCTCGCACGAGCCCATGCCGTAAACCGCCGCCGTGTCCCAGTTCAGGAATCCGAGCTTTACCGCTTCCTCGAACGATTTCTTCAGTACTTCTGCGTCCTGCTTCTTTCCGAAAACCATCGAGGAACCGTTCATTCCGGAGCCCCACGCCCATGTGCCGATCAGGATGTCTTTCATGATGTCCACCTCCTGCCTGAGACTTTACCACGCCTCCGGGAATCGCGCCTTGATGTTTGTTAAGACACCTTCAAAATGAAGTCTCACACTTCGAAGTCGAAGCTGCTCCTGACCTTCACGAACGGCCTTACCTTTGTGGTGGCGACCTCAACATGTAAAGGATTGGACGAATACGCTTTGAGCGCGTCCTCATTTTCGAAAAACGAATCCAGCATCGCGTCACCGCTCGAGCTCGGAAGTCCCTCCGTAAGGACATGTATTTCGACCAGGCCGGGTATCCTGCCAGAAAGTCCTTCAAGACCTTCCTTTATGCCGCGCCTGATCTGCGCCTTCTCCTCATCGGAATATTCGTCCTTAAGCGTCCATACTATAACGTGTCTGACCATAACTTTTCCTCCGTTTTTCAGCTGTTCTGATCCGTCACCCGAAATCCGACTCCCTGTAGTAGCCGGAATCTATAAGGATCTCATGGTAGTTATCCGCATTGACAAAGACAGGCTCACAGAAAAATGCCGGGACGGTCTTTTTGCCGTTGTTATATGTGGTCGTGTCATCAGGAACAACATTGCTGATGCTGCCGTACAGGATCTGATCGACTATATCGGCAGTCCGCCCGACAAGGTTACGCGTGTCCTTGAACACGGACATTGCCTGCTTGCCGTTAAGGATGTGCTTTACGTTGACTATGTCGCAGTCCTGGCCTGTGATGACAGGATATTTATCACCCGTATAAAAACCGTCAAGAGCATTTATGACGCCCAGCGCCGTCGAGTCATTGGAGCATATCCACGCGTCGATCACATCGCCTTTATCATAATATGCCGCAAGGATGTTCTCGGCTCTAGCCTGGGCTTTATCGGTACTCCATGCTGCTGTCGCGACATCCATGAAATCGGTCTGGCCGGAAACGACCACGATACGGCCCTGATCGATGTAGGGCTCAAGAACGTCATAGGCTCCGGCGTAGAAAAGGCGGGCATATTCGTCACTCGGATCTCCGGCGGTAAATTCGAACCTGAAGGTATCGGAAGAACCTTCGATGCCGAGCGCGTTTATGGCATATGTCGCCTGGATAGCGCCGACCGCATACTGGTCGAACGTCATATAGTAATCGACATATTGAGTGTCCTTGATGAGGCGGTCATAAGCTATGACCGTGACACCGTTTTCGGCAGCCAGGGCAAGCTCGTCTGCCAGTGAAACGGAATCGATCGCAGCAATAACGAGCACTCCGCAGCCGGACGCTATAAGGTTCCCGATCTGGCTCTTCTGCGTAGCGACGGAGTTATCCGCATATCTGAGCTCAACTTCATAACCCATGTTCTCAAGTTTCTCTTGCAGGAGATGGCCGTCATCGTCCCATCTTTTCAGCAGGTCCGTGGGCATCGATATTCCGACTTTTCCGTTATACGCGTATACGCCCGGATCGATTATCTCTTCTCTTAACTCGATATCGTCCACGATGCTATGCAGGAAATCCTTGAACTTGGCGTCGGACTTTTTGGAAACGAGCCATTCGCCGTCGTCACAGACCATCTTGAACTCGAACTCTTCCTTGAGCTTCTTCTTTTCGGGTACTTTCTTTATCTCGTCGACAATGTCATAGAGCTCGTAATCGTAACGGCCGTCTGAGATCTTCTCGGCATCCGCGTATTTGAATTCTATGAGGATCTTTCCTTCCCTGTCCTTCTCGGTTATCTCTGATCTCAGGACCTCATAAGAAGCGGTTTCCTGGACCGCACAGCAGATCTCGTTCTGTTCTTCCGTAACGTTGAAAGTCGCCTCTTCCTTTGTGTCAACATAACGGCCTGCAGGCCTGTCGTCAAAGACCCTCTGCATGTAGGAATCGAGGGTCTCTTCCATCTGTTTTTTTGCTTTTGAATCGCCTGCAGAATCGCAACCCGCCGCTCCCGCAAGCAGCACTATCGACATAACGGCAGCAATGACTTTCATCGCTTTCATAACGCGCCTCCCGAAAACATTCCGGCATCCCCATAAACAACAGCCGGCCTTGGGACTCTGACCCTGATCCGGACTTTATAATTATATCATCCGCACAGGTATTACCCGAAACATATTGAAGAGCGTTTCCTTATGTGATATCTTTATTTTTGAACACGTTCAATAATCGGAGGCGCCCCATGCAGAAGGACGAGAAACTCAACATCACAAAGGACAAACTGATCGACGCGACTTTCGGACTGATGGAAGAAGCGGATGATCCGCTAAACGTCACGTCGAGGCAGATCGCCGAGCGCGCGGGCACCAAGCCCTCCATGATCAACTATTGCTTCGGCTCAAGGGAGAACCTTATCTACCAGACGTTCCAGAAGCAGTATATGAACTTCCTCAAAGAGACCGAGGTGGCAAAGCTCCTGGCATCGGACATCGCCCCGAAGGAGCTTTTGAAAAAGCTCCATTTCATAGTCGCGAAATGCCTGGTCGAGAACCCCAAATTCACCAAGGCCATCTCTGGTTACGTCCTCTTCAACAGGGACCTCTCGCAGGAATCCTTCAGCTTCCAATACGTTAAGAAACACTACGCCGGCAAGAAGACCGACAAGGAATGCAGACTGATCGCATATGAGATGTCCGCCATGATGCAGCTGATCGTGTGCAGGAAGGAAGACCTGAAGAAGGATTTCGGCATCGACCTTGATAAAGACAAAGAACTTAAGAAATACATCGACATGAGGATAGACCTCCTGCTGGCAGACTGACATGGACTATATTTTCGATCTGAAAACATTACCTGAGTCAAAACTCGGGAACGCCGGCGGCAAGGCATCTTCCCTGTCGCTCATGATGAAGAACCTCAAGATGAACATCCCTTCCGGGTATGTTATCTGCGCGGACGCTTTTAAGGACGGGAAGCTTACGGACGCAGCGGCTTCCGAGCTTAACGGGCTCATAGCAGGACTTTCCGGGAATAAGACCTACGCGGTAAGGTCTTCCGCACTGGGCGAAGACGGTGAGAACAATTCTTTCGCAGGGCAGTACGAGACACTGACAGACGTCGCAAAAGACGGGATCATTGACGCCGTTGCCACGGTCGCCGCTTCGGCAAAGAACGCGCGCGTCGAGAACTACAAGGACCAAAACGGCCTGGGCGTCGAAGGCATCGGCGTCGTAATCCAGGAGTTCGTTCATGCGGACTTCGCGGGCGTTATCTTCACGTCTGACGTCATCACGGGAAAGGACGACAGGATCGTCGGCAACTACGTCAGAGGCGAAGGCGAGAAGCTCGTGTCAGGCAGCGAGAATGCCGAAGAATTCAGGATCGGCGCGATCGAATACTCTTACGAAGGCAATAAAGAGATGGAGCCCTATGCCGGGACTCTCCGCAAATATTCGCTCGCGATCCGCTCGTTCTACAAAGTCCCGATGGATATCGAATGGGCTGTTGCCAATGGCCGTGTATACATCCTTCAGGCCCGCCCCATCACGACACTTACCAGACACTCGGTAAAAGATTACGACATCAACGGAACCCGCTCGGGCTACAAGCTCCTCACCAAGACCAACGTCGGCGAGATCTTCATGAAGCCCGTAAGCCCCATGACCTTCAGCGTGCTCGAAAAGATCAACGACGTATTGGGACTCCCCGACTGGCTCGACAATGTCTGCGGCCAGGCGTACATGAACATCTCCGTCATGTGCTCGCTCCTCGTGAGCTTCGGCGAGACGCCCGCAAAAGCATACGGATCAGTACGCGATCTCGTGGGCGAGATCCCTTCCGGCATTGAGATACCATTATCCCCTTTCGACAAAAAGGAATTCATGCACAAGCTAAAGCTGCTCTTCTTCCCGAAGGAAAGGTCTTCCCTCACGAAAAAAGAGAAGCACGAGATGGTAGAAAACCTGGACTCCATATCAGACGGCCTCATCCTGAAGATAAAAAAGGTGGAAAGCAGCACGGAACTCATGCGCTTCTGGGACGAAGTGCTGCAGCCCTATCTGAATGACGGCCTTGCATCGATAATGACCGAGAGCGGATTGTCTCTGCTTCCCCTTTTCGGCACGCGCAAAAAGATCGCTGAGATCGCCGGCGAGGACATGGCAAACCGCCTGTGCACCGGCTGCGTCGGCGTTATCGCATCAATGAAGCCGATGCTCCTTTTGGAGGACGTCGCATCAGGAAAGATGTCCCGTGAGGAATACATCAGGATCTGCGGCCACCGCTCAGCCAACGAGATGGAACTGATGGAACCGAGACCCTACGAAGATCCTTCCTTCCCGGACAAGCTCCTCAAAGACCGCCCGGAAGACGGTCCTGATCTGCATAAGATACTGGAGGAACAGGAGGCCGCATACAAAGAAGCGCTGGCCGAATTCAAGGCAAAGTACCCTTCCAAGCGAAAGTGGATCGACAAAGAGACGGCAAAATTCATCCACGCCAACGACTTCAGGGAAGACATCCGCAGCAAGGGCGTCCGCATCTTCTGCGTCTTCAGGGAATACTGCCTCCGGGCAGGCGCCCTGAACGGACTTGGCGACGACATCTTCATGCTGAGCTATCAGGAGATGTTCTCGCTCTTAAAGGGCGATAAGACCGCACTCGGTTTCATCCCCGCGCGCAGGGAATCCTATTCGCGTTACCTCTCGTATCCGTCCTTCCCTAACCTTGTAGTCGGCAGGTTCGATCCCGACGGGTGGCTCAAAGATCCCGGCAGGCGTTACGACGTTTTCGTAAGCAGCAGCACCGCGGGTGCGGATCTCCCGTCTGACGTCAAAGGCTTTGCCGGCGCCGCGGGAGTGGTCACGGGAACAGTCCGCGTCATAGATGATGTAAGTCAGACAGAAGAGATAATCCCGGGCGAGATCCTCGTCACGCGCGCCACTAACATCGGATGGACAGTCGCATTCCATAAAGTGTCCGCCATAGTCACGGACATTGGCGCTCCGCTCTCCCACGCAGCGATCGTCGCAAGAGAATTCGGCATCCCCGCAGTAGTTGGCTGCCGCAACGCGACGACAGTCCTCAAGACCGGCGATGTCGTTACGGTCGACGGCGGAAAAGGCACGGTCACGATTGTTGAAAGCGGTAAATAGCATGATCAAGAATCCCTGACATTTCAATGCAACACAGGCTCGACCCAAGCTGTAATAGTATCGTCAAGGCATAATATATTAATTTATGTTACTATTACCGCAAGAATCAACTAAAGCAAAGGGATTACATCATGATCGATTTCTACAACGCATTTATATCGTACAGACATGCGCCGCTTGATTCCAAGATAGCCGAGCACGTTCAGAAAAAGCTCGAGCACTTCCACGTTCCGCATAAACTCCGCGGAAAGATCAAGCACCAGAAGATCACGCGTATCTTCAGGGATAAGGACGAGCTTCCTATTACGAGCGACCTGACGGAAACGATCACGCAGGCTCTGCAGAATGCCGAGTACCTCATCGTCATCTGCTCAACGAACACAAAAGAATCCTACTGGGTAAAACGAGAGATAAAGACTTTCCTTCAGACCCATTCGGCGAATAATATCCTGACCGTGCTTTGCGACGGCGAGCCTTTCGAAGTTATCCCCGAAGAACTGCTCTCGATCGAAAAACAGTATATCGACGAGAACGGTTTCCCTCACACGGTAAAGGTGCCGGTCGAGCCGCTGTCATGCGACTACAGGCTGCCGATGTCCACGGCAGACAAGGAAGAGCTTCCCAGGCTTGCGTCCGCGCTTTTGGGATGCTCATACGATGAGCTCCAGAGAAGGACAAGACAGTACAAGATCAGGCGCGCGGCCGCTCTGGCAGGTGTTGTTTTCGCAGCGATGGCAGCATTCGTTGGCTACATGATCTACAGCAACAACAGGATAAACAGTACATATCTCGAATCCCTCCGGAGCAGAGCGGCTTATCTTTCAAATGAATCTGAGCAGCTCCTGGCAGAGGGAAAGAGAACCGATTCGATCCACCTGGCGCTCGCGGCACTTCCCAATGATTCGAACAAGAAGATACCGGTAACGTCTACGGCTGTCCGCGCCCTCACTGATGCGACAGGCGCATATAGTTGCATTGCCAGTTCACAATACACACCATGCTGGAATTACAAGACGGATAAGCCGATAACACACTTTGCCGCTTCGGATGACGAACACTACCTGGCAGCACTTGACCAGGGAGGAAAGGCATACTGCTGGGATGCTTTTTCGCACAAATGCGTTTTCGAGAATGAATGCGAACAGGTCCCGAAAAACATCACGTTCCTGGACGACGATCTGCTCATGCTGACTTACGATTACAGTATCGAAGCATACAGTTACGAGACCGGCGATCTTATCTGGTCTTACGATTCGGAAAAGGAAACTGCCTTCATAGAAGATGATGTCGTATACAGTTCTCATGCGGTTTATTTCGAAGACGGCGAAGGCCGGGTAATAGAGCTGACAACGAGAGACGGAAGCATAAAGAATACTTATCAGGTAAAAGACGCAGCCATTTTCGATGATATCAGGTGTCTTACCGTTTCACCTGACGGAAACCGTTTCGCTTATACCGATAACAGCTTTATCTTCAATAATGAAGGCTATGTCCATATTTACGATAAGACAACGGGAACAACCGTCTCCAAGCCCGTCTACGGTTACTTATTCTATAATTTGGAATTCATCGACAACGATCATGCCTGTGCAATAACCACTAACAGCACGGGTCTTTATTCCACGGCCTATTCCAATGAGATGACATTCATAGCTGAAGAGTCGGTGAATCTGTTCTGCTTTGACTGCGTTTCAAACAAGGACTGGGAATCGGAAATGACCGTATCGGATCTTGTGCTCCGCTCCCATATCAGAAATCTTCCTTCCCGTAACGCAGTATTATTTGCATTAGGAGAAACCGCGACGATCCGCGACATTGATACAGGCGAAGAGCTCAATAAATACGCCACCGGCAGTACGATCATTACTGTTGATGATTTCAACCACAATGACTTCCCCGAATTCATTTGCAGACAGGGTGAATACATTCTCACGATAAGTGCAGATAACAACAGCATGGCCGAATTCCAGCTTCTCGGCAAGGATATAACCTTCGCTAAAGTAAACGAACTGCTCTATACTGTTCCGAGAGACGGTTGCGATATCATCTGTTACAACCGTTATCTTCAGGATGACGAATGGACGGAGATCTCCTCTTATGGCGGCTTTGTGACAGGATCATCGTATCAAACCTGCTATACGGAAGACGATCTCCTTATCATCGCGGCAAGAGTACACAACACGAATGACGTCAGGGTAAGCGCTGTCAACATGGCAGATGGCGAGCTAATATTCTCTGATGATATTCCCGACGTCGACAGCCTCCTTAATAATTTCTTCATTGACCGCATCGATGATGAGTACTATGGTTTCTTCGGAGACAGAGCATTTCTTATCGATGTTGAACATGAGGAAGTCAGAAATACGGACATAGAATTTGACGCCTTTGATTATGTATCAAACGGCAAACGCTTCACATTGTCCAGAAAAACCACAAAGCTTGACGTAACAGTCTCGGATATTGACGGTTCCCATTCAAAAGATTTCAAGACTCTTGATGTCGGAGAAGACGCAAGCACCTTCTTCCGAGGTATATACTACCTCAAGGATGTGAACAAGGCTTTCATCCCGCTGGGGAACAGGCTCATTGCTGCAGACCTTGAATCCATGAAACTCAAGGAAATAAAGATTCCCTGCAAGTGGATGGAAAATGTCTCGGCAAAATACTTTTTCACGGCATCTGAGGACGGCTCGCAGTTCTTCTTCACGGACGGATGCAACGCCTTTGTAACCGACGGTTCATTTAAGGAAATGTACAGTTTCACATTCAAGAGCTCCGCCCGCTACAGCGCGACCTTCAGAGACGGCATCCTGTATATTGTTGCCGACAATTTCCTTATCCTGCGCGATGGGACTACAGGCCAGCTTCTGAACAAATACGAGATGGGCGTCTACGGAAGCGGCGCTGCCACTTTCCGTTTTGATGACAAGAACCACCTGCTCTTCATCCAGAACGGCGACGAAATAAACATCTTCGACACGGAGACCTGGGTCGAGGTGGCCGATGTATGCGGTGTATACTGCTATCACGAGAAATCCGACCGTTTCTTCGTATATTCTTATATGACAGAAGACGATTGCCGGGTAGGTTACATCGATCACTATACCGTGGATGATCTGATCGAAAAGGGAAAGAGGATCCTGGACGGTCATGAACTGTCTGAAGAGGTACGGGCTGAATACGGTATCTGACGGGTATCGGAAATGGAAGTTTTATTCTGTTTCCGATACTTTGTATTTACGAAGATATCGAAAACGAGGAGTTTTCCCGGATTCCGATACCTTGTATTTTCGAAGGTATCGAAACGCAAGAATTCTACTGGAATTCGATACTTTAGCCATACAACCTGTAACTAACACCCCGCCTCAGAGGCAAATTATCCCGAAGGCCTTATTTTTCGCGATTTGGGATAAATTTTAAACGGCAAATTATCCCAAACTTTCAAAAACACTTCACTTGGGATAAATTCATGACCGATTTTTATCCCAAACCTTCCAAAAACCTTTCTGCGGGATAATTTCATGCCCGTTTTTTATCCCAAAGTCTCGAAAAATGAATAAACGGGATAATTTCAGCATATTGCGTCCTGACCTTACCAAAACCTTCCCGGAACCATCCCGGAACCTTCCCGGAACCTTCCCGGTATACTTTTCAAAACCGCATCCTGCCTCAGAGAAACCGCCTGACAGCAAACAACCCGCGCCGTTTGTGGACGCGGGTTGTTGATTAACAGTGTTACTTTACGGAAAAACCGTTTATTACAGTGCCTGGTATGTCCTGTCGAAGATATCAATGTTGATGATGTAGATATCGTGCTCGTCATCGGCTCTTACTGCGATATAGTCGCCTACACGGCCGGAATAATATTTGTCATCGGACCATGCCGTGAAGAGCTTTACGGGCTGCTCCAGAGGCTTTGCGAATATGATCGTGCTGCCGGTGGATCTTACGGTCTGGGCAAAAGGCAGGACCTTCTTGATCTCGCCTGTCGAGGTGTTCCTGATACGCGGCTCGTACTCGAAGTCCCTGGTGTAGCGGAAATTCGTGAACTGGTAAGAGTTCATGAGCTTCTGCTCCTTGATGGGATATATCTCACCCTCGATGCCGATCATGAGGTAGTCATCTTTCTCGACGACGGTATCAACGTCTCCTTCGAGAGTTCTTATGTTGATCGGTGTTCCCGCGGGGAAAACATCAGTGAGCTTAACGGCACCGAGAGACTGCTGGACTTTTTTGTAGCGTTTCATTCTCGATGTGTCGAGAGTGGTGTTCTTGGCATAGATTACGGCATAGCTGTCATAATACTGGACCATCCTCTCCTCGAGGACTTCCTTCGCGGGCCTGTCAAGGAGCTCTGCCCTGATGGTGCCGCCGGCCTTGAGCATATGGCCGCCGCCGCCGCCAATACCGTCAGCCAGGAAAGCCGCGAGCTCATTGGCGTATACCTCGCGCGAGCAGCTCCTGACGGAGAACTTGACCTCATAATTGGTAACGTAGAAAGCGAGACAGACGTCGACATTCTCGGTCTCGAGCGCGAAATCGCTTATGACGCCCAGGATGCAGGGATCGCATGCCTCGGCCTCGATGACCAGATATTTGTTGCTTTCGTGATACTCGTAGTTCAGGATGGCCTTGCCCGTGATCATGAGCTCATCGAGAGAGATGTTCGAATTGACCATGGATGTGATGACGCTCTTGTTGTAGATGAGCGAATCCATCATATCCCTGTCTAACGGGTGGGAAACCTCCGACAGCTTGTTGGTGTCGGAGAAAAGGCCGTAATAGAGAGCCGTAGCGACAAGTCTGTTGTCGTTAGGGTCCATGCCTTCGTTCTTGATCATGTCCCAGACGACCGTCGCGCAGCTGCCTATGTCGCTGCTGATATGAGTGAGGGATCTTACGGAATCGACTACCTGTCTGTGGTGGTCGATGATCGCAACTCTTTTTGCTTCCGTCTTTGTGACGTTCTTCTCGCCGTACTGGCAGTCGACCGTGATGAGGAGATCCGGCTCCTCTGCAAAGAACGGCTCGTAACTTACGGGGATCTCAAGTTCTCTTACCATGATGAGCAGGTTGCTCTTGCGGATCTCGTTCCTGCCCCTGTAGATGAACTTTACTGACTTTTTATTCTGCTCGAAATACCACTTCAGCGCATAGCCTGACGCAAGCGCATCCGCATCCGGATTATCGTGACACTGGATTACGATATTGTCGAATTTTAAAAGGTTCTTTAATTCCATATACTTCCCCGATCGTATAAATCATGTTCCCGTATTTTACCAAAAAGCATGAGTAAACGCACCCCGCTTATGTTGCAATGTGAAGACATATAGTTTAAGTTATCCGTGTCGTCCGCGAAGGACGGTAATGTCCGAAAAGAACGGAAACAAGGAAGTCTGATATGGGGAGCACGAAAACAAAGAGCGGCGCATTAGGCGACATCCTGATAATAATTGCCGGTCTGTTCTGGGGAAGCATGGGCATCTTTGTCCGCCATCTGAACGGCTTGGGATTCACATCCATCCAGGTCGCCTGCCTTAGGCTTACTATGGCAGGTCTTATTTTCGCCGTCATACTCCTCATAAAAGATCCGAAGGGCTTTAAGATAAACCCGAAGGATATACCGCTTTTCCTTGCGCTCGGCCTTGTGAGCATCCTGTTCTTCACCTGCTGCTACTTCACGGCCATAAGGCTCATGACCATGTCCACGGCCGCGATCCTTCTCTACACTTCGCCAATCTGGGTCATGATCCTGGCGATAATATTCCTCAAGGAAAAGATCTCGCTTCAGAAAGCGATCGCTCTCGTCCTCGCTTTTGCGGGCTGCGTCCTCGTATCCGGATTCGGAGGAAAGGTCACGTTAGGCGGCATCCTCGCCGGCCTTGGTTCGGGTCTGGGATACGGCCTTTACAGCATCTTCGGCACGTTCGCCCTGAAAAAATATACGCCTTACACCGTAACCTGCTACACATTCCTCATCGCAGGCGCAGGCTCCGTTTTCGTTGCGGACCCCGCTGATCTTTTCAGCAAGATAGCAAATACGGAAAGCATTCCGGGACTTCTCGGATTCGTCTTGCTGACTTCGGTCGTCACGGCTGTCATCCCGTTCCTGCTCTATACTCTGGGGCTCAACAGAACGACTGCCGGAAAGGCCGCAGTACTTGCGACGATCGAGCCTGTGGCGGCCACGCTTTTCGGCGTGTTCGTAATGAAGGAAAGCATCGGCGTCATAGCTGTTCTTGGCATTTTTCTGGTACTCGGCGCGATCGCCGTTCTCAGCGTGAAAAAGGGGCATAGTGAACCGGCTTAAATTTAAAAACTGATATAATGCCAAATGATCTTCTCAGGATCGAAAAGGGGATAATAATATGAACTTGAAAAAAAGTGTTTCAGCCGTAATGCTGATCGTTGTAACGGCTTTTTGCCTCTGCTCCTGCGCTTTCGGAAAGGACAGGGTCCGGATCCCGCACCGCTATGCTTCCGCAAAGGAAGGACGCGAACTGATGCTCTCAAATGATCAGTATTACGATGCGTTCTCGCAGAACGATCTCGATTTCAAGATGCAGAAGACCGGTGCGACAATGGACGAATACAAAGAGTTTTCAGGCGCACAGGTTCAGGATTTCACGGTCTTTGAGAGATCCTTTATGGACCGTCATATCAGAAAGATGGAAAAGACCCTTGAAAAGAACGGTTATACCCTTCCGGAGATCGATGAGATCGTATTCATAAAGACCACAATGCAGGAGGAAGGCGGCGCCAGCGGCTATACGCACGGCACGCAGATATATCTGAGCGGAGTGCTCATTTCGACATATACATTAATGGACGCCATTCCGGGAGCGACGGATTATTTCGATGAACTGCTGTGGCACGAGCTTTTCCACTGCCTTACCAGATGCAATCCCGATTTCAGGGAGGAGATGTATTCGCTCATCCACTTCACGGTTACGGATTCCGATTATGAACTTCCGGAAAGCGTTTTCGAGTATCACATATCAAACCCTGACGTCGAGCATCACAACTCTTACGCGGCGTTCATCATCGACGGAAAAGAAGTCGACTGCTTCACGGATTATGTGACCACGATGCATTATGATAAGGCAAGGGCAAGCTTCATGACGTGCAGCGGGACGGCACTGGTGCCGACGGACGGAACGGACATCTTCTACACACCGGATCAGGCATCGAACTTCGATGAAGTATTCGGAACCAACACCGGTTACGTTGTCGATCCCGAAGAATGCATGGCGGACAACTTCGCGTATGCAATGCTGTACGGCATAGAAGGCAAAAACGGCAAGGGATATCCGAACCCCGAGATCATACAGGGCATTATCGATTACTTAAAGAACTGACTTAAGGGTTCCATGTGGAACATATCAGGAAGAACCGAGCCTGCGCTTAAAATCAGAGTATCCGAAATCAGTCAGTCTTTCCGCGCGGCCGTCTTCTTTTAATCTGTAGAGGTCCGGCAGCGGCATTCCATTAAACGTATTGTTCTTGCATGTCGTGTAGATCGCCATGTCGCCGAAAACGAGCATGTCGCCGGTCTTAAGTTCCGCATCAAAACCATACTGTCCGATCACATCACCCGAGAGGCATGTGGGGCCTGCAAGAGTATAGACATACTGCTTTGAGCTGCCTGCCGAAGCATTAAGGAGCGGCGGCGTATACGGCATCTCGATAACGTCCGGCATGTGGCAGGCGGCGCTGGCATCGAGTATCGCGATCTTCACACCTGAGTTCTCAACTACATCGAGCACACGTGAGAGAAGATATCCGGCATTTAAAGCAACCGCTTCACCGGGTTCCAGATAGACCTGAACATCCCATTTTTCTTTTGCGTATATGAGCAGTTTCTCGAGTCTTGCGACATCGTAACCTTCTTTTGTTATGTGGTGTCCGCCACCCATGTTGAGCCATTTCATTTGCGGCAAGATGTCGCCGAACTTTTCCTCAACGGCGCGGAGAGTGATCTCCAGCGCATCCGAACCCTGCTCGCAGAGCGTGTGGAAATGTATGCCGTCCAGAAGCGCTATCGCTTCAGGCGTCATCTCCCTGTCCCAGATCCCGCGCGTCACGCCCAGACGGCTGCCCGCAGCGCACGGATCGTAGATCTCGTGTCCTTCCTGCGTCGAGCATTCGGGATTGATGCGCAGACCCAAGCTCCTGCCTGCTTTCTTTGCGGCAGGTCCGAACTTCTTTAATTGGTATATCGAATTGAAAACGATGTGGTCCGCACATGATATGATCTCACTGATCTCGTCATCACGGTATGCCGCGCTGAACACGTGCACCTCACCTTCAGGCATCTCTTCTTTTCCGAGTTTTGCTTCGAAAAGACCGCTCGCCTCAGTTCCGGAAATATATCCGGAGATCAAAGGATAGAAATCGTAATTCGAAAATGCCTTTTGAGCGAGCAGTATCCTGCATCCCGTATGAGAGATGACTGAAGCAAGAACTTCCGCGTTCCGCTCCAGCTTCTTCTCATCGATGACATAACAGGGGGTCTTCAGACCCTGACACGCTTTCAGAACAGATGATACGCCGTCGAAAACCTGGTCCATGGCTGTCAGTCCACTAATACGGGAGCGAAGTTTTCGCTTCTGGGAAGACCGTACTTATCGAGCGCGTCGAGGAACGGATCAGGATCGAACTCCTCTACCGTGTGAACGCCCTTTTCGGTCCACTTGCCCGTAAGGAGCATCAGCGCGCCACACATTGCGGGTACGCCGGTCGTATAGCTGATCGCCTGGCTCTCGACTTCTTTGTAGCATTCCTGGTGGTCGCAGACGTTGTAGATATAGTAAGTCTTGTCCTTGCCGTCCTTCTTGCCCGTGAAGATGCAGCCGATATTCGTCTTGCCGTGAGTGCGGGGACCGAGGCTCGCGGGATCGGGCAAAAGCGCCTTCAGGAACTTGATGGGCACGATCTCGTGACCCTCAAAATTGATGGGCGTCGTGGATAGCATGCCTACGTTCTCCAGGCACTTCATGTGCGTAAGATAGCTCTGTCCGAAAGTCATGAAGAAGCGGATGCGCTTTACTTCGGGAATGTTTACCGCAAGAGATTCCAGCTCCTCGTGGTGGAGAAGATACATGTCCTTCATGCCGACGGCATCGAAATCGTATTCTCTCTTGATGCTCATGGCGGGGATCTCCACCCACTTGCCGTTTTCGATGTAGCTGCCGGGAGCGGAGACTTCGCGCAGGTTTACTTCGGGGTTGAAGTTTGTCGCGAAAGCATAGCCGTGATCGCCGCCGTTGCAGTCTAAGATATCGATGGTGTTGATGGTGTCGAACTCATGCTTTTTCGCATATGCGCAGTAAGCCTGTGTTACGCCGGGATCGAAGCCGCAGCCAAGGAGCGCGGTAAGGCCGGCCTGTTCGAACTTTTCCTTGTAAGCCCACTGCCAGCTGTAGTCGAAGTATGCGGAGAAGCCCTTCTCTTTGCATCTCTTCTCATAGATTGCGCGCCACTCCGGATCGTCCGTATCCTCAGGCTCGTAGTTTGCCGTATCCATATAGTTGACGCCGCAGATGAGGCAGGCGTCCATGATCGTCAGATCCTGATAAGGAAGCGCGATGTTCATAACGAGATCGGGCTTATAAGAATTGATAAGTTCAACAAGCTCATCAACCTTGTCAGCATCAACCTGCGCGGTCGTAACGACAGTCTTTGTCTTTCCCTTAAGCGCTTCAGCCAAAGCGTCGCACTTGGACTTTGTGCGGCTCGCGATACAAAGCTCCGTGAAAACGTCATCTGCCTGGCAGCACTTTCTGATCGCAACATTTGCAACGCCGCCGCATCCGATTACCAATACTCTGCTCATAACCTGTTCCTCCTGATTATTTATTGATGGAAAGGATCAATTCCCTTAATACCTTGCACGCAACCGCAGTCGACGCGCCGCTCTGGTCGAGCATCGGCGCGAGCTCGTTTACGTCCGCTCCGACGATCTCCGTCCTGCTGACCTCAATGATCGCGGAAAGCAGTTCGGTAAAGTTCACGCCGCCTGCCTCGGGTGTTCCCGTACCGCAGAACACGGAGGGATCGAGACAGTCGAGATCGATCGTGAGATAGACGGGAAGCTTGTCGGAACTTAGCTCCTCGCAAAGCTCCTTGAGCCCGTCGAAATCAAATTTATGCATGTCCGTGTGGCTGTCTGCAAAACGGAATTCCTCACGGTCGCCGCTCCTGATGCAGAACTGGTGGATCTTTCCGTCACCAACGAGATCGTGGCAGCGCCTGATGACACAGGCATGGCTTAAGTTCGCACCAAGATAGTCGTCGCGGAGATCCGCGTGCGCATCGAAATGGATGATGTGCATTTTCGGATACTTCTCAAAGACCGCTCTTACCGCGCCTAAGGTGACGAGGTGTTCGCCTCCGAGCATTATGGGAAGCTTGCCGTCGTTAAGGATCCCTCTTGTCTGCTCCTCGATGTCCTTAAGCGCCGCTTCAGGCGAACCGAAGCAGAGCTCCAAGTCACCGCAGTCGAAGACTTTGATGTCCGTCAGATCCTTATCCTGATAAGGACTGTACGTCTCTATGCCGAAGCTCTCGTGGCGGATCGCGGCGCTTCCGAATCTCGCGCCGGGCCGGAAGCTCGTCGTGGAATCAAAAGGCGCGCCGAACAGCACGATGCCTGACTCTTCGTATGAACAGTCGCAGCCGATAAATGTCTCTACATTCCTGTTCACGATTCCACCTCCATCAGCATCTTCTCGAGATATGCCGGCAGATAGAACGAGCCTATGTGAAGCTTGGTCGTATAGTACTTCGTGCTGAGGTGCAGGCTCTTCCATCTCTCCTCGTCAAAATCGTCGATCGGATGATATTTCTTGCTCGCAAAACCGAACAGCCAGTACCCGGCAGCATAGGTCGGGATATGCGCCTGATAGACGCGGCTGATCGGGAACGTGTTTACGATCCTCTTGTGGCTCCTCTGCATCGCTTCGGCGTCGTGCTTATAGAACGGGCTTCCCTGCTGGTTGACCATGATTCCGTCGCTCCTCAAAGCGTTGTAGCAGATGCCGTAAAACTCCCTCGTAAAGTAGCCTTCTGAAGGTCCGAACGGATCGTTGGAGTCGACGATGATGAGGTCGTATTCGTCGCAGCTCCTTCTTATGAATCTCAGCGCGTTATCGAAATAGATATGCACGCGCGTATCATCAAGCTTGCAGGCGTTTTCGGGAAGGTATGTGCGGCAGGCTTCAATTACCAGGGGATCCATTTCGACCAGGTCGATGCGCTTTACGCTCTCGTATCTCGTAAGCTCCTTTACGACACCGCCGTCTCCCGCGCCGATAACGAGAACATCCTGAACGTTGGGATGCACGGACATCGGGATGTGAGTGATCATCTCGTTGTAAATGAACTCATCACGTTCGGTCAGCATTACGTCTCCGTCAAGAGCCAGTACTTTTCCGAACTCGGGCGTGTCGAAGATGTCGATCTGCTGATAGTCGCTCTTGCCCGAATAAAGATGTCTCGTGACACGGAGACTGTGACGCACATCGGGCGCATGATATTCACTAAACCACAGATTCATTCGCTTTGGTCCCTCCTTATATCAGAACGTTGATGTTGTTAATGTCCGGATCCTCGGAACCGGTCATGGAGCAGCCCTTTGCCTTGGCATACTGAATGTACTCTATTATGTTCGCAGTGATCCTTTCGCCCGGCGCGAGGATCGGGATTCCCGGCGGATAGCACATAACGAACTCGCTGCAGACCTGACCGATACTGTCCTTGAGAGGAACGCTCTTCTTCGCGGAATAGAACGCGCTCTGCGGACTGCAGACGACCTCCGGATCTATATATTCCTGACTTAAGAGTCCTGCGGGGTCTTTCTTATATCTTCTGCGGATCTCGGCGAGCGCGCTTACGAGCCTCTCCAATTCCTGCATCCTGTCACCGATGGAAAGATATGCGAGTATGTTTCCGATGTCGCCGAACTCGATCTGGATGTCGTATTCGTCTCTTAAGATGTCGTATACTTCGATGCCCGCAAGACCGATGTCTCTTGTGTGGACACTGAGTTTTGTCGGATCGAAATCGAAGATCGAATCACCGTTGATCATCTCGCGTCCGTATGCGTAATAACCGCCGATCGCGTTGATCTCCTCCCTGGCGTATTCGGCCATCTCGACAACCTTTCTGAATACCTCTTTACCGCGGAGCGCCAGGTTCCTGCGGCTGATATCAAGGCTCGACATGAGAAGATAGCTTCCCGATGTCGTCTGCGTAAGGTTGATGATCTGTCTTACGTGTCTCTCGCTGACATTCTCGCCGACGAGCAAAAGGCTGGACTGCGTAAGGCTTCCGCCGCTCTTGTGCATCGATACGGCAGCCATGTCCGCACCTGCTTTCATGGCGGAAACAGGCATGTTCTCACCGAAATAAAAATGCGTTCCGTGAGCCTCGTCAGCAAGGCACAGCATGCCCGCATCGTGAGCCATCTTGACGATGGCGCGGATGTCGCTGCAGATGCCGTAATAGGTCGGATTGTTGACCAGGACCGCGACGGCATCCGGGTTGGCATCGATCGCCTTTTTCACCTGGTCGCGGCTCATGCCGAGTGAGATACCCAGGCGGTGATCGACTTCAGGATTTACATATACAGGTATGGCTCCGCAGAGGACCAGCGAGTTGATGACGCTCCTGTGCACGTTACGCGGCAGGATTATCTTGTCTCCGTGCTTGCAGCAGGAGAGCACCATGCTCTGCACCGAGCTTGTCGTACCGCCGACCATGAGGAATGCGTTTTTCGCTCCGAAAGCGTCTGCCGCAAGGAGTTCCGCTTCGCGGATAACCGATATCGGATGACAAAGGTTATCCAAAGGCTTCATGCTGTTTACATCGACACCGACGCACTTCTCTCCGAGAAACGCGGTAAGCTCGGGATTGCCCTTTCCGTGCTTATGTCCGGGCACGTCAAAAGGCACGACTCTCATTTCGCGGAATTTCTCAAGGGCCTCATAGATCGGCGCGCGTGTCTGATCCAGATCCGTTCTGTCCATAGTCCACCTCAATATAAAAAACGCAAGCTGTGATTACACAACTTGCGTCTGATCTGCAATATAACCTTTTACTATCCACATACGGCCGTCACGTAACGTACCGGTATGACGAATATAAGGCAGAGTCTATATAGCAATACTACTTTTACTACTCTTATTGACCATTTCACAAGTTTGCGTTTTTCACGCATCCGGTTATAAAGTAACCAACTTATAAAACTGAGCTTCTAACTCAATCAATAGACCGGAAGATCCGATCATCGGCAGTGGACCCGGCTGTCCGTATGGCCTTGACTCTTCGAAAGAGTGGTCCGTAAAATCACCTAAGACTCTGATAAAACTTCGTCTCTGCTGGATATCTTATGTCTCCATAAAACACGGGTAATTATACAGTGTGCGTATATGTACGTCAACGCTGCATGATTACCCGTTCTGTGTAATGATCTGCTCCCGTTCAGCACTTTAGAGATAGTCCTGAATTGTGTTTTTTCCAAGATCAGGGCATATTTTTCCGTAACCTCATCAGGACATGTAGTCACCGTTAAACGAAACAAGTGTTGCCGAAGTAACGCCCTTGAGCTCGTTTATGCTGTTTACAAAACCGGTTGCAGCATCCTTGATCCTGACTTCGAGAGTAAACTCGATGCCGGAATCGTTGACTGTCTTGGACTTGATCACATATTTGCCGACAGACTTTTCGATTATCTGCATGGCACTGGCCTCAGTCTTTTCGTTGTTGCAGTTAACGACAAGTATATAAGGCGTGCTGGTGATCTTCTGCTTAATGAAGATGATGAAGATAAGGCCGATAACAAGTGAACCGATGACAGCCAGCGGGATCATGCCTGCGCCGATGACTATGCCTGCTGCCAGGGACCAGAACAGGAAGACGATCTCCATGGGTTCCTTGATCGCAGCACGGAAACGTACGATAGAGAGCGCACCGACCATACCGAGCGAGAGAACGACATTTGACGTTACCGCCATGATAACGAGCGTCGTTACGAGCGAGAGTCCTACAAGAGCCATCGCGAAACCTTTTGAATACATGACGCCGCTGAACGTCTTCTTGTAGATCAGCATGATGAACAGTCCTATGACCAATGCGAAGATCATACCGATCAACACATCCAAAGCTGAAAACTCCGTAATGCTCTCCAGAAAGCTCGACTTGAAAATGTCACTGAAATTCATTTTATGTTACCTCCAAAGAATTAACCGAATCTCCGGGATGCGCCGTATTTTGAAAATGCCTGTTGTCTTAACTCGGGGACCTGGACTATGTCCTGGATTATCTCCGGCAGGAATGCGTCATATTTGACTTCAAGAAACATATCCTGCGGTGTGTCCGTCGCACTGATATTGCTTATCTTTTTATCCAGGAATCCCGACGAAAACAGGCTGGTCCTGATCTGCGAATCAAACGTCACACGGACATTTCCCGCCTTGTATATATAAGGTTCTCTGACATATGAGACCAGCACCCGCGGCTTCAGCCTCTGATATATCATCTTTGCGTAGAACTCTTTTACGAGATCGTTTCCGTGTTCACGCATGAACGCGATGTCCCCGTTCAGTATCTTTCTGAATTCCTCTTCCGTGATCGGCACGTCGTATTTCAGACAGAGGCTGTCGATCTTCATCTTTTTCTCAAGGGTTATAAACGAAAGATCATCGTTATAGTATCTGATCCTGAACTTTTCTCTTTTTCCAATACCGTCTATCTTATCTTTCAGCGCTTTGTCATCGCTGTTGTCGAAATAAACGCTCCGGATGAGATATCTGCCGCTTGAGTCAACATGAGGATCGGGCGACATGACCGCCTTCAGCCTGCTCCGCATGGCAAGATAATCGGAATAGGATATCGCGAACTTGAGTTCATGGCGGTAATCCTTCTCTTCCTTCATTCCCTAAGCTCCTTTCCTGCAGTCTTTGCGACTGTACCACAGGATGATACAGCGGCTGCCTTAAATGAACTTAAAAAAGCTTTTGCAACGTACTGAAAACAGTCTGCAAAAGCTTTTCGGATCCTGTATAGGCAGCCGGATTTGAATCCAAACGGCAGTATATGTTGTTCGAACACTCATGTCCCTTTATTCTTAAAACTTAAAATCTATCCCACTCTGTTTCATAATAGCATTTGCGGTAAAGCGTGACTTTATCTTCCCATCCACTGTAAAATGCGTGTCATTGATGGGACTATACCAAATATCGTGATCACCTTTACCATGGATGGCGAACGAAATAACAGCCGTTTTCCTTTAGTATCTCACGTACTTTCTTCTCATATTCAGCCATTAGACACCAAGCAATGCCTTTCAGACAAGAAAGTAAGATCAATTATGTCAGCCTTACTATTATTTAATTGAAGCAACTCCGGAACAGCCACACGAACTTTTTCGATCAGCGCATCAAATGAACCCGATTCTAAAACCAGTCCGGGCATATTTAGCACGACACCTTTCCCATCCCTACGTCAAGTAAAAAAGACCTTTGCAACTAGTTAATTTGCCGAAGGCAAATTACTGTCCGTATGTTGCAAAGGTCTTTTGATCTTGGCGCTCCAAGCAGGAATTGAACCCGCATCTGCGGTACCGGAAACCGCCATTCTATCCATTAGACTATTGGAGCATTTTGAACCCGGTTATTATACAGCATCGCCGTCAGGCTTGTCAGCAGGCGCAGGCGTCTTGTTCTCTTCAAGGATCCGCAAAAGCCCGACGATCTCGGAAACTGTCTTGTCCTGCTTTGTCGAAGACGGCTTGAAGAGCATATACGGCAGGGTTCCCGTGGCATTGATGGAAACACGCGCACCGTAGAAACTGTCGCGCATGAGAGCACCGAAAGCCTGCATGTCTATCTGAAGGTTGGGATTCAAATAAAGCCTTACGCCGGCGTTCTTGATCGAGGCTTTCACAAAGCCTAGAAGACGTGCGCTTGACCTGATGAGCGAGATGCCCGAAAGGATGTAGACTTCCGGAGGAGCATCGCCGTAACGGTCCGTGATCTCATCTAAGAAATCGCTGTAGGACTCAAGACCCGAGATGTCGCCGATGCGCCTGTAGCAGCTCATCCTTGCAGCCTCATCCTGAATGTAGGAAGAAGGGATGTATGCATCGTAATCGACTTCGACGGTAAAGCCCTTGTCCTCACTCTCGGCGTGACCCGTGATGACGTCTGTATCGAGGACCGCGTCCTTGCCTTCCTTGAGTAGCCTTACCTCTTCATCAAGGAGCCTGCAGTAGAGTTCATAGCCGATGACGTCCATCTGGCCGTGCTGTTCGGCGCCGAGAAGGCTGCCCGCGCCTCTTACCTCAAGGTCACGCATGGCGATCCTGACGCCGGAACCGAGCTCCGTGAACTCGCGCAGTGCGTTCAGTCTTTTCGTTGCTTCCTCATTGAGGGGAGCATCTGCGTTATATGTGATGTAGGCATATGCCTGTCTGTCGGATCTTCCGACACGGCCCTTTATCTGGTAGAGCTGCGAGAGACCGAAGCGGTCGGCGTTCTCGACTATGAGCGTGTTGACGTTCGGCATGTCGACGCCGTTTTCGATTATCGTTGTGCAGACGAGGATGTCGTACTTGCCTTCGATGAAATCGGCGACCACGGTCTCCAGGCCGTTCTCAGGCATCTGGCCGTGCGCATATGTGACGCGGACGCCTGGCATGCTCTTCGCGAGTGCGTCTGCGACCTTGTCGATGTCGGACGTCCTGTTGTACAGGTAGAATATCTGGCCGCCCCTTGCGATCTCTCGCATGCAGGCCTGAACTATTATCTGTTCGTCGTAGCCCAAGACGTAGGTCTGGACGGCGCGTCTGTTGAACGGTGCCTCTTCAAGAACGGAGATGTCCCTGATGCCTGAAAGCGACATGTGAAGCGTTCTCGGGATAGGCGTGGCCGAGAGCGACAATACGTCGACATCGGTCTTTAAGGACTTGATCTTTTCCTTGTGGTTAACGCCGAAGCGCTGCTCCTCGTCGATGACGAGAAGTCCCAGCTGGGGCGGTTTCACGTCGTTTGAAAGCACTCTGTGAGTGCCTATTATGACGTCTATCTTGCCCTTCTTTATGTCGATCAGGTTCTGCCTTATCTGAGCCGCCGGAACGAATCTCGAGAGCAGGCAGACATTGACGGGGAAGTCTTTGACTCTCCTCATGAAATTCTCGTAATGCTGCTGTGCAAGGAGCGTTGTCGGCGCGAGCATTATTACCTGCCTGCCGTTCATAACAGCCTTGAACATCGCCCTGAAAGCGACCTCGGTCTTTCCGAATCCGACGTCTCCGCAAAGGAGCCTGTCCATCGGTCTTTCCGATTCCATGTCGGCCTTTATCTCGTGTGTCGCGCGGAGCTGGTCATCCGTCTCGACGAACGGGAACCTGTCCTCGAACAGCTTCTGCTGCTCATCGTCAGGGATGCACGCAAAGCCTTTGTTTACGCTTCTTGCAGCGTATATCTTCAGCAGGTCGTAAGCGACCTTCTTGATGGCTTCTCTGGCCCTTGAAACGGACTTCTTCCACTCGTCGCCGCCGAGCCTTGAGAGCTTGGGCTCCTTCTCGCCCGGACCGACGTATTTCTGCAGTGAATCGAGATTCTCGGGAAGGATATAGAGAGTCTCGCCTTTTGCGTAAGTGAGCTTTAAGTAATCCTTGCGGATATCGCCGACCTTCATGTTAATGAGGCCTTCGTAGCGGCCGACGCCGTGCTTGTCGTGTACTACGTAGTCGCCCGGCTCGATCTCGCTGAAGAACTTGATCCTGTTCCCGCCCTTCTTCTTTTCGGGACGCTTCTGCTCGGCTCCGAAAAGCTCCTGCTCACCGAAAACCGTGAGTCCGATCTTCGGATACGAAAAGCCTGCCGGAAGAGGCGCGTCGATTATCTCGGTGAAGCATTCGTGCTCGTTAAGGCGCTCCTTGAGCTGTTCGTAACGTCTTCCGTGATGGGCAACAAGATAGATGTTGTCCGTGTTCTTTATGAGCGCTGAAAGTTCCTCTGCGCGGCCCGAATAATTGTCTGCGGGAAAACCCGACACCGTAACAGTCGATCCGCCCGGCAATCCGTTGCCCGGAGACTGGAACATAGACAGTGTAACAATGTTATCAAGCTTATCCAGGGCCACCATGAGCTTCGAAATGTTGACCATGGCGGACGGCGAGCATGTCGGCGCGATACCGATCTCGAAAGAGTCACGGCAGCGCTGCGCGTACTCACCTGCATATGAATTCATCCTTGCGTCTATGTCGACCATCTCGTCAGCGAAGAATACGACTTTGCCGGCATCGACATAATCGACCGCAGTACCGAAATCCTTAAGTATTATTCCCAGCCATCTCGCAATGCCGGACGGCTCGATTCCGTTTCTGATCTTCTCGGCGTCGCCCGTAGCGGTCCTCGACAGAAGCTCGGCAGCACGTCTCACCTCTCTCGTCGCCGCATTCATCTTTGAAAGATCCTCATGCGCACGCGCAAGGATAAGGTCCGCGATCTCATCCCTTTTGTTTTCGGGGAAAGCGTAAACGGAAGCGGGTACGGCAACCGTCTCGGTGAGCTGGCCCGTGGAACGCTGCGTCTCACGGTCGAATGTCTTTATCTGATCTATCTCGGTATCGAAGAAACTGACTCTCACAGGCTCGGTATATGAGGGCGAATAGATGTCCACGATGTCTCCCCTTACGGAGAACTCGCCCTTTTCCATGACCTGCGGAACATTTTCGTAACCGTTTAAGAGGAGCGCCGCGACAAGGTCGTCACGCTCGTATTCCTGCCCCACTTTAAGCTTAATGATCCTCTTTGCGAAGACCTTCGCGGGCTCTAACTTGTTCAGAAGGGCTCCGGCCGTTATTACGGCTGCCCCGAATCCGCCCGTAACAAGCTCTGAGAGCGCAGCCGTCCTGCTGAGCTCCAATTCTCTTGAAGAAGCTTCGGCGCTTACGAGAGACAGTTCTGAAGGCGTCAGAAGGGTAACGGGACCGTCCGTAAAAGCCGCACAGTAGGATGCTGTAGTCCTCGCCCTGGCGCTGTCCGGCTCGATGAATACGGCCTTGCGTCCGTTCATGTGTGCCAGAGCCATAGCAACATAGACCTTCTGCTCTGCGCAAAGGCCAGTGATGTTAAGGTGTTTTCCGCTGCTGATACTTGCGGCAAATTCCGAAGCGAGCTCTTTGTCGGACCCGACTTTTTCGAGGAGCTCTATGAGCTTTTTATCCATTGGAGATGATCTCCTCGATCGCATCACAGGCCTTTACGAAGGCGTCGTTCATGAGCTTACGGTCGTCGGCGGGCACTTCTGAGAGAACGTAATTTACCAGTTCCCAGTTCTCGGGGACCGGTCCCGTGCCTATCCTTACTCTCGGAAACTCCTCGGTTCCCAAAAGCTGGATGCAGGATCTCATGCCGTTGTGCGTGCCTGCGCTTCCCTTCGGCCTTACCCTTATGGTGCCTTTCGCGATGTCGATATCGTCGTAAACCGTGATGATGTTCTTCGGCGGGACCTTATAGAATCGGCTGATCTCCACGAGGCACTCGCCGGAATTGTTCATATATGTGGTGGGCTTGATTATGATGACATCCTGTCCCTTGATCTTACCCTTGCCCCAAAGGCCCTTATACTTCTCTTTTCCGAGAAAAATGTCATGCTTATCCGCGAGCATATCCACAGCGAGATATCCCATGTTGTGCCACGTATAAAGATACTGTTTTCCCGGATTACCGAGCCCGGCTACTATCCACATTCCAAGACCTTCCGTAGGATATCAGAACTCTGAACGCCTGTCGTCGAGTCTTATGTAATTCTCGCCTCTCATACGGCTCTTGTTTGCGACCCAGTTCTCTTTGTTGAGCTGCTTGGATCTGCCGATACCGAGAGACAGGGCGGGAACGTCGGAAGTAATCGTGGAACCTGCAGCGATGTAGCAGTCCTTGCCGAGAACGACGGAAGAAACGATATTGGAGTTGCCTCCGATGAATACGTTGTCTTCGATCGTGCAGCCGATCTTGTCCTGACCGTCAAAGTTACATGTAACTGTACCGCATCCGAAGTTAACGTTGCGGCCGACCTTTGAGTCGCCGATATATGTAAGGTGTCTTGCTCTCGTATTCTCGCCGACCGTTGAAGCCTTGACCTCGACATACGCGCCGAGCGTGACCTTGTCTTCGATACGGCACTCGGGCCTGATGTGTGTGTATGGTCCGATACGGCAGTTCTTGCCGATAGAGCTGTTGGTTACGATGGAGTTATCGACAACCGTGCCGTCGCCGATATCAGAGCAGTCGATCCTCGTGTTCTCACCGATGATGCAGTCCTCGCCGATATTGGTGTTGCCGAGGAGCGTAGTGCCCGGAAGGATTACCGTATCCTGTCCGATCTCAACAGCATAGTGGATCCATGTGGCATTGGGATCTACGATCTCTACGCCGTTTTTCATGTGATAGTTGAGGATCCTGTGATTCATTATGTCTCTTACCTGGGCGAGCTGGATCCTGTCGTTAACTCCCCTTGTGTCATCGAAATCGCAGACAACGGCACCTACTGTGTAGCCGTCGCCGATGAGGATGCCGATGGTGTCTGTAAGATAATACTCCTTCTGCGCGTTGTTTGCGCCGATCCTTCCCAGAGCGGAAAGGAGCAGAGGAGTCTTGAAAACATACATTGAGGAATTGATCTCTTTGACCTTGAGCTCTTCGGGCGTGCAGTCCTTGTGCTCAACGATCTTTGTAACGTTGCCGTCATCTCCCCTGATGATCCTGCCGTATCCTGTCGGATCGTCAGCCTCAGCCGTGATGAGGATGGCTGCGCAATTCGAAGTGGCATTCTCAAAAGCGTCGAGCGCCTTCTTGATCGTGTCTGCCGATACCATCGGGCAGTCGCCGGGAAGGACTATCGTAAGTCCGTCTCTGCCTTCAAGGAAAGGAGCAGCCTGCATTACCGCATGACCCGTTCCTCTCTGTTCTTCCTGGAGCACATAGGCAACATTTTCGCCTAAAACGCCCCTGATCTCAGCCTGTGCCTCACCTACTATATATACCTGATCCTGGCAGCCTGCCTCCTGAAGAGCATCAGCCACCCATTGGATGATCGGTTTGCCCGACACCTGGAACACAACCTTGGAATGCTTGGACTTCATTCTCGTGCTTTTTCCTGCCGCCATAACAACCGCACTGATTTCCATATTAAAACCTCTGTTATAAATTATTCGGGAATACCCTTAGCATTATAGCAAATCTTTATACCTAATTAAATGAGAAGCCCTGCACTTTTAAGGACAAAGTACAGGGCTGTGATTTCTGTTTGTGCGCCCGTAAACGCAACGAAATAAGTATTTCCCTTTATCAGAAACCCTCTACGGAAGCGATAGCCTCACGCATATTTGCCTCAGATTTCTTGAGGAGCTCATACTCTTCGTCGGTAAGACGCATGTCGATGATCTTATCTACACCGTTAGCGCCGATAAGAGCCGGAACGTCGAGAGTGACACCGGAGATGCCGTACTCGCCGTTGAGTCTTGTGGAAACTGTTCTGATCGTGTGCTCATCTTCTGTGATGGATCTGAGAAGTGTTGCGGCACTTACTGCGATACCATTGAATGTAGCGCCCTTGAGTTTGATGATCTCTGCGCCGGAAGACTTTGTCTTCTGAGCGATCTCATCCTTAACGTCCTGACCGAAAGGTACGCCGATTGCTTCTGCATACTCGTCGATGGACATACCGGCAACGTGAGTGTGGCTCCATGCGGGGAACTGTGTCTCGCCGTGCTCGCCGAGGATATAGCCGTGAACGTTTCTTACGTCAACTCCAAGCTTTCTGGAGATGAGGACTCTGAAACGTGCGGAGTCGAGGTTCGTACCTGAACCGATAATGAGATTTGAGGGAAGTCCGGACCACTCTGCAACCTTATATGTAACGAGGTCGCAAGGGTTGGAGATTACCATGATGACACCCTTGTTGTAGTGCTCCATGATGCTGTCCGTGATCGTATGAGCGAGCTTGACGTTCTTCTTTGCGAGGTCAAGTCTTGTCTCGCCTTCTTTTCTCGGGATACCTGCCGTGATGATGATGCAGTCTGCATCCTTAACATCTGCATAGTCGCCTGCGTGGATATACATATCGCCGATGAACGGAAGTCCGTGGCTGATATCAAGAGCTTCACCGAGAGCCTTTTCCTTATTGACGTCAATAAGAACGAGCTCAGAGCAGAGCTGCTGCATTGCGATTGCGAAAGCGGTTGTTGATCCTACCGCACCTGCGCCGATTATGGCGACTTTGGTTCCTTCTTGTTTGTACATAGCATTTACGCCCCCTTTATAGCAATACGAATGATAGCAAGAAAAAATCTTCAAATAAAGTCATTATTCGTTATGATTTTTACCTAAAAATTGTACTCGTATGCCCTTTTTAGCGGTTATTTTAATAATTTGATAATCAAACTTTTATTTGGTGCTTTCATTTCATTCCTGAAAGACGAAAAAACGGCACAGGACCTTAAAGTCCAGCGCCGCTTGGCATTTTTATTTAAGCCTTTGAGTCGATCAGATCTCCTGAGGGAGTTCCAGTGTTCTCTCGGCATTGAGCTTTGCACAGAGTTCTACGAACTTGTCCAAAGCCACGCCCTGAAGCTGCTTGTTGGAGCCTCTGACGTTTACGGATACCGTATTCTCAGAAGCTTCCTTATCGCCTACAACGAGGATATAAGGATCCTTCATCTGCTTGAATCTCTTGATCTTGTCTCTCATGTTGACGTCAGTCAGGTCAGACTCGACTCTTACGCCGGCCTTTGTGAGCTCTGCCGCTACCTTCTGGGCATACTCATTGTGCTCGGGTCTGATCGGTACGACTGCTACCTGATAAGGGTTGAGCCAGAACGGGAACGCACCCTTGAAGTGCTCTGTGATGATGCCGATGAAGCGCTCGAAAGAACCGAAGATGGCTCTGTGGATAACGATAGGCATCTTCTGTACGCCGTCCTTGTCGACATATGTGAGCTCAAAGTTATGAGGGAGCTGGAAGTCGAGCTGTACGGTACCGCACTGCCACTCACGTCCTAATGCATCCTTGATCTGAAGGTCGATCTTCGGGCCGTAGAACGCGCCGTCGCCTTCGTTGATCTCATAGTTGCCGTCACCGTACTTCTCGTCGAGGATAGCCTTCAGGGAAGCCTCAGCAGCGTTCCATGACTCGATATCGCCCATAAAGTCGTCAGGTCTTGTGGAGAACTCAGCCCTGTATGTGATGCCGAATGTCTTGTAGATCTCGTCTGCGATTGCGATTACGTCCTTGATCTCATCCTTGATCTGCTCAGGTGTTACGAATGTATGGTCATCGTCCTGACGGAATTCCTGTACTCTGAAGAGACCGTTCATCTGGCCTGACTTCTCCTTGCGGTGGAGAACGTCATACTCGCTGTAACGGATAGGAAGTTCCTTATAAGAGTGCATTGTACGCTTGTAGGACATCATGGCATTAGGGCAGTTCATAGGCTTTGCTGCCATTGTGTCTTCCGCATCTACCGAATACTGCTCGGGAGCTTCCTCGCCCTGAACAGCGTCTGTTGCATTTACACCCTTTGTGATACCGGGAACTATGAACATGTTGTTCTGATAGTGTGCCCAGTGTCCGGAAATGAGCCAGAGCTTCTTATTGTTGATAAGAGGTGCCGAGATCTCCGTGTAGCCGTGCTTTCCCTGGATCTCACGTGAATACTTCATGAGTTCCTGATAAAGGATCCAGCCCCTCGGGAGCCAGTATGCCATACCCGGAGCTGTCTCACGGAACATGAAGAGGTCAAGGGCAGTACCGATCTTCTTGTGGTCTCTCTCCTGTGCTTCCTTGAGCCATGCGAGGTGTGCCTTGAGCTCATCCTTTGAAGGGAAAGCAAAGAGATAGATCCTCTGGAGCTGATCTCTCTTCTCATCGCCTCTCCAGTATGCACCGGATACATTCTTGATCTTGAATGCGGCGCTGAAGAGTTCCTGTGAATTGTCTACATGAGGACCACGGCAAAGATCGACATAGTCATCACCAGTGTAATATATCGAAATAGTCTCATCTGCGGGCAGATCGACTATAAGCTCATGCTTGAACTTCTGATCCTTGAAGAGTTCCAAAGCCTCATCGCGGGAAATGACCTTACGTGTCCAGTCTTCCCTTCTCTTGATGATCTCGTGCATCTTGTCTTCGATGGTCTGGAAATCTTCCTCTGTTACTGTTCTCGGAAGGACGAAATCATAATAGCAGCCGTCCTCGATCTCAGGTCCGATAGCATACTGTACCTCTTTGCCGTAAAGCTCGATAACGGCTTTAGCAAGAATGTGCGCAAGAGAGTGACGGTACACCTTCAATACTTCTTCTTTTTCCATTTTAAGTTCCTCCTCTAGAGTTTTATGCACAGAACCGCTGTGCAGATAGTAGAAGATTGTACCACATATAAAATAAAAATGTTGATAATAAAGGCTTTTCTATAAATAACTACATAAATATATAGAGAAACCGTTCAAAAACGGCGACAAAAGCAAACGTTTGTTCGCAAAGTAAAAGCCCCTCCGTAAAACGGAAGGGCTTCTGTGTTCCTGGCGGAGGCTGTGGGATTCGAACCCACGTGGCCCGTGAAGGCCAAACAGTTTTCAAGACTGCCTCGTTATGACCGCTTCGATAAACCTCCATACCTAAGGCACTTAAGTATACAAAAATAAGTAAGAGAAGTCAACCGGAGACAAAGGAAAGCTGTATCAGGTGCTTTCATGCAGGGACACCCCGGAAATAACCCCACCCGATACAGCTTTCCGTAAACCTTATCTTCTCCTATCAGTTGCAGAGATATTCGATCAGTCTGTCGAGATCTGCGTAATCCTTATAATCGATCACGATACGGCCTCGGCCGGTCGATCTGTCGTTGACCTTGAGCTTTACCTTTGCGCCGAGCTGTTTCTTGAGTTTGGTCTCAACTTCCGTTGCGCTCAGAGTGAAGCGGACATCGGGTTCGTCAACGGGATTCTTCTTTGAAGGATTATTCTGGGCTTCTATGTACTTTCTGACAAATATCTCAGCCTGTCTGACGTTCATGTCGCGTGCCATGATGACGTCGGCAACCTTGCGCTGGTCTTCCTTC
The DNA here is from genome assembly GCA_947167045.1 of uncultured Clostridia bacterium. Lineage (GTDB taxonomy): Bacteria > Bacillota > Clostridia > Saccharofermentanales > Saccharofermentanaceae > Saccharofermentans. The sequence goes on from CAMVGO010000014.1 coordinate 40,808, forward strand.
TGCTTAAGGCCGAGAATGACCTTGGCATGACCTTCAGAAAGATCTCCTCTGCTGACAAATTCCTGGAGAGATTCATCGAGGTTTAAGATACGGAGAGTATTCGCGATCGTTGCCCTGGGCTTGCCGAGCTTCTTGGCGAGCTGCTCCTGAGTGAGTTTATGAGCCTCAAGAAGATTCTGCATCGCGGATGCTTCTTCGATAGGATTCAGGTCCTCTCTCTGAATGTTCTCGATAAGAGCCTGCTCCATCGTCTCACGGTCAGAAAGCTCTCTTACGATTGCCGGAATTACAGTGAGACCTGCGATACGTGCGGCTCTCCAACGGCGCTCGCCTGCGACGATCCTGTATCCGTCACCCTTACGCTGAACGATGATCGGCTGGATGACGCCATTCTCTTCGATAGAAGAAGCAAGCTCCTGAAGTGATTCATCATTGAATACTTTTCTAGGCTGACCGTTGTTGGGGGAGATGTCATTGATCTTAAGATCTACAACTGAATCTCTCTTGTTCTCAGGAATGCCGTCTGTTGAAAGGAGAGCACCAAGACCTCTTCCCATAGCCTTGCTCTCAGATACGGTCTTGAACGCAGTCTTCTTAACAGGAGCCTCTGCTTTAACGGGAGCAGTTGTGTTCTTCGCTGCCGCTTTAACTGCTGTTTTCTTTGCAACAGGCTTCTTTTCAACAGTCTTTTTAGCAGCTGTCTTCTTCTCAGCAACCTTTTTAGCGGCAGGTGCTGCCTTTACAGCGGTCTTTTTTGCCGGAGCCTTTGCTGCAGGTTTTACAGAAGGCTTTCTGCCTGGCTTCTTTGCTGCGGTCGTTTTAGTTTCGGTTGCTTTCTTTGCCGTTGCAGCCTTCTTTACCGGTTCAGTCTTTTTAGCACCTGCAGTTTTCTTAGCTGCATATATGTCTTTCTTAGCTGGTGCAGCGCTCTTTGCCGTTGTCTTTTTTGCTGCATGTTTTGCTGTTGTGATCACTTTCTTCTTAGGTGCTGACTTAACTCCGCTTCCTAATCCCTTCTTGATGTTAGCCATATTCTTTCTCCTTTATGCTCTCTTAATGACTTCCTTTGCCAAAGACTCATATGCCCTGGCGCCCTTTGAATTCTTATCATAATCACAGATGGCAAGGCCGTGGCTCGGTGCCTCTGCAAGTCTTACATTTCTGGGGATTACAGTCTTGAAGACTTTCGTACCGAAGTACTTGTCTGTTTCTTCCTTAACCTGTCTGGAAAGCTGTGTTCTCATGTTGAACATTGTGAGTACAACACCCAGTATCTCAAGATCAGGATTAAGTTTCTTCTTAACGATGTTTATCGTATCCATAAGCTGGGAAAGACCTTCCAATGCATAATATTCGCCCTGGATCGGTATGATCAGTTTATCGGATGCCGTCAGTGCATTAATGGTCAGAAGACCTAGTGACGGAGGACTGTCAAGGATTATGAAATCGTAAATATCACTTACAGCGCTTATAGCATTTTTCAGTATCTGTTCTCTTGAGATTACAGTAACAAGTTCGACCTCTGCACCGGCAAGATTTATATTGGTAGGGCAGATGTCAACGTTATCTGCATTAGTCTCATAGATAACATCTGATATTGGAGTTTCGTTGATAAGAACATCATATACAGTCTGTTCAAGTTCTCTTTTATCAATGCCCAAACCGCTTGTAGCATTGGCCTGAGGGTCCATATCGATCAACAGGACTTTCTTCTTTTTCTTACCGAGAAAAGCTGCAAGATTTACTGCAGTTGTCGTCTTTCCGACGCCGCCTTTCTGGTTTACAAGAGCAATTACCGTTGCCATATTTGACTACTCCTTTTAATATAATTCAATATTATATACGCTAATTCTAACACTATGTTTTAAATTATTATATGTCATCTTTACTACAAATTGTTCCACGTGGAACAATGTAATTTGTGAGTATTCAAGTATTGGTTTTAAGACCGGGTTCTTTGTTTACGTGTTTCCGAGATATATGAGGATTTTTCAGTAAATTGTTCCACGTGGAACATTGATCACAGACCCGTCAAATATAGCGCATCAATCCGTCATACATAATTTATTGAATCAGAGTCAGAATTAAGTTCTTTATCGTATTGTTCCACGTGGAACAATACAAATATCTTGATTATGAATTTTAGAAAATCTGCAATTTCAGGTTCATAGCTTGGATTTTCATAGAGTTCATAGAGTATCATTAGATATATTCAAAACTGACCATCATGTTTTATCTTTTCAATTCACGTTTCTAATTGTTCCACGTGGAACAATTAACAGAATCTTGCAGCAGTTATATATTTGTTCCACTATGCACTTAAGCAGAATGTTCCACGTGGAACATTCAAAGAAAACGAGTGCTGCGATTACCGCAACACCCGTAAATAACTTGATTATAGAAGAGATATCAGTTGTCGATGTTTGCCAGTTTAGCGTTCTCCTGGATGAATTCCTTACGGGGTTCTACCTGGTCACCCATGAGGAGTGTGAAAGTCTCATCAGCCTCCTGGGCATCTGCAAGTGTAACTCTGAGGAGTTTACGAGTAACAGGATTCATTGTCGTTTCCCAGAGCTGCTCTGAACTCATCTCGCCGAGACCCTTAAATCGTTGGATGAGAGGATTCTCCCACTTGTGAGCAATCTTGATTTCTTCAATCTCCTTTTCGTCATATGCATAATATGCTTCGTCACCCTTGTAAACTTTGAAGAGCGGCGGGCATGCAATATAAACATATCCGCCTTCAACAAGAGGTCTTAAGTATCTGAAGAAGAATGTGAGAAGGAGCGTTCTGATATGTGATCCGTCGACATCGGCATCCGCCATGATTATGACCTTGTGATATCTGAGCTTTGTCTCATCGAACTCATCACCGATACCGGCGCCGAGAGCCATGACTACTGGCTGGAGTTTCTCGTTTGAATATACCTTGTCGATCCTTGCCTTCTCAACGTTGAGCATCTTACCCCAGAGAGGAAGGATTGCCTGATACTTACGCTCTCTGCCCTGTTTAGCGGAACCGCCAGCGGAGTCTCCCTCAACGATGAAGATCTCACAGAATTCCGCCTCATCACTCTGGCAGTCAGCGAGCTTACCGGGCAATGCGTTATTCTCAAATACTGTCTTTCTTCTTGTGAGTTCTCTTGCTCTCTTTGCTGCGTCTCTTGCTCTGGAAGCGGAGAGACACTTATCCATGATGAGCTTGGCAATATCAGGATGTTCTTCGAGGTAGATCTCGAGTTTCTCATATACTGCGCTGTCGACCATAGGTCTGATCTCTGCGTTACCGAGCTTACTCTTTGTCTGTCCTTCGAACTGAGGATCAGGAAGCTTGACTGAGATGATAGCCGCAAGACCTTCTCTCGTATCTTCACCCTGAAGCTTTACGTCGCCGTCCTTAATGAACTTATACTTCTTTGCATAGTCATTGATGGCCCTTGTCATAGCCGCACGGAAACCGACAAGGTGTGTACCGCCTTCAGGTGTAGCAATATTATTTGCGTATGTGTAGACAGTTTCCTGATAAGAGTCATTGTACTGGAGAGCGATCTCAACGAAATTGTCACCCTGCTTTGTTGCGAAATAGATAGGCGGAGTATTGATAGCTTCCTTATGCCTGTTGAGATACTCAACGAAGGAGATGATACCGCCTTCATAATGGAGATGTTTCTTAACAGGCTCTGCTCCTCTGTCATCCGTCAGATCAATGGTGACTTCCTTGTTGAGGAATGCCATTTCACGGTAACGTGTGATCATAGAGTCAAAGTCAAAGACAATGTCAGGGAAGATGGAATTATCAGGGATGAAATTGGTCTTCGTACCTGTGTCTTCCTTCTCGCATGTACCTACGACATGGAGCGGAACAGTGGTCTTACCCTTCTCGAATTCGATCTCGTAGATATTGCCATCACGGCGTACCTGAACCTTCATGTGATCAGACAGAGCATTAACTACTGATGCACCAACGCCGTGCAGACCGCCTGAGATACTGTATGCTCCGCCGCCGAATTTACCGCCTGCATGGAGCACTGTATGAACGACTTCTACGGTAGGAATACCGAGCTTCGGGTGATTACCAACAGGAATACCCGAACCGTTGTCTGTTACCGTTACTGAACCGTCCTTTTCAAGCACAACATCAATGGTATCGCAGCGTCCTGCAAGAGCTTCGTCTACAGAGTTAGCGACGATCTCATAGATAAGGTGATGAAGACCTCTTAATGTGGTATCACCGATATACATGCCCGGACGTTTTCTTACCGCTTCAAGACCCTCAAGAACCTGGATATCATCCTCGCTGTATTCACTGTTGTTGGATGTATCGAAGCTGTCCTGATCTCCCTCGGCTGCCAGAACGTCAGCCATAGACTCTTCCTTGAAATCTTCGGTCAGAGCCCTGGGGTTTTCTGCCAGATTCTTAAGCTCGTCATCGTCGCCTTCCTCTACAGGCTGGAAATAAAGATCGACAGCACCGGAAGGGCGGGAGGAGGGTTCCTTATTCTCGGAAGTCTCCTCAAAATTGAAATTCTTCTCGTCGTTTTCCTTCATAAATGTAAAAACTCCTATTCTTGGCGGCACAATCCTTCAAATACCGGAAAATGCTGCATATTTAACAAATTCATTTATCGTCTTCAGAAGTTATCGGATGACTTAAGCCTGTTTAATATCAGACCGGATGATAATGAACAAACATATGTTTTGTCATCGGTAATAACCAATGTCTTCGGTATGTCTTCAGTCACATACTGCAGCCTGCCCTGTTCGTCTTCACGGTTCATATAGTCCGCTATATCCTTCTGGGAAGGGAGGACGGTCTCAAGATTGACTACTGCGGTAACTGAAGATTTGAGAACTGAAAGATCATTGCCGATGTGAATGAACATTTTCTGCCTCCAAATCGCCCGGAAACCTCTTCTAACCTATAAATTATAGCATAAAAGAGAAGAATAATATGCTTATTATAATATTATATTAAAGAGAAATAGGGCCGTATTTAGTGTAAATTGCCCTAAGATCAGGCTTCTTTCTCTATCTTTCCTTCATTTACGCGGTAAAACTGCGTATCTTTCGCCCATCCCATCAGGTCAATCTCTTCGCCTATCATGTTCTTATCGGTGCATGTAATGAATATCTGGGCTTCTTTCATAGAAGAAACAAGGCTGGATCTTCTGGTCTTATCGAGTTCGGAGAATACATCATCCAATATCAGGATCGGGGTAGAGGAGACGAACATCTTTATTATCTCCAGCTCGGACAGCTTTAAAGCCAGCGCAGCAGTCCTCTGCTGTCCCTGTGAAGAAAAGCTCTTCATGGCCAATCCGTCCAGTTTGATAACGATATCGTCCCTGTGGATACCAGTGGATGAGATATGCTTATCTATGTCGTAATTTCTGACAGATTTCAGCTTTGCAAGCACCAGATCTGAAAGAATACCCTTAATTCGCCCGTAATCGTCCTCTGAGAGGCCTTTATGCATGAACTCGTCATATTTACTGTTTTTTGTCAGAAACGTTTCTAAGGCCCCTACAACGCCAAATATGGTACTGTACTCTATGGAAAGGTTTTCCTTGCCGCCTGAAATGCTCCCGTGATGCTTTGAAGCCATATCCGATATAAGTTTTGCAAACCTGTATCTCTTGAGAATTATCTCCGCAGACAGATCTGCAAGCGAGAAATCCCAGAAATTGAGCTGTTCATCCGCAAGTCCCGGCATATCCTCATTTGGTTTCAGACGCTTCAAAAGTGCATTTTTCTGCGCCAGAAGCCTGCTGTAGCTGCTGAGGAGGTTAAAATATGACGGTGATATCTTCGATATGAGCGTATTGAGGAACTTTCTTCTGTATGCAGGAGCATTTTTTACGATATTCAGATCCTCAGGAGCGAAGATAACAATGTTACATACGCCGATATAATCGGATATTCTGTCCACAGGCGCGTTATCCCTTAAAAGAAGCCTTCCGCTCTTTCCGTTTTTGCTCAGATCCGATCTGTCGGTGTAATAACATGAAGACAGCTGGACATTGCTGCCGTCGTCATCAGTGAGATCCAGAGCGGTACAGTATTCATTCTCACCGAACTTAATCAGATCCTGATCTTTGCTCGTCCTGTGTGACGCAATGCTCGAAGCAACATATATGCCTTCGACCAGATTGGTCTTTCCCTGAGCATTATTACCGTACAGGATATTAACAGAAGGCCCGACATCCAGATCGAGCCTTCCGTAATTTCTGAAGTTTGTAAGATGTATGCTTCTTATGAACATTATCTTCTGATAGGAAGAATCAGATAAATATATTTCTCGCCTTCGACCGGCTTGATGATGCAGGGTCCCTGTCCGCCGTTTACTTCAACCTTGATGATCTCATCATCTATATTCTTGAGTACATCGATAACATATCTTGAGTTGAAATCAACATCTATAAGATCACCTTCAAGACTGATGTCGATATTCTCCTGGAGATTACCTCTTGCAGAAGTAGCCTGGACTGTAAGCTCGGAAGGATTATTGCTGAGGAATCTTACAGGGCACTTGCGGTCATCTGTCATGATGATGAGGGAAGCTCTGTCAACTGCATCAAGGAACTGCTTGCGGTTGATCGTAATGACTGTCTTGGGGTTCTTTGCGATGATGGAATCAAAGTTGATGAACTGGCCTTCGATAAGACGAGAGATCATTCTTACGTTACCGATATCGAATAAGAGATTCTGCATGGATGTGTAGATATTGATCTCAGCATCCTCGTCATCACTTAAGATCTTGCTCATCTCGGTAAGAGCCTTACCGGGAACGATGTAATTGATCTTAGGGAAGTCATTACCCATGTCTTCGCGGTTGATGGCCATTCTGAAACCGTCGATTGATACTACGGAAAGAACGGAACCGTCGCTTACGATATTGCTTCCTGTGAGAACAGGACGTGAATTATCCTTTGATACTGCGAAGATTGTGTGGTTGATCATGTTCTTGAGGATCTTCTGACCCATTACGATCTTCTCAGCTTCATTCTCGTCGATCTCGGGGATCTTCGGGAACGGTTCGGGATCGAGACCGGAGATCTTGAACTCGGCCTGTCCGCACTTAATCGTTGTCTGATAATTTGAATCTGAAATAATGTCTACTTCAGGCTCAGGAAGTTTTCTGATGATATCTCCGAAGAACTTGGAATCTATTACTACGGAACCCTTCTCAGTAACACTGGCTTCAACATCGGCCTCAATACCTGTCTGAAGATCGTAGCCCGTGAGCTTTATCTTATTGTCATCTGCTGCTTCTATAAGAATACCGTTAAGGATATTTACTGTACTGTTGGTAGTAACAGCTCTCTGAACTATGGATACGTTATTGACCAAGTCATCTCTGCTGCATGTGAACTTCATCTGAAAGTGCCGCCTTTCCGAAAATAAAATATTTCAAACATTATACACTTAATATAATAAAAAATGTATAGTTTAACGGTGTTACAAACATCTGTTTTTAGGACATTTTCAGGACTCCGGACTTTTGTCCCTGTAGTATTTTGTTTAAGCTATTATCCGCTCTATTATGCCGTGTCGAAATGTTCAAAACTAAGCAAAACACCGTATTTTCATGCATTCTTCATAAACAGAAGATGTATATAACAAATTAGTTTGATGTTCAAAAGAACACTGTTTTGAACACTGTTACATTTGTACACAAACCGTCTACAGTAAATCTACCGGAAGTTTTGCACTTAAGAACAATTATTGTTCATATCATGAGATGAGCTTTACGATCTCCTCAGCCTGGGCTTTGAGTGTCTCATCGGCATCAACGTTGTCACAGCCGTGCATTACGGTCGTATGTTTGCGTCCGCCGAAGATCTGACCGATCTTCTCATATTTCAATTCGAGATAATCCCTGCATATGAACATGGCGACATTACGGGCTGTCGATATCTCGGCGCTCCTGAGCTTAGAAGTAAGCTTGTCGGGAGTAAGGTCATAGTAGTTTGCAACGGCATTAATGACTATCTCCGGAGTCAGATATTTCTTCTTATTAGGAGATACGATGGGCATGATTATCTTCTTGATGTCTTCCAGAGAGAGCTCACCGTTAGCGAGAGTAACATAAGAAGATATCGTATTGAACGCGCCGTTGAGTTGTCTGATGTTGGTAGTGACATTCTCGCAGACATAATCGATTATCTCATCGGAGAGATCGAAATTCTCATTCTTGAGCTTGCTTAAGAATATGGCTTTTCTGGTCTCAAAATCCGGTGGCTGGACATCGAACATTATGCCGTCCTGGAAACGGGAGGTAAGCCTGCTGTTAAGTTCGGTAAGGTTCGAAGGAGCCTTGTCGCATGTGATAACGATCTGCTTGCCTGCCTCGATCAAAGCCTCAAAAGTATTGAAAAATTCAGTCTGGACACCTTCCTTACCGATAAGAAACTGGATATCGTCAATGAGAAGTACGTCTACGGTACGGTATTTTTTACGGAATTCCGTATAATTCTTATTAAGGGTGCATGTGATAAAAGCATTTGTGAAGGCTTCACATGTCGTGTAGATGACCTTCTTTTCGGGATGCTGCTCTATGATCGCATTGCCGATAGCCTTCATGAGGTGTGTCTTTCCGAGTCCGGAATTACCCCACAGGAAGAAAGGGTTTCTCTGTTTCTGACCTGGCTTTGAAGCAACGGAAACGGCAGAAGCGTGTGCGAAACGGTTACAGTCACCGACTATGAAATTTGCAAAAGTGAACTCACCGTTCAGGCCTGTAGAAGTGGGAACCTCGCTCTTTGCCTGTCTTGCCGCCTTTTTCTCGGAATTTACGGATGAATTGAGAGCATTCTCGTCACCCTCAAGAATGAATTTGACGGCACAAGGCTTGCCGCCGTTGGCAGTCTTTATTGCTTCTTCAATGATCTTGCCGAGCTTCTGACCCTTTACCAGGTTAAGAGAGAATTCATCTCTTGCGGCGAGAACCAGTACGTCATTGTCGCAGTGGGCGATGCTCATCTTGCAGAGGATGGAATCATATGTGAACTTGTCGATATTTGAATCATAATTCAGAAGTTTAAGCGCATTATCCCAGATCGATCTGTCCATGTAACCCCTCCGTAACCAAAAAGACGTGCGTTTAACATATTATCACGGTTTAAGAGTATAATGAATAAGCATTTTACCTTAAAAATCTTTGAAAAATCAGGCAGGATAATGAAAGAAAAATACCACGGCAGTAAGGAGAGATCCAGGTCAAAGGCGGTCAGTACGGGACTCATAATCCTGAGCGTTGTCTTCCTCATTACAGGCATCATCCTGCTGCTGATAGAGCCCATAAAGCGCCTCAACAGACAGAGGATCTCAGGCGAAGCTCTCAATGTCATAGAACAGAAGATCTTCGAATCCGGAGCAGATGAGGCGGAGATGACGTTCGTCGTTCCGGCGACCGGAAACGAGGTTAGCGGCGAAGAATACGATTTCATCGAAGAACCAGAAGAGACCGAAGAAGAGGAAGAGGGTTCCGGCGGATATGTAACCCTTAACTCGATCGGCATCCTGAGCATAAGCAGGATCAACATCAAGTATTCTGTATGGGATGAAGCCACGAAGGTCTCATTGAGATACGGACTGGGTCACTATCCCGATTCCGTAATGCCCGGAGAGATCGGAAATGCGACGATTCTGGGGCATAACTACAAGGACGGATCGATGTTTCACAGGCTGAGCGAACTGAAGATAGGAGACAAGGTCGTCTTCAAGGGGACCGACGGCGTTGAGAAGGTCTTCTATGTCGAGGAATCCAAGATAGTAAGTGCCGATGATCTGGTCGACATGGCTGTGGGAAACATCACTGACACAAGGCAGCTCACGCTCGTCACATGCACTTACGAATACGGAAGGCACGGCTGGAGAAGGGTGGTCATCTGCAGGATGGAGCCTGATCCGGAGCCCGAAGAGACTACGGCAGCCTATACGGAACCCTATACAGAAGAAACGTCAGGACAGACGGAAGAGACGGCAGGGGAGACATCTGAGACCGTTGAAACAACGGCTGAGACGGATTACGAGACTGTTTTGGAGACCACCGCGGAATCAACCGAAGAGACGCCGGCTCCCTCTGTTGAAGAGACTTCGGAAGAAGCCTGAACATAAAATCCCCATATTTTAAATATTTCTGTTATAATTGGCGCGGGTTTTTAATAAATCTTTTAAAGAGACATCAATTTTTGGAGGAATAAATATGGTAACGGCAATAGTTGGCGCCAACTGGGGCGACGAAGGAAAGGGTAAGATCACTGACCTTCTTGCAAGTGAGTCTGACATCGTCATCAGATTTCAGGGCGGAGCAAATGCAGGACACACCATCATCAACGACCACGGAAGATTCGCTCTTCACCTCATGCCTTCCGGAGTATGCCACGAGAACATCGTGAACATAATCGGCAACGGCGTTGCACTTGATATCAGAAAGTTCATCAAAGAGTATAACGAGATAAAGGAAAAGGGACTTAACCCCCAGCTCCTCGTATCCGACAGAGTACAGGTCGTTATGCCTTACCATGTTGATTTCGATAAGTTCGAGGAGGAAAGACTCGGCGGCAAGGCCTTCGGCTCCACAAAGTCAGGTATCGCTCCTTTCTTCTCAGACAAATATGCAAAGATCGGTTTCCAGGTTTCCGAGCTCTTCGACGAGGAGACATTGAAGGAAAAGATAAACAGAGTTCTTGAGATCAAGAACGCACTTCTCGTAAATCTTTATCACAAGGATCCCATCAATGCTGACGAGCTCCTTGCCGAGATGCTCGAGCAGGGAAGACTCATCAAGCCTTTCGTTACTAATACACAGGCTTACCTCTACGAAGCAATCAAGGAAGGAAAGAAGATCCTTCTCGAAGGTCAGCTCGGAACCATGAAGGATCCGGACATGGGCATCTACCCGATGGTTACATCCTCTTCAACTCTCGCAGGCTACGGCTGCGTAGGCGCAGGCATCCCGCCCTATGAGATCAAGAAGATCGTTG
>CAMVGO010000015.1 GCA_947167045.1 uncultured Clostridia bacterium
GAAATCTTACAGGAAGCCAAGGAAAAAGGGGCATCTGATGTACATATCACTGTCGGTCTTCCTCCCAAAATGAGACTGCACGGCAAGCTTATTGCAATGGAGCAGTACGGCAAAATGCTGCCGCCCGATACAGAGGCAATTGCTGATGAGATAATGACTGACAAGCAGAAGAGGATCATGAAAGCTCTGGACCTTGCTTTTGAAGATGAGCTCGAAGACGTATACGAGATGGATAACCACAGGGATAATACACCCGCCGAAGGTCTGATCCCGGCCGGAGCGCCCTGCAAACACTGCGGTACCGTCGCTCTTTTGGGACGACCCAATGTCGGAAAATCCACGCTCCTTAACTACATAACGGGCATGAAGATAGCGATAGTATCGCACAAGCCCCAGACGACCAGGACCAACATTAAGACCATCTATAATACCGAGGATACGCAGATAATCTTTACCGATACTCCGGGTATCCACAAGCCGACTTCAAAGATGGGCGAATTCATGGTCGACAGATCCTATAAGGCTGCTCTTGGCGCCGACTGCGTAGTGCTTATCGCAGACGGCAGATTCCCTGAGCCCGGCGCTGTCGAGAAGAAACTCTTATCGCTTCTTAAAGAGAGCAACAAGCAGGTTATCCTTGCAATAAACAAATACGATGAGGCAGGTCAGGAAAAACTCCTGCCGCTGACGCAGAAGTATTCCGAACTTTACGATTTCGCAGACGTTGTTCCCGTAAGCGCAAAGACCGGAAGGAATGTCGACCTGCTTCTTACAGTGATCGCGAAAATGCTGCCCGCGGGTCCCAGGCTCTACGACAGCGAATACTTGACAGACCAGACTGAGCGCGTTATCGCTGCCGAACTCATCCGTGAGCAGGTGCTGCACTATACGGATCAGGAGATACCGCACGGAACAGCGGTCATCATCAACGAATTCAAAGAGAAGAACGACGACGGAGAGATAACGGACGGAGATGACCGTACCATTGTCGTCATCAAAGCCGACATAATCTGTAGCAGGGATTCGCATAAGGCGATCATCATCGGAAAAGACGGACAGATGATCAAGCGCATCGGTACCGCCGCAAGAAGGAACATCGAGAGGATGCTGGACTGCAAAGTCTACCTTGACCTTTACGTAAAGGTAAGGAATGACTGGCAGAACAACGACGCGCTGCTCTCGGAGACTGGTCTTAACAAAGACTCCGACGAATAATGGATCCCTTTAACTGCCGCGGTCTCATAATCCGTTCTAGTGATTATAAGGAAAAGGACAGACTCTTATCTGTCCTTACTGCAGACAGGGGACTTATAACCATATGCGCCAAGGGCGTTGCCAAGCCGGGCGCCACGCTTGCTTTTGTTTCAATGCCGTACATGCTCTGTGACTTCGTGGTATCGGTATCACACGGTTACTATTACCTCAAGGATGCTTCGATCATAGAGAGCAATTCGAAGATAATGGAGAGCTTGGAGCAGATGACCGTTGCGGCTCATATCTCGTCTTGTCTCATAGACTGCACACTGCAGAGCGAGAATGCCAAAGAGGCTTATGAACTTGCCGTTTACGCATATTACTATCTTGCAAATAACAAAGATAAATATCTGCTCATCTATTCGGCCTTTAACTGGAGACTGCTTTCAATAGCAGGTTTTACTGTCCTTTATGACTTATCCAGTCCGAGCTATGTCGCATCGGGAGATAAGCCGAACCGGTACCTGATAAACATCGCGGGCGGAATAAACAGCGATAAGAATCTTTCGAGGACTTTTGACAGGCTTCTCGATGAATCCGCTGTAAGGGCGCTGAACTATTTTGCAACGTGCGATCTGAAGAAGCTTTTTACTTCGACTGCTGACAAGAAGACCGAAAGAGATCTGAAAGACCTTACAACAGACTATCTTTCTGTGCATTTTGATAAAAAATATGACAGCCTTAGAGTTTTGAATAATATATAATCATTCATATGAATGAACAAAGAGAGGAAAATGCCAATGAACATTTCATCCGTCCCTTCGCACCGCTTAGGTGAATCCCTTGTAAGAGTATTAGATAAGAATGGCAACCCGGTTGCTGATAAAGAACTGGTATTAAATCAGAAGTCTCATGAATTCATGTTTGGTTCCGGAGCTTTTGATTTTCTTGAGTTTGAAGGCAAGAAAGCCGATCCTGACAGGTTGGAGAAGTGGCTTGCAATGTTCAACTACGGAACGCTTCCTTTTTACTGGGGACGTTATGAACCCGAAGAAGGACATCCGCATTACGACCAGCTCATGACTGCCGCAAAGAAATTGAGAGCCAATAACGTAACGCCGAAGGGCCATCCGCTCTGCTGGCATACGGTTTGTGCCGACTGGCTCATGAAGTATCCTGATGAAGTAATAATGGATAAGCAGCTCGAGCGTATCAACAGGGAAGTAACGGCTTTCAAGGGCGTTATCGATTTCTGGGATGTAATCAATGAAGTTGTCATCATGCCCATCTTTGATAAGTACGATAATGCCGTCACGAGACTGTGCAAAAGGTACGGACAGGTTGGGCTCGTAAAAGAGGTCTTTGCCGCAGCAAGAGCCGCAAATCCCGAAGGTACTTTCCTTATTAATGATTTTAATGTATCACCCAAATACGAGAAGCTGATCGAAGATTGTCTCGAGGCAGGCGTTGAGTTCTCAGCGATCGGCATCCAGTCGCATCAGCACCAGGGATACTGGGGAACTGAGAAGCTCTACGACGTGCTTAAACGGTTCGGCAGATTCGGTCTTCCGATCCACTTTACCGAGAACACGCTGGTATCCGGAAGCCTCATCCCTGAATATATCGAAGACCTTAACGACTGGCAGGTCGAAGAGTGGCCTACGACACCTGAAGGTGAGGAAAGACAGGCACGGGAATGGGAAGAGATGTATAAGATCCTCTTTGCCGATCCCAATGTGAAGGCCGTAACGGGATGGGATTTTGCCGACGGCGCATGGCTTGGCGCTCCGAGCGGTCTTATCACAAAAGACAACAGGATCAAGCCTGCTTATACAAAACTCCATAACCTCATTAAGGGTGAGTGGTGGACAGAAGGCGAAGTCATCCGCACCAATTCTGACGGTATCGTAAACATCAAAGGCGCAAAAGGAACATATGAGGTCGAAGGCTGTCAGGGTGTTATCACTTTAGGAGATAAGCCTTCGGAGGTTACCGTCACACTGTAAGATCAGATCTTCCAGTGATCGGGGAATAACATCGTATACTCGGGATTTGCAAGTCTTGAATCTATCAGGAGTGCAAATCCCGTATCAGTTTCAGTCCTTATGACGCGGCCGACTGCCTGAAGAACTTTCTGCCAGCCGGGGAATCTGTATGCAAAAGCGAACCCGTCGCCGAACCTCTCGGAGTAGTAGTTGCTCAAGATCTGACGTTCGGGAGTGATCTTCGGAAGCCCCACGCCGACAATTACGACGCCCGTGAGCTTGTCGCCGACAAGGTCTATTCCTTCGCCGAAATGTCCGCCCAGTACGGCGGCTCCGATAAGAAGTCCCTTGTAAGGTTCACTGAAGCTCTTCAGGAAATCTTCCTTTTCGATGCTCGTCATGTCGGATATCTGGGATATGATCTTGAAGTCGGCAACGCCTTTTGCCGTAAGTTCGTTGCTGATCCTCGGCATTATCTGCTGAAGATACTCAAATGAAGGGAAGAAGATCATGTGGTTTCCCGTCCTGTCCTTAAGGCATTCCGCGATCCTCGATGCCAGTTCATCCTGAGTCAGCGACCTGTTCTTATATGCGGTCGAGATGTCTGAATCTATCATGATCTCAAGATTTTCGGGCGGGAAAGGCGAGGGGAGCCTCAGGAATGACGAATAGTCGCAGTCCGGTCCCACGAGACAGTTGCGGTAGTATTCATACGGAGTAAAGGTCGCGGAGAAGAATATGACCGACAGCCTGTCCCTGATTATGTAGTCGAGTTTGGACGCGCAGTCCAGGCAGTTCAGCGTTATGGTGATCTCTTTTCCTTCTCTGGATGCGGTCGTTATGTATGCGTTGTCGAAATAGTGTTCGAGCACAGTAAGGAAATATCTTGCTTCGAAGAAGAACTTCATCGAAGTCCTCCTGCACTGGCCCTGTTCCAGCCTGTCCAGAACAGGTGACAGGCGGCTTATCGTATACCAGAGCTTGGCATATAGCTGCCTCGGAGGCTGCCTCATCGCTTCCCAGTTCTCAGTCATCAGGACTTTGTGCTCATCTGCTTCTTCCATCAGTTTGAAGCAGGAACTCGATGAATCAAAGCATGTTCCTATATTCACGAAATAATTCCTGAGCTGATGTATCATCGTCTCGATCTTCGTGTCCCTGCCCTTGAAATCCTGGAGCATCTCATCGATGAGGCTAAGTGAGAAGGAGGCAGAGAACATGTCGCGTCCCCTGTCTATCATGTTGTGCGCCTCATCGACAAGTACGGCGATGCGCTGATTGCCGGGCTCTTTGGATATCATTGATACTCTCGGGCTGAATATGTGGTTATAGTCGCCTATTACGACAGTGCAGTAGTTCATGGTGTCGAGCATGAACTCGTGCGGGCATATTCCGTGCCTGAGTGCGATCTCGGTGATCTTTTCCGGCGTTATCTCATCCAATACAAGGGATTCCGCCAAAGCGGCCTTCAGCTTGCCGTAGTAATCTTTGGCGAGCGGACAGAACTTCGCATCGCATTCAGTGCCGAACGGGCACATCTTTTCCTTGGAGCGTAGCGTGATGGATCTTATAATCAGTCCGGACCTTCTCATCTGGTTGATCGTTGATTCCGCAACGCCTCTCGTGGCTTCTTTTGCGGTCAGATAGAAGATCTTGTCGTATCTGTTCTTGACGAGCCCTTTAATGGCAGGGTAGAGGACGGACACGGTCTTTCCTATGCCCGTTGGCGCCTCCACGAAGAATGCTTCCTGTGAGTTCAGCGCCAGCAGCGCCTTTTTCATGAATTCCTTCTGTCCCGGCCTTATCGTGTCGAAAGGAAACCTGATCTGCGATACTGTATCGAGCAGGCTGTTCTGATAGTCGAGCAGGGTCTGCGCGAAAATGCAGTATTCCGAACAGATATCCTCCCACAGCTTATTTGCCGTTTCGAAAGACATCTCATAAGTGTTTTCAAAACTCTCGAGCGTAGTTATGGAGACATATCTCAACGTGAGCCTGACATCGAGAACATCTGAATTTGTAAGCAGATACATTGCTCCGTATAGCTTTAACTGGGTGACGTGCTCGGGACGCACCAGCGCTTCAAAACTGTCCTTGGTCGAATTAAATGACTTGATCTCGAATATCATAGGCGGTTTGCCCGTGTTGAGCATCATGGCATCGATCCTGCCGTTGACGGAAAGTATCATGCCTGTATCGGAGATGTAGTCAAAATTCAGTGTTTCCTCGGTTGTGATGATGTCTCCGTATGCCTTCTTCAGATCAGAGAAGACACGCTGGTGGAGCCTTGTTCCCTCGACGCCTGATACCGAGCCGTATGAGCCTCCGGCAAGATTGCCGCGGCGCGAGATATAGGAAGCCAGATCTGTAACGGAGACATTTACCTTATTCATATTGTGATTATAACCTTCTTATTGAAAAAAAATGCATCATGTTATAAAATCTATCCCGCACGCAGATGTGGTGGAATTGGCAGACGCGCTAGCTTCAGGTGCTAGTGGGAGCAATCTCGTGCGGGTTCAAGTCCCGCCATCTGCACCAATCATCAAGGCTCTTCATGTAGTTTCATGGAGAGCCTTTTTATCAATAAACATATGGGTTTGGTGAACTTTCACCTTTTTTATAGCTTTTCGTCTTATGTCGTCATTTTTATCTGTTTTTGGTTTAAGTGGTAGTAAAAGAGGTAGTAAATATAATAGTAGTTAAGCCTTATATTTCTTAAGGTTTACTGTTTTTGATGGTGCTTTTTTCCTTGAAATAAGCTATTAATTCAATATCGGATGGGAATTTATCAGAAAGATTATTGCCTATTCTGTTAATATCTTCATCAGATGGGAAACATAACAAACCAGAACTTTGTATCCATACCGTATAAGACACTTACGGACATGATCACATACAAAGCACGACTTGAAGGCATAGAGGTAAAAACCGTACGCGAGAGTTACACGAGCGGAACGAGTTATCTTGACGGAGAAAAGCCAACCAGAACTTACTATGACAAGACACGAAGAATAGAACGAGGATTATTTAAGAGCAACAGCGGGATCTTCATTAACGCAGACGTAAATGCTGCATATCAGATGATGAAGCTGGGTGACACAAGAGCAATTCCCATCAAGACAGGAGAACAGATAATCAAGATAAAAGCAGCCTGAATTATATCAGGTAGAGGCATAAGGCTAGTGCCCTTAAAGAGCCGATATGATATATTCATTTCGGAGATTTATAAATATCAGTCACAAGCTGGTAAATAGCCAAAACGAGTTTTAGTGAGGTTATATGCCGTTTATTCCTTTAGAATGTCCTTTCTGCGGTGCTGAACTGAGGATAGATTCAGACGAGAGCGCTTCCATATGCATTCACTGCGGGAAGCCTTTTGTCGTCAAGGATGCCATAGTCGAAAACTACATAAAGCTCGTAACCGAGATCAAAGGTGATATAAGCATATTGGAGGACTTCGAGACAGAGGACGGCGTTTTAAAGCGATACAACGGAGCGTCTGCAATTGCTGTCATTCCGGGTGATGTTAAATCAATAGGCAGCAAGGCTTTTGAGGACTGCAGATGGATCAGGGAAGTGCGTTTCCCTGAGTCTGTGAGTGAGATCCAGGACAATGCTTTTTCGGGATGCAGCAATCTCCAGAGCGTGTTATTAACCTCTTCGGTCAGAAAGATAGGCAGTTATGCCTTTTCAGAGTGTACAGCGCTTAAGAGTATTGAACTTCCGGATTCTGTCGAAGAGATAGGACCTTATGCGTTCAGCGGATGCTTCATGCTCGGTTCTGTCAGGATGCCCTCTTCAAAGACTGAGATCCATGAGTCTGCTTTCATGGGTGATAAGGATCTGGTCTTCGATTGGCCGGCGGATTGGAAGTATAAACAATGGGATAAGCTCAGGATCGCTGCTCCGGCCGCAGGAGGACTAGTCAGCCTGTGCGATCAGGAGACAGATCCTGACTGCAATAAAGGAACTCTTTTGTTTCTTGGCATATCCGAGCCGGACATGAAGTATAACTTTTATACTTACCATGGTTTTATGCACCTTTTCTCCATTGGAAAAAATAACGATGACCCGTATCAGCTGAGACTCAGCGTCGAGTATGCCCAGCAAAGATATGATGCAATAGCCGATATCCAAAAGAGTTATTCCGAACTTATCAGCCTGCTGGACCGTGCCGATATAAGCAGGGATATAGTGCAGATGATAAACATCCCTCATTTCATCTGGAAACAGGGGAAAAGGATAAAGGATTACAAACTTTCAGATATCGGCCCGGTACCGGTCCTTCAGATCACTCTCAGGCAGGAATGATCATCTGCCGTTTTTCTTTGTGTTTACTAAGGTTCACTGCTTTTTTGTGCAGAATATTCTGATTTGTTCAATAACTTTATTCATTTCATTCATCAGTTATTCATAAAAGAAATTTAACAACTTGTTATAATTACAATGAGATGACATTTCTCGACTCTAAAAAGGAGGAATCCCATATGAGAACATTGAAACGTTTGACGGCAATGCTTGTGGCGATCTGCCTGGGCTTTTCCGTTCTGCCGAGTCTCGTGCAGACGGTAAGTGCCGATGAGATCATTCTTGAGAATGGTCAGCTGATGGTAAGTTTTGATGATTATTCGTTCCCGGACGGAGAAGAAAATGAGGATATGCCCCATACTTTTGTCCAGGTGAACGGTGAGTATGTCGAAGACGGTTCTGTCATTAATTTTGTACCTAATGAGGAACTTGTTTTCAGATTGGAACAATACCGCGATTATTACCTCAATGAGTGCAAAGTCGTGCTTCGTCAGGGTAATCCCGGTGATGACGGAGAGGAGTATTATTCCACTGATTCAGAGGATCCCGATCATCTGATCGTCCTGAATGAAACCGGTGAATTTTCTTTTACTCCGGTAAAAAATACTCCGATCTATGTACATGTATATTGGAGCGATGTCGACACGCTAGAGGCCGAGAAAGGTCAGATCAGGTTCGATATCTATCGCTGGGGCTGGGGAGATGTTGATTTCTCTGCAGGCGTTGAGCCTCTTTATACGGCTGAGGCATCCAACGGTACTATAAGGGCAATATTCAATAGATCTGATGTTGATGAGGAAAACCCTGTTGTAGTTACTATCACACCATACTACGGCTGCACGTTGTGGAGTCTGTCGTATGCGCTCGATGATTTCGTAAGTGATGAGTATCATTCCGGATTCGATCAGGGAGCTCCGGGACCTTATTTGTCTGATCTCGAGTATCTCACTATGAATGAAGACGGTACTTTCACTTTCACGATCGGTTCATTTGAACCGTATTCAGATGATATTACCAAATTCAGTATCAACATGGGCTGCGAGAATCCCATAGGAGCCCCAGGCTTCTCGGTCAATGACAACGGAACTGATGTGTACTACACTGCAGACGGCGAGAATTATTATCCCGTCGAATGGCAGCACTTCGTTGATGAGGAATCAGGCTTTGAGTGGGATGAACATCTGCTTCCTGAAGAAGAGATCCGCGATTACGATGAGATAACCTTCAAATTCGTAGTTAATGAGGATGAGCGTGCGTGGAAATTCCTGAACGGTATAAAGATGGAGTATTTCGATACGGAATACGTTTATTCCTGCCAGCCTTTGGAAACTGAAAATGACTATGAGTACTATTACACGTTCGAAAGGCCTGAGGGCGGATGGCGTTCATGCAGGATCGAAGTATTCGACTGGGTTATGCCGTACGATAACACGTACATGATCTATCTCCAGGGCGATAATTCATGGAATCTTAAGGTCGATCCTGAAGTCTCTGACAGTCCTGTTCCTTTTAAAGTCGGAGAACCCATCGAGTTCTCCATCGACGGAGAAGTCTACGGTGTCTATGTAAGCATCGGCGGTAATCCCGGTGATTGGGAGATCTTCCCTGAAGACGGCGTATATTCCTTCATGCCGGAAAATTCACGTCCAATTGAATTCCATGTTTATACAACAGAGGAAGAGTTTGAGGTCATGCACCTTGAACCCGAGAATGAGAATGAGTGCATGGTCGAATTCCGTGTCCGCAATGACGGTTTCCCTGAAGATGTAGAATGGGGTTCAGTCGAGATCCTTGAGAATGAGCATATCAAGAGGGTCGCAGAAAGCCTGGGTTACTACAGGGTCATCGTTGAATATGACAGAGAAGAACCTGACTATGAAGCAGCAAAGCTCGAGATCAAGGTCAATGTTCCCGAAAATGCTGCATTCAGCGTATGGATGAATGACGAGGATTACACTACTGAAGTCATCGAAAACGATAATGTTTTCGTCTATGATATCGCAGGAATAGTCTTCGACAATCAGTGGTACAGCCCTGATTTTAATTTCGAATACAGGGAATTCGGTGATCAGGACATTGTCGTCCGCTATGACGAATGCTGGTGGAATGACGGTGAAGGTGAGGATTACCAGCAAGCAAAAGTCCTTATCAACGATGAACTTGTCGGTGATGGTGAACCGTTCGGATATGATCTGGAAACTCCTCTGACGTTTAAGCTCATACCTCCTGAAGGTTATAGTTATAATGATCCCATCATCGAGTTCCGTCAGTACAGCTACGACGGTGAAGCGGAACTGTTCTACTCAACATATGCGGAAGATCCTGAGTACCGCATAATTCTTGACGATAACTTTGAAGTCCCGTTCATTCCTTCAAGATACGGCATGATCGAGATCAATATCTGGTGGTCCGCTTTTGACGCTCTCCATCCTGAGAACGGTCAGGTTCAGGTCGAACTCAACCGTTGGGGAGACGGTAAGGTCGAGTTTGCAAAAGGTATTAAGCCAATCGCTATGGAATCTTGTCCTAACGGAGACGGCAGAGTCCGTGCGATCTTCGATAAGAGCGTTTTGAAGAGCGGCGGAATCCCCGTTATCCTGACACCTGGTGCAGGCAACATGCTGCGCAGCATCTCTTTTGATGACAGTGGAGATTGGGTCGAGTATGTTGACCGTAAGGATGATGAGAATGATAAGAGACCTGTTCTCTCCGAACTTGAAGGTCTTGTCGCAAACAGCGACGGAACATATACGTACACGATCACTTCAGTCGGCGAAAACGAGTGGGGAGATTCATTCTATAACATCAATGCAGGATTTGAGAATCCCATCGGATGCAACGGAATATCCGTTGATTCCCACGGTGCAAGAGTTTACTACAGCATTGACGGCGGCGATTTCGTACAGCTCACGGAAAGACATTTCGATAACGAATTCGGCGGATGGGACGAGATGCTCATAACTCCTGAGGAGTATAAGGATGCTGATAAGATCGTCTTCCGTTTTGAATATGACGATGAGTCCCATCTCGCGTTCGGAGTAGGCTTTGAGTACTTTGACGGCGTAAGACACAGATCCCAGCTGCCGTTTGATGACGCTGAAGGTTACTACTTTACGCTCGAAAAGCCTGCTTCAGGCTGGGGCAATTACCGTATCGACGTTATCGATTGGAATGCACCTTATGACGGCAATTATATTATCTTTGTCAACGGTGAAGGTTCCTGGGAACTTGAAGAGAAGTTAATGGATGCCGGTGTCACTGTCAACGCAAACACTCCTTTGACTGTCGGAACTCCGATCGAATTCACGATCGATGAAGAAGTATACGCAGTTTATGCCAATATCGTCGATTCAGGTGAAGAACGCCTTCTCGTTCCGAACAACGGTAAGTATTCATATACTCCTGACTCACCGAGTGCCGTAGAGATCAAGATCTATATGACTGCTGATGAGTACAAGGTACAGCATCTTTGGAGTGAAGGCGAAAACCAGCGTATGGTCGAGTTTTGGGTTAATAACTATGATTTCCCGGAAGATGCAGAGCAGGGTTATGTCGAAATCCTTGAGTCTCCTTACATAAAGGAATGGGCATGCAGCTGCGGCTGGTACAGGATCATTGTTGAACGTGATCCTGAAGATCCTGATCCTGAGGTTAAGATCGGACTCAAAGTTAATGTTCCCGAAAATGCTGATTTTGATGTGTGGATCGCAGATGAAGACATAACTGATCTTGTCATCGATAATGATTATGTCTATGACTGGGATGTTACAAGTTTCTTCACTGAGAATTGGGTTTGGAATCCCAGCTTCAATTTCCACTATCAGAGACAGGAAGGAATCCATCTTAACGGAATGCCGGTTTCTGGTCTTGATGCCGAGTACAGCACTGACGGCGGCAATACCTATCAGGCAGTACAGGATAATTTCATCCCTCTCGACAATGAGTTTGAGAGACTGACGCTCAGATACCTCTATACTGATCCCGATATGAAGATCTACGGCATTGACGTCAGGTTCGGCGATCAGGTCATCATGGAAAGACTTGGTAACGAGCTCGTTTATGAGTTCGAGAGAGGCGATCATTGGATCACATACGATGTTGCACCTATTTATCAGGACGGCATCTTCGATTGTGAATGGACTGTCGAATTCGCAATGGGCGAAGACAGTGGCGATGTAACTATCGTTAACAGCGAGATCACTGAGGGCATCAACCGCTTTGGCAGAGGTGATGAACCCACTATCGAGGTTGAAGGCGACGTTTACTGCATCGAATTGGAATTCTCTGATGGTTCGAGAATGTGGATGGATCGTGACGGCAATAAATTTTCATTTGTTGCCAATGAACTTACGGGTTTCGTTGCAAGGATCTACACATCCGAAGAACAGTACGAATACTGTAATCTGTGGCCGGATCCCGAGACCGAAGGTCAGTATGTCGTTCAGTACTATTCCGAGACAGAGGGAGAGCTTACAGGTACGATCGCAGTTGAAGGAGAGGTCGAGAGAAAGTCCTATAACGGATGGACAAAGGTTATCTTCAATTCCGACTTCCCTCTGGCAGTCTTCACGGTAACTCCGGCTGATGACTATGGCTATCAGGCTTTTGTCGGCATGAATGAATTCAATCTTATTCTCGATGTAAGTGACTGGCTCGATGAATGGCCGTTTATCGAGTTCTTCGAGAGAACAAATATCGCTGATGCGGTAATTACTCTCGATCCTGCAGGAGATTTGGACTACACGGGTTCTGCTATTGAACCTTCAGTAAAGGTTGTTCTTGATAATGTCGAACTCACTGAGGGTTCCGACTATGAAGTTAACTTCCTCGATAATGTCGGTCCGGGCGAGGCAAAGATCCGTGTTGACGGTATCGGCAGCTACTGCGGTTCCGCGATGAGTTCCTTCAAGATCGTCAAGGATATTGCAAGCGCTACGATCGATTCTGTTGCAGATCAGATCTATACAGGCAATGCCATTACTCCTGCAGTAACGTTAAAGGACGGCGATAAGACTCTCGTTCTCGGAACTGACTACACGGTTCAGTATTCTGATAACACCGCTGTCGGTGAAGCTAAGATCACCGTTACAGGAACCGGTTTCTATAAGGGTACTGCGGAAGTCAAGTTCAAGATCTATGAACAGACTTATGCGATCACCGTATCCGAGACTACGGGCGGCACGGCAGGCGTATCCAAGACATCTGCTGTCAAGGGTGAAGTTATCACTGTTACAGTAACACCTGACGCAGGTTATGAACTCGATACCATTAAGGTCAACGATGTTGCCATCGAAGGTACCTCGTTTACAGTAGGTGATGCTGATGCAGTCGTAACTGTTACGTTCAAGAAGACCGAATACCAGATCACCGTTGTCTGCAGCGATAACGGTACGGCCAGTGTTGAGGGAAAAGCTAACCTGGGTGAAACGGTCGTTGTTAAAGTCACACCTGCTGAAGGCTTTGAACTCGATACGATCAAGGTTGACGGCACTGCTATTGAAGGTAACTCGTTCACAATGCCCGCAAAGGATGTTACTGTTGAGGTTATATTCAAGGAAGTTCCTGCTAACGGTTGGGTATCAGAGAACGGTAATTATTATTACTATGATAACGGTGCAATGCAGACCGGCTGGGTAAAGGACGGAAGGTGGTACTATCTGGATCCTGCGACAGGCATCATGGCTAATGGATGGTTGTTTATTGATGGTAAGTGGTATTACTTACAGAACTCCGGAGCCATGGTAACCGGTTGGAAGCAGATCAGCGGAAAGTGGTATTACTTTGATAGTTCCGGAACGATGGTTTCCAATTGGAGGCAGATTGGCGGAAAGTGGTATTACTTTGATAACTCTGGTGCTATGGCAAAAGGCTGGCAGAAACTTGGTGGAAAGTGGTATTGCTTCGAGAACTCAGGCGCTATGGTAACAGGCTGGAATGAGATTTCCAATAAGTGGTATTACTTTGATGGTAACGGCGCTATGAAGACCTTCTGGTTCCCGGATGGAAGCACGTGGTATTACTTAGGTAGTGACGGCGCCATGAAGACCGGATGGCAGCAGATCGGCGGCAAGTGGTATTACTTCAAGAATAGCGGCGTAATGCAGAACGGATGGCTCTCGTATGGCGGAAAGTGGTATTACTTAGGTAGTGACGGCGCCATGGTTACGGGAAATGTGACTATCGGAAGTGTAGCATATGACTTCGGTACGGACGGTGTTTGCAAAAATCCGTGATCAGATTCTGTAATCCTAAATGATTAACTGGGGCCTCCTTCGGGAGGCCTCTTCTTTGAATCATGTCCGTTTATTTCATTCTGTTTACATCGGTCCGCGAAATGTTGAATTCAGTATTGCCGCGCTCTATCCTAAATAAACAATTTCCGTTAGACATTTAAAAATCCGATACGAGTGCAATCGAGAAAAGAGGTGCAGCATATGATCATACCTAAAGTTCTTATTTATTCCAAAAACGAAGATGACATTGAGAATGATCTGATCGGGGATGATATTGATCTTGATTATGATCCGGAACTGGATTATGAATCTGATCGATTTATAAATTTACAAGGCTGCATAATCTGCCCCGATAATCGTCGTTGCTCTCTGGCCGAGAGGATCAACTCTCTTGGTGAGGAATTCTTTAATAGATTCAGATATGTTACCAGCGGAAGCTGGTTCCGCGATATTTCCGGATTGAGCTGTGAGATCGGCCGCGGATGGAAAGAAGATATTGAAGATTTTTTCGATTATTATGACGATGATATGGCTTCCTGAAGCCTGATCTGCGCACTTACCTGCCACAGAAATAACTATATCTCTCCTCAAATATAATTAATTTTTGATATAATACTCTCATTCACTTTAAGGGAGGATTAGATATGGTTATCAGGAAGATCATCGCTGCGGCAATGACCGCAGGCATGATGATGACGTTCATTCCTGCGACTGCGATGGCGGCCGGAACAGGCTGGCAGGGCAGTAATGCGGCAGGATGGCGTTACTACACCAGTGACACGGAGTATGTAAAGAACAGCTGGAAAAAGATCGGCGGCAAGTGGTATCACTTCGACAAGTCCGGCTTTATGCAGACCGGTTGGATCGAAGACGGCGGAATTTGGTATTACCTTGATAAAACCGGAGCCATGCTGGTCGACAGCTGGGAGACGATAAACGGCAAGATGTATCATTTTGGCACGAGCGGAGCCATGGATACAAATAAGTGGATCTCATACGGCGATATAGAGTTTATCGATACCTCCGGTGTTGACGTTGTTTTCCATAAGGATTTCAAGGACAGCAAGATGTGGCGTTATGTAGGATCGAACGGTGCTGCTTATGTCGGATGGAAAGTCGTTGACGGCAGGTGGTATTACTTTGATGAGGAGATCGATACTGATAATAATACAGGCGATATCTTAAACGGTATCCTTCTTTATGAGAATGAGGACCGCTACGGTGCCATGCGTTACGGCTGGCTGACCGATAAGAAGGGTTCTGTGTATTTCTTTGACGGCAGAGGAAGATATAAGAACGACGGATGGTTCAATCTTGTTTTGTTTGAGGGTTCGGATGCCTGGTTCTATTTCCAGCCGGACGGACGTGCGTATATCGGATGGCATCAGATCGACGGCAGCTGGTATTATTTTGTTCCCGGCGTCGGAAGCATGTATGAAAACGGTTCCTACAGGATCGACAATAAGTATTATTACTTCAAAGAAAACGGTCAGATGATCACCGGATGGTATAAGGATAAGAGCGGCCGCTGGTATCTGGCCAGGGATAATGGTGCTCTTTATGCCTATGAATGGTACGAAGAGGACGGCAAGTGGTATTACTTCGGCAGTATCGGCGTGATGACATGCAATAAGAATAATTACTACATCAACGGCAAGTATTATGACTTTGACAGTCATGGCGTATGTAAAAATCCTTACAGCGGAAGGACCACTTTAACATAAGGATCTTTACTGAGTTATAAAATTCCGGAGCTGCCTTTTGCGGCTCCCGGATTCCATTGAAAAAATTATTGAGAATAAGGAGAATTGAGTATGCGTATTAAAAATATCCTGGCAGTTGCGATGACTGCAGGCATGATGATGACATTTATCCCGACAACTTCTTTGGCTGCAACAACCGGCTGGCAGGGAAGTAATGCTGACGGCTGGCGTTACTACACCAGTGATACCGAATATGTAAAGAACAGCTGGAAGAAGATTGGCGGCAAGTGGTATTATTTCGACGCTTCGGGATACATGAAGACGGGCTGGCTTGAAGAGAATAAGACCTGGTATTACCTTGATGAGAGCGGTGCGATGGTAGTCAACAGTTGGGAAAAGATAGGCGGTAAGCTCTATCATTTCGCAGGAAACGGTGCCATGGATACCAACAAGTGGATCGCATATGATGACGTAAATCTTGTTAAGGTCGAAGATGTCGATGTTATCTTTCATAGAGACTATAAAGGCAAGAAGATGTGGAGATATGTCGGTGCGAACGGCGCGGCATATACAGGCTGGAAGGTTGTTGACGGACAGTGGTATTTCTTTGATGAGTTCGTCGACAAAAACAAGAACAGCGGTGATGCTCTAAATGATCTGATCCTCTATAACAACGAGGACCGTTACGGAGCCATGCGTTACGGATGGATGACCGACAATAATGATAATATCTACTTCTTTGACGGAAACGGAAAATATAAGAGGAACGGCTGGTACGAACTGAAGCTTACCGATAGCGTAACCGCATGGTTCTATTTTGCATCTGACGGCCGCGCGTATACCAAATGGCATCAGATCGACGGCAGCTGGTATTATTTCGATGAAGATGTCGGAGATATGTACGAAAACGGATTCACTTACATCGACGGAGATTATTACTATTTCAAGCCTAACGGACAGATGGTAACCGGCTGGTATAAGGATTATAAAGGTTATTGGTATTGTGCAAGGGCCAACGGCAAATTGTACTACAGGGAATGGCTTAACGAGAACGGCAAATGGTATTATTTTAACGGTGCCGGCATGGTATGCAACAGGACCAATATGAAGATCAACGGCAAGTATTATGACTTTGACAGTCACGGGGTCTGCACGAATCCGAGCGGAAGAGCAAATCCGGCTTAAGGATATAGAATCTATCAAGTATTTACAGAGGACTATCTCAAAACAAAACGAGATAGTCCTTTTATATGTTGTTTTGCCAACACTCTGCTATAATCAAAGAACTTTTACAAACAGAAGATGTCAAATATGGGTTTAAAGAAGATCCTGGCAGTAGCCATGACTGCGGGAATGATAATTAGCTTTATGCCTGCCACGGCTATGGCTGACGGCGGCGGTTGGCGCGGTAACGATAAAGACGGTTGGAGCTATTACACGTCTGATACCGAATACGTAAAGAATGACTGGAAGAAGATCAGCGGCAAGTGGTATTACTTCGATGAATATGACGGCTCGATGGTAACAGGAGAGCTTCTGTTAGGTGATGTCTGGTACTACTTTAAAGATTCGGGCGAGATGTTGACAGGCTGGTATTCTGTCATGGTCGACGGTGAGAAACGCTGGATCTATGCAAATTCCGACGGTTCGCTTGTCTATGACGACTGGCTCCAGAAGGGTGACAAGTTCTATTATTTCGATGGCCCGTTCATGGTAAGCAACGTTGTAGGTTTCGTGATAGAGGACCTGGAATACGATTTCTATCCCAGCGGAGAATGCGCAAATCCCAATGAGGGGAGACCTATCGCAGTTGGTTAAGATCCAGCAAGATTTGTTTTGACAGAATCGAAATAATTAAGAGACCGAGGCAAAAGACTTCGGTCTTTTATTATTTGCTATAATTAATTCATATCAGATGTATAGGAGAACCGCATATGGGTTGGAGTGACAGAGACGCAAGGGCGAAAGTCTTTGAAGATACGCGTTTGCATTATATGAATGATGCATCTCTTAAGACTGCTGTGGAACGGTCTGTCCGCGGACAGAAGCTGATACTCGAGAAAGACGCGACCGGATTTGATCCTTCGGTACTTAACGAAAACGATACGAAGATCGTCGTATCTCGTAAAAGATCTTTTGAGGCGGCTTCGGAATACTCAAAGGAGGGACTCAAGACTGCAGTTCATAATTTTGCGTCATCCACGAATCCGGGCGGCGGAGTCGTAAGAGGTGCGGGAGCGCAGGAAGAGTGTCTTTGCAGATGCTCGACTCTGTATCCTTGTCTTGATGTTAAGGAAATGTGGGACGGATTCTACACGCCGCACAGGAAAACGGGTGATCCGCTCCATAACGGGGATATCATCTACACGCCCGGAGTTGTCGTCTTCAAGACTGATACGGCACTGCCTGAGATGATGCCTGAAAAGGATTGGTACAGCGTTGATGTGATCACATGTGCAGCACCAAATCTGCGATCAGATCCCACTAACAGATTTAACCCTTCTGACGGGGATCAGAGAGCTGAGATTGGCAATGAAGCTCTTAAAGAAATACATATCCAAAGGCTTAGCAGGATGTTGGAAGTAGCGGCTATAGAAGGATGTGAGGCGGTTATCCTCGGCGCATTTGGATGCGGCGCGTTCCGCAATCCTCCTGAAGTTGCCGCGGAAGCCGCAAGGATAGCCGTAGGTAAGTACGGAAAGTATTTCAAGGTGATTGAGTTCGCAGTTTACTGCAGTCCGAATGATCTGAGCAACTACAGTGTCTTTAATTCTGTATTCGGGTAAGCCTGGAGGTGTTTGTGGTAGAAGTAATGCGGGGTGAGGCCGAGTGGCAGAGAGCGGGAGCTTATTCGGTCCGTGTTCAGGGAATGAACCGTCAGCATCACATTCCGCTCAGGGATGAGTTCGATGAACATGACTGCGACGGAACGAGATACATCATTCTTTTAGATGACGGATATCCCGTGGCGACATGCCGCTTCTATGAAGCAGGCGCTGACAGTGTGATACTTGGGCGTCTTGTCGTGCTGCCCGAATACCGCGGTCAGAAGTTAGGGCAGAAGACAGTATTGGAAGCTGAACAGTGGATAAGAGAACTCGGTTACGGAAAGATCATAATTGACAGCCGTTTGAAGGCCATAGGGTTCTATGAAAAACTTGGGTTTGTCCACGGGGACGACAGTGTTATCAAGAGCGGAGATTTCGATTGTGTAAGGATGTATAAGTTTCTGTGATCATTGGCGGAGAAGACCGTTTTTCGCACTTTGGTATAATGTTATAACTCTAGATGCAAGGAGATTTACAGTATGGGGATCAGAAAGATCTTGGCAACAGGCTTTGCGGCAGCAATGGTGCTCTCGATCGTATCTTCATCCGCAGTTGCGGATACGACCGGCTGGCTGGGAAACTATAAGGACGGATGGCGTTACTACACTTCTGATACCGAATACGTAAAGAAGTCCTGGAAGCTCATCGATAACGAATGGTATTACTTTGACGGAGACGGCTATACTCTCATGGATACCTGGGAAGTGATAAACGGCAAGCTCTATCATTTCGGAAAGAACGGCGTTATGGAAACCCACAAATGGATTTCCTGCGGTGATTATCAGTTAGACGAATATTATGATGAATATACAGAATTAAATCCCGATTACGAAGATGTAATGGCCGAATATAAGGACAAGAAGATCTGGCGTTTCGTCGGCGATGACGGTGCGGCTTATACGGGCTGGCGGAAAGTCGGCGGCGAATGGTATCACTTCAATGATGAGGACATAACTCTTGTTGATACCGAAGAAGAGTTCCAGGATGCCTATGCCGTTATGACTTACGGGTTCTATTTCGACGAGTCGGAAGAAGCCTGGTACAACTTTGACGGTGACGGCCATTACAGGACGGACGGATGGTATTACGGTCCCGGCGAATACGAATATACCAACTGGTATTATTTCGATGCTGACGGCCATGCCCTGTCTGACTGGCAGAAGATAAGGAACAAGTGGTATTTCTTTGAGTCGGATTGTATCGACTTCGCTAAGGGTATCAACGGTCCGGGCTACGCCTGCACGGATGAGATGTATTATTTCTACGATACATACGATGAGGACGGATATTCCGTTGCCTGGGATATCTATCTTTTCAAATCCAGCGGCGAGATGGTCACGGGATGGTACAGATATCACAAAAAATGGTATTATTCCGCATCCGACGGATCACTTTATAAGGACCGCTGGTTCAAGTACAACAATAACTGGTACTATTTCAACAGGCTCGGTGAGATGGTCGCGTCTGCCGATAACTATGAGATCGGATGCAAAGGTTATGACTTCGATTCGAACGGCGTATGCAAGAATCCTTATGACGGCAGGAAGATCACCGGCTGGTACGAGCGAAAATATGACACCGAACCTTATTTCTGGTATGAGGACGGATATGCCTGGAGCTATATCGACCGTAACGGCAAGAAGGTATGCGGGGTCGAAAACTACATGATCGGCGGAAGGGCTTACGATTTTGACACTCTCGGCATCTGCAAGAATCCTTTCAGCGGAAGAGTGCCGGAATAAGCGTTTTGCCTCCATTTAGTGTCGCAGATTATTTTCTCCCTATAATGCACGCTCTTAATAACTGACTGATTTTGTTTTAAAGGCTGCTTACAAGCCTTCTGTATAATTGTGCCCTGAAAAATCCGGCTGAAATTATGCAACTGAATTCCCGATGAGATGCAACTGGATTCTTGGTGATTAGTTAGCAGTCAAGGTTAGCTGTGTACTGTTTCGAACGGTCAATTTGCATTTTGCCCAATAACGTTCTTTTGTCTGTCAGATGGATAAGATCCTAATGGAAATAAAGTGTTACAAAAATCAAAATATTCTTCTTTGTTGTAATAATAATGACATATTGCTGATAAAATCAACTGTATACATTCCTTAAACAATCTAACGTACGAATGCAAAGGAGGTCTCTATGAGTTACAAATTCAAGCATTCATTTGCAGCGGCCTTAGCGGTCGTTCTTGTCGTCGGCTTTTTGCCGATCAACGCGTTGGTGGTCAGAGCTGACGAAAACGATGTGTATTACATTTATACAGACGAAACCACCTATGAGACTGGAATCGCAAAAGAGATACCGGATAATGCTTATAAAACCGGAGTGTTTGTAAACGGCGGTTCATATGATCTTCAGGATGATGATTATACTGTTTGGGTTAATAAAGGTACCGTTTATACAACTACCGACGATATTTTATTCGGTAGTCATAATTTCCGTATTTCTGATAGCGGTAAAGTAGCATCTGACGAATTGGAAGTAACCAGTCGTGAAGGTTATTGTCCGGAGTATACCGGAGATATTGATTATGAAACTATAGATGATTATTTTTATAATCAGAGCAGGAGCAACATCTACACTTTTATCTCCGATTATCGCTATTCGACATATTATCGTTTTACTTTTGATGAAATCGTGATTCCAGAGGATGTTACGTTAACCATCGGATCTTACGAGGAAGAAGGACGAATTGAAGGTACATATCTTTGTGTTCTTTTCATGCACGTCTATGGAACCCTTGAGATCGAAGGCGTTACCGATGGAATGGGAAGTTTAAATATTGTTGATATAGGCGATCATGCCGGCGGAGAAATTGGTCCTAACGGCAAGGTCATCGGCGGAGACGGAGCTTGTATCGATCTTTCTTTGAATTCAAATAACTTTGCGGGGCTCACTGTATATGATTCTGATTATAATGATGATCTCGTTGAGATCCCTACCGAGGAAGTCGAGCGGCCTGTAATCTATGATTCCATCCGCGATAAGTGGATCGTTTCTAATATGTATGATGCTTCAGGATTTTTTAAAGCGCAATATAAGTTCTTTGAGGGTGGCGCATTCCTGAATGCTAATGGCAAAGATATCTATGATTCAACATATTATTCATATGATGCGGATGAAGAAATCGATTTTGTAGTTACGGTTCCTGAGCAAAGAGCGGGAGAGACTCCTGAAGTTCAGATTATCAGTAATAATGGTCGTACGAGTGAGTATCCTGAACTTACAGAAAACGGTTCGGAATATACTTTCAGTTATACTCCAGATTATCCATACGGATTTACTGTCTGCATCAATTGGTGTGAGTTTGATGCTTTAAGTTCCGATGATAACAGTTTTTGTTTAGATATAGAGGGTAAAGGTTCAATAAATTATGACGTTGCTCCGTCAGGAGAGGTCTATGTTGAACCCAACAACGATGATCATACAAGATACAGGATCGACAAGGATTGTCTTGAAGACGGCGTTGTTATCACCGTTACTCCTGATGAAGGTCATGAAATTGCTGAGATTATGTTTGATTTCAACTATTATGACTTGGATGAAGCTTTTGAATATATTGACTGTATCGATGAAGTCGACGGCGGAATAACGATAACTCTGAATAATGATAATTACTATGGCAGCTGGCTATATATGTCGTTCACGGCTGACGATGGTATTCCGGATGATCCGGGTTATGGACCGGGAACCTGCGAGTATTCAGTTGAATATAATACTATGTATGTTAATGATGAGGAGCAGGGTTCTGTTGAAGTCAACGGCGTGACAGTTGACAGTTTTGATTATGGTGGTTGCTGTCAAAGTTTTACGGTTGGAGAACCATTGGTTTTCTCTCTTCATGCACCTGAAACACGGCAGGGTGTTGATAGAGTAGTAAGGATCTTCGACAATCATGGCACTTATTTGTCAACTGATGCTGAAGGCAGCGATAAGCTCATTATTGAGAATGACGAGTTCGTTTTTACACCAACTTCAAATTACGGGTTCAGGGTTCAGATAGAATGGAGTGCTTATGATGCTGTCTGGCCCAACGACAAACAGATCTGGTTTGGCACAAAAGTAATAGGCAATGGATCTGTCACGGTCGAGAAGAGTACCGTTGTAGAAACGGATCCATATTATGAAAACCAGCAAAGGATACTGGTTCCGAGTTCGGTTATCAGTGAAGATGGTGCGGTTTATGTTTCTTTCATTCCCGAAAAGAATAGTGAGCTCAAATCAGTTACTGTTGAAGGGGATGTGCTCGTTCCTAGGGGATCTGATGCTGATTATTTTCATTGTTATTTGGAAGATGATCAGCGTTTTGAGTACGTCGATGGTATTTGGACATTCAAGGTGACTGAATTCGATGAGTTTGATAATTTGTATCACATTACGGCTGAATTCGGAAGAGACGGCAATCCTTTAGACGGAGAATTCAGATTGGTCTATCCCCAGCCGTGGGACGGTGAAGGTGCTCCTCATGTTGTGGTTAATGGCACGAGATATAACAACGATTCATATGTAAATTTTAACGCCGGAGATAAATTGGAGTTTGTTATCAATGCGCCGGATTACCGTGACGGTGTTGAGCGTGTGGTAAACATTGTTTCCGGTGGTGAGACTATTTATTCTACTTCAGAAGAAGGGGATAAGAAGCTCGTAGTTTCAAATGACAGATTCTCATTTACTCCCGAAAGTGATGACGGTTTTATCGTTTATGTCTATTGGAGTGAATACGATGCACTTACACCTCAGGCTGACAGTGTCAATTTCCAGGTGGATTGCAGCGGCAAAGGCAATGTTATCTTCTCCGAAGTCGGATATGAGATGGTTGATCCTTCGAATGATTTCGCCCGTAAGATAGTAGTTCCTGCTTCTGTTCTGGATGATGACGGATATATAGATATTTCGTTTGAGCCTGCAGAAACATATCTGTTGAAATATATTTATTTTAACAATGAAGAGTATGTAGTAGAAAATTCACATGATAACCCTTATGCCAAGTTGATATCTGAATCTCCCGAGTTCAGTTTGAACGACGGCATTTGGACATACAGGATCACGGATGATATTGATAATGACAATTGGATCGACATCTATGTAGTATTCGGTAAGCCGGATCATCCTGAAGACGGTCAGTTCCAGTTACATTATCCCCAGTATTTTAGCGAGGGTGCTTCAAAGGAAACAAGTGTAGAAGTAAATTCCGTTCCTGCTGAAGATGGAGATGTTTTTGATATTGTTCCTGGACAGGAATATGTCTTTAAGATGTATGGACCAGAGTCAAGAAAGGGATATGACCGTGTGGTTAAGATAATCAGTGACGGAGAAGTTATCTGCTCCACAGACGGACAAGGTGACAGCAAACTCACGGTTACAAATGACCAGTTCAGCTACACACCTGATTCAAATAAATCTTTTACGGTCGAGATAGACTGGTGCGAGTTTGATGTGGCTGAGCCCGGTGACGGTCAGTTTATGGTGATAACTTATGTCGATGGCGGTTACGGAAGCATCGACGTCTCGAAATATGAGACCGGTCTTGTCGATCCTTCGGGCAATCATTCTCATAAGTATTATGTAAACTCATCTGAACTGGATGAAGACGGTGCAATTCAATTCTCGTTCATTCCTAATGACGGATGTGAACTTGAGGCAGTCTTTATGACATTTAAGGATGAGTCTTGGGGAAGAACAAATATTTATGTTCCTGAAGATACAAATAAGTATTATTATGATGCTTTGTTCTCAGATATTCCTGAATTCGAGCTTGTAGACGGAATATGGACTTACAATTTCGACGAGTTCCCGGATTGGGCTCAAGATAAATATATCAGTTTAACTGTAGTTTATAAGAAATCCAATGCTCAGTCTGCGGAACCGCAGTTTGATTTGAGTGCTGACACTTTTGGTCCGGATGGTTCACCCGAGTGTTCTATCATCATAAACAGCAGTTGCTATGATGGTTACCGGATCACAGATAATAATACCGTTTTGGACTATAGTGCCGGTGATGAGATATCCTTTATTCTTGTTCCGCCAACAGATAGGCAGACAGATGGCCTTGTGCCGATCGTAAATATCTATAAGGGTAATTCCTGCCTGTCTTCAGCGAACGGCGACATAGAGATAGTGAAAGCAGCCGGTGAGGATTACAAATTTACTTTCAGTTACACTCCTGAAGATGAAGACGGATTCCGTATGGAGATCTTCTGGAGCGAATACGATATTCTGACAAAGAATCAAGACGGATTCCTGCTTCAGATAAGTGCAAATTACACCAGAGCTGACTATTACGTTATGACTCCTCCGGAAAAGTCTGCTCTTAATCCTGACCGTTTGCACGATTTAGCTTGTTTATATGACAAGGATAATATTTCCGGAGACGGAATAAAGATCGAGCTGAATTCAGATTATCGACCTGTTGAAAGTGTTGTGATAACTACAGGTAAAGACCGTAAGACTTATTTTAATGACAGCTATTCCACTTCCGGCAGTCTCTGTTTCTCGGATCTCGATTGGTTTGATGTAGACGGTGACGGCATCGTTACTCTTACCATACCTAAAGATGCTTGTGGATCTTCACTTTCTGTCAGGATCAATTACATCATGAGCGGTCCGGGCGATTATGACAGGCCGAGGAGAGGTGAGTATATCGTTGATTGTTATCAATTGGAAGAAGCTTGTTTGGAGGTCAACGGTGTTCGTATTACCGAACATAAATATCTGAATTTTACTGCAGGTGAAGCATTGAGCTTCAAGTTCAACGTGCCTGAAGGCAGACAGGATTATAAGCACTATGTAAGGATAATCGACGGCAAAGGTGATACGGTAAAGCTCTATGTTCTTGATAGCGGGGAATTCACTTACACACCTGAATCTGAACGCGGATTTAAAGTTCAGATTAGATGGAGTGAATTTGAAGACTTGAATTGGCCGGGTGACGGACAGTTCCTGGTATGGGCCGAATCAGACGAATCAGGTTCTGTTGCTATATCTGATGATGCGCGCAGCCTGGTAAGTCCCACTAATGAGAACTCGATCAAATATCTTGTTCCTGTTACGGCTGTTGACAATGAGCCTGTAGTAATCTCGTTTGTTCCGGATACCGGTTATAAGCTGAAAGCCGTTACATTCACCAGATGTGATGACGATTTTACTCCTGTAGTTTATGTGCCAGAGGTAACTTCTGATTACAATTACTATAAACTCATGTCAGATAATGCTGCTTTTGAGTTTGTTGACGGAATCTGGACGTATAAGATTTCCAAAGAAACAAACGGCTTGGACGGAGCGAGATTTGATTTCTATGCAGAATTCACCAAGGCTGAATACTCAGTCACGTTGAGCCCTGATATCGAGCATTGTGAAGCAACACTTTCGGCTGGCAGCGCCGGCTATGGTGATGAGATTAGCGTAAATGTCATTGCTGACAGTGGTTATGAGTTCGATTACATTACAGTAAACGGAGAAGTCATCAAGGATACAAAGTTCACGATGCCTGATTCTGATGTCGTCGTAAATGTTTTCTGCAAGAAGATCGGCTACACGGTTACTGTTGAGGATTCCACCGGCGGTACAGCAACTGTTTCTTCAGCTGCTGCTGCGGCCGGCGAAAAGGTAACCGTCACTGCAACACCTGCTGAAGGTTATGAGATCGACAGCATTACGGTCAAGGGCGCAGGCGATACCGTTATCACTGTTAATGGAAATGAGTTCGAGATGCCTGCTTCAGACGTAACTGTTACTGTTACATTCAAGAAGGTTGTTGTTGCCAAGAACGGATGGGTACTTGAAGACGGTAATTACTACTATTACGAGAACGGCACCATGAAAACCGGCTGGATAAAGGACGGCAAGTGGTATTATCTCGATCCCGCTACCGGCATCATGGCTAAGAGATGGGTACAGGTAGGCAGCAAGTGGTATTACTTCGAGAATTCCGGCGCTATGGTAACAGGCTGGAAGTCAATAGGCGGCAAGTGGTATTACTTCGACAGCAACGGTGCTATGGTAACCGGTTGGAAGACCATCGGCGGCACATGGTATCTGTTCGACAGCAACGGCGGTATGGTAACCGGCTGGAAGGCTTCTGGCGGCAAGTGGTATTACTTCGAAGTCTCCGGTGCGATGGTAACAGGCTGGAAGTCCATTGGCGGCAAGTGGTACTATTTCGAAGGCTCCGGCGCAATGAAGAACGGCTGGCTCAAGTCCGGAAATTATTGGTATTACCTTGATACCAGCGGTGCGATGGTAACGGGTTGGAAACTGCTTTCAGGCAAGTGGTACTATATGGAGTCTTCTGGTGTAATGGTCACCGGATCCAAGAAGATAGGCGGTAAGACATACGAATTCGATTCGAGCGGAGTCTGCCTTAATCCGTAACCGAAGGTATTATCTTGTAGAAGTTTAAACACGGGGGCTGTCTCAAAATGAGGCAGCCCATCGTTCTTTCTAAAATAATCTTTACACGCAATTAATGATTTATTGCTCTTCGAGTAATACAATTAAAGAATACAGTACTGCCGGAGGTGCATTTATGTTTTTCAGGAAGGTGCTTGCAACAGTCATGACAGCCGGTTTGATGTTGTCATTTGTTCCTTCAACGGCTTTGGCTGCCACAACGGGCTGGCAGGGCGACAGTGCATCCGGCTGGCGTTATTACACATCCGAAAGCGAGTATATCAAGAACGACTGGAAGTCCGTAGGCGGCAAGTGGTATTACTTTGATGCTTCGGGCTACATGGTAACCGGCTGGGTCAAGGTTGGCAGCCAGTGGTATTACATGGACAAGAACGGTGCCATGAAGACCGGCTGGCTCAAAGACGGGACTGCATGGTATTACTTAAAATCCAACGGAGCGGCTCTGCAGAACGCATGGGAATTCATCGGCGGAAAGCTCTATCACTTTAACAGTTCTGGAGCCATGGAGACAAATAAGTGGATCGACTGCGGTGAATCCACGTGGTCGACTGATGCAAAGAACTATACCGCAAAAGACGGCGGTGTCTGGTACTTTGCAGGAGGCGAGAACGGCATTCTCATGAACGTTACCGATTATCTTATCGGTGACAGGTTCTATGATTTTGATGAAAACGGTGCTTGTCTCAATCCTTACGACGGAAAGACCGTGACTGGGTGGTATAAGGATTCTTACCATAAGTCAGGCCGTTATGATGAGAAGGGCGGCAACTGGTATTATTTCGATGCCGACGGGAACAAGATCTGTGATGTGAGTGATTACATCATCGACGGCAAGGGCTATAATTTCGATACGCACGGCATATGCAAGAATTACAGAAATCCTTGTATTCACGATAATGAACTGGACATAGACAACTGAAACCCCTCTGACGGAAACGGGAGAAGCAGCAGATGACGACGAGTGAGTTTTTGAGCGATAACTTTGTAATGATCTACGAGATAGGCGGGCTCGTGATCCTGCTTCTCGTGGGTGCTCATATCTCGCGTCATATGAAGAGGAAAACCTTTGTCGCCATAGGGCTGCTCGTGACTGAAACGATATGTTATCTGACTGAGAGATGGACGCAAGACTTTAGCGAGCTCAGCATCTTAAGACCGATGCTCACGGCCACGCTCTACTCTATCTATCCGCTGATAATAATTGTGATGATGCTCGTCACCACCACCGAGATGGACAGGAAACGTTTCTGGCTGCTGATGATACCGGAACTTGTCTGCATTCCTGTTTTTTATACATCACAATGGACGCATATAGTCTTCTATTTCATCAATCCGAACAATTATCAGGGCGGACCGCTCAGCTATCTGCCTTATGCTCTGTTTACCTTGTATGTAGTCATATTCCTCATCCATAATTTCATCTATCTGAGGCACACATCGAGGATCAACAGGACTATCATCGCGTATATCACGATCGGTCCGCTTGTTGGGGCTTTTGCCATCATGATCATGGGCATAGATAAGGATTACTGTGCAC
Organism: uncultured Clostridia bacterium; assembly: GCA_947167045.1. Lineage (GTDB taxonomy): Bacteria > Bacillota > Clostridia > Saccharofermentanales > Saccharofermentanaceae > Saccharofermentans. The sequence continues at coordinate 28,204 of CAMVGO010000015.1, forward strand.
TTTTCACTTCGGGATTCCTGCTTTACTTCGCATATCTTTACATCCACATGGCCAAGGTCGATCCGCTGACGAGCCTGTACAACAGACAGAGCTACTATCAGGATATCGAAGTCAACGCGCGTTACATTACGTGTGTCGTCTCCGTGGATATGAACGACCTTAAGTATCTCAATGACAATTTCGGTCATCAGGCCGGTGACGTGGCATTAAAGACGGTTGCTCAGATATTAAGGGGCAACTGCGGACGCAATGCGACTGTCTACCGTGTAGGCGGTGATGAGTTCATGATCTTCTACACGGGGAGCACTGAAGAGACCGTCAAAAAGGACCTGGCTGCGATGAAGGCCGCGATGGACAAGACGGAATATGTCTGCGCCTACGGATATGCCATGGTCGACAAGGGAAGGGCGATACCCGATGCCATAAGGATTTCCGATCAGCGCATGTACGACAACAAGGCTGAGCTCAAGAAGATCAGGAATCTGAATGCCACGGGCATAAGGGGATAATACTTCAGTTCAGGCAGATCCTTTAGTGATATTTTAGTGGTTTTGTCTTTATTTCTCGGTTGCGTTAAAGTCCCGATAATATATAATACTGTCGTCAATTTGTGCTATTCATGCCGAAAAAGCGAAAGGCTGCTCATGATCTATTTCGATAACAGTGCCACAACATTTGTCTCTGATGCCGTAAAGGCAAAGATCAATGAACTCATGGAGGATCAATTGTCCGCCAATCCCGGTGCGCTTCATAAGCTCGGGAACAGGGCGGTCGAACTTTACGAGGGCATCAGAAAAGAGACTGCAGGACTCCTTGGTGCCAAACCCGAGGAGATATTCTTCACGTCATGCGCTACTGAAAGCGCCAACACTGCCATCAAGGGATATATGAGCCGCAACAAACGTGCGGGGAATGCCGTAATATCCACAAGAACCGAGCATAAGGCGACTTTAGAGTGCCTGGAGTATCTGACTAAGCTCGGTTACGAGATAAGATATGTTAAGGTCGGCCTCGACGGGAAACCGGTTATGGAGAGCCTGGAAGAGGAACTCGGAAAGGGAGACGTCGCACTCGCGTGCTTTACACTGGTCAATAACGAGACTGGAGCTGTGCTTCCTTTCGCAGACATCGCGAAGAAGATAAAGGCTTTGTCTCCTTCGACTGTGATCTATCTCGACTGCGTTCAGGCATTGGGTAAGATGCAGATAGATCTTGCATCCATGGGGGCTGACTTGTGTTCTTTCTCCGGACACAAGATACATTCCGTAAAGGGTAACGGTGTTCTCTACGTCCGCAATGGCGTAAGGATAGATCCGCTTATCGTTGGCGGAGGACAGCAGGACGGCATGCGTTCGGGCACACAGAGTCCCGTGCTCGCCGGAGCTTTCCTTGAGGCATTAAAGGAAGTTTCTTCGGGGATAGACGAAGCCCGCGAAGAAGTAACCTTGATAAACAATTATCTGAGGAAGGAACTGGCAGCAAGAGGCGCACAGATCCTTTCTCCTGATGATGCGCTGCCTTATGTGCTCAACGTGTCTTTCCGCGGTTTTGAATCCGAGACGATGCTGCATTGTCTTGAGATCTACGATATATATGTTTCCACTGTTTCTGCGTGTTCGGCAAAGCAGAAGAAGGTATCCTACGTGCTTCTCGAGATGGGCGTTGACCGCAAGACGGCGGCAAACGCGGTAAGGTTAAGCTTTTCCAGACATAACACGATGGATGAAGCTTATGAATTCATCAGACACGTTGATGATATCTACGAACAATTTCTGATCAAGTGAGGGAATAAGACATGGCAAATGTTCTTCTTGCAAGAATGGGTGAGGTAACGCTTAAGGGGCTTAACAGGGGTTCTTTTGAGATACAGCTCAAGATGAACCTCAAGTACAGGCTCAAGAGATTCGGCAATCTGAAGATCTATCAGAGCCAGAGCAGAATCTGGATCGAGCCCAAGGAAGAGGATAATCCGAACTTCAGGAGTATGGCGGATGCAGAGGATATCATGAAAGCTGTCTGCCAGGTTTTCGGCATCGTCTCAGTAAGTCTCGCAAGGAAATTTGAAGGTGACTTTGAATCGATAAAGGAGAATGCCGTTTCCTGCGTAAAAGAACTCCTTGAGCAGAATCCGGGATATCAGACTTTCAAGGTTGAGAGCAAGCGCGGAAACAAGACGTTCCCGATGACTTCGCCCGAGATCTGCGACGAGCTCGGCGGATATCTGCTCGATACATTCCCGGAACTCAAAGTAAAAGTAAAGAATCCTGATTTCATTGTCAACGTTGAGATCAGAGAGTCCAACTATATCTATTCAGGCAAGATGATGGCTCACAGAGGCCTTCCGGTCGGTACATGCGCAAAGGGAATGCTCCTTTTGTCAGGCGGTATCGACAGCCCTGTTGCAGGCTTCATGATGGCTTCCCGCGGCATGCCTTTGGACGCCGTTTATTTCCATTCATATCCTTACACGAGCGACCTTGCCAAGCAGAAGGTAATAGATCTTGCGAAGATCGTTTCTGGATATTCGGGACGCATGACGCTTCATGTCGTAAATTTCACGCAGATCCAGCTCGATCTTTATAAGCAATCGCCGCAGGACATGCTCACGGTCACGATGAGGCGTGTAATGCTCCAGATAGCAGAGCGCCTTGCCATTAAATACGACTGCAAGTGCCTCATAACCGGCGAGAGCCTGGGTCAGGTGGCATCACAGACCATGGAAGCCATTGCGGCCACAAACGAGGTCGTAAAGATGCCCATCCTGCGTCCTCTCATCGGAATGGACAAGCAGGCTACATGCGATATCTCAAGGGACATCGGAGCTTTTGAGACATCTATACTGCCGTATGAGGATTGCTGCACTGTTTTTGTTGCAAAACATCCAAAGACACACCCTCATCCCGAGGATATAATCGAAGCAGAAAAAGACCTTGATATCGAAGATCTTGTCGAGAGGGGCGTTTTAGGCACCGAAGACATCGTCATCGATCCGTTCTGATATTGCATCATAGTATATGGAGTAAGCCTTGAGGATTGGAAAACTTACAGATGAGCAGCTTGAAGCTCTTGTTTTATCGAGATTGCCCGGGTTATCGAGCAATACGCTCTCGGGTGCCGGGATCGGTGCTGACTGCGCATGGCTCAAGACCGGTGAGAATCTCCTTGTAACATCGTCAGATCCCATAACTGCCGGAGGAAGCGAGTCCGGTACTCTTGCGATCCACGTATCCTGCAATGACATTTCCGCATGCGGAGTTAAGCCCACGGGCATATTGATAGTTATTATCGCTCCTCCTGATTCAACTGAAGAAGACATAAGCTCGATCGTGGACCAGGCCAGCCGCGAGGCTAAAAAGCTCGGCGTTGACATAGTCGGCGGTCACACAGAGGTGTCTGACTGCGTGAACAGGTTTGTGGTTATCTCGACGGCTTTCGGAGTAGTCGAGAAGGGAAGCGCCGTTCCTTTGGGACATGCTCTGCCCGGTGACAAACTGATCATAACCAAGACCGGAGCCATCGAAGGCAGCTTCATAGCCGCAAATGAGCACCGCGCCAAACTCGAAGGTAAAGTGCCTGATGAGTATATCGAGGAAGCGAAGACTTACAGCAAGCTGATCTCAGTCGTCAGGGAAGGAACCATCCTTGGACCGCTGCCTTCTTCGAACGGTGCGTTGAGAGAAGACGGTTTTCCGAGATCCTGTGTAAACCTCATGCACGACGTAACCGAGGGCGGTGTAGAGGGCGCGGCTTTTGAGATGGCTGACTTTTCGAAGACCGGCGTTACGCTCGATGAGCGCCTCGTTCCTTTTACTGAATGTTCGAAGGCTATCTGCGGTGCGTTGGGACTAGATCCGTTCAGGCTCATATCGTCCGGAGCACTCATGATCGCATCGTCCGAACCCGAAAAAGTTATATCGGCACTTGAGGCCGAAGGTATAAAAGCCACAGTGATAGGCGAGTTCACAGAGCTCTCTGAGGGCGCTAAAACGATTGGTCCGGACGGCGTGACCAGACCTATGCCTGCTCCTTCGGCTGATGAGATCTATAAGATCTGAGCTTCCGGTTCTCGTCTTTTATAGCTTATTTGCACACGAAAACGCGGTATTTTACTAAAGTTTTTTTGCTTGATTGAAAAGGGTCCTTATACTAAAATATTACGCGTTGATTACAACCCGAGGAGGAATTTTATATATGTACGACCACATCAAGGCTGAGGATTCTGAAGTCTATTCCGCAATAATGCAGGAGATCGGACGTCAGAGAAACAAGATCGAGCTTATCGCATCAGAGAACATGGTTTCCGAGGCTGTCCTCGAAGCAGCAGGTTCTCCGCTCACAAACAAATACGCAGAGGGTTACCCGGGAAAGCGTTATTACGGCGGATGCGAGTATGTGGATATCGTAGAGCAGCTCGCAATAGACAGAGCTAAGCAGCTCTTCGGTGCTGAGCACGTTAACGTACAGCCCCACTCCGGTGCACAGGCTAACACGGCAGTTTATTTCGCCATCCTCGAACCCGGTGACACCATCCTCGGACTCGACCTCTCACACGGCGGTCACCTCACTCACGGTATGAAGATCAACGTTTCCGGAAGAACATATCATTCCGAGTTCTATCAGGTAGACGAGAAGACACAGATGCTCGACTATGAGGCAATCAGAGCAAAGGCTCTCGAGTGCAAGCCTAAGGTAATCGTTGCAGGCGCTTCCGCTTATCCGAGGATCATCGACTTCAAGAAATTCAGAGAGATCGCTGACGAAGTTGGCGCATATCTCTTCGTTGATATGGCACACATTGCCGGTCTTGTAGCAGCAGGACTTCACCCGAATCCGGTTCCGTATGCTGATTTCGTTACAACAACAACTCATAAGACACTGAGAGGACCCCGTGGCGGTATCATCATGTGCAAAGAGGAATATGCGAAGAAGATCAATTCCGCAGTATTCCCCGGACAGCAGGGCGGCCCCCTCATGCACATCATCGCTGCAAAGGCTGTTGCTTTCAAGGAAGCGCTCTCTCCTGAGTTCAGAGCTTATGCCGAGCAGATCGTTAAGAACGCTAAGGCTATGAGCGAAGCGCTCCTCGCAAGAGGCGTTAACCTCGTTTCAGGCGGAACTGACAACCACCTCATGCTCATCGACCTGAGAGGCACAGGTGTTACAGGCGCCATGCTCCAGGAGCGTTTGGATGATGTAAACATCACGGCTAACAAGAATACAATTCCTTTCGATCCCGAAAAGCCTACAGTAACATCCGGCGTACGTATCGGTACACCTGCAGCTACTACAAGAGGCTTCAAGGAAGAGGATTTCGTTGAAGTTGCAAACATCATTGCCGATTGCATCTTCGACTACGATAACAAGAAGGAAGAATCCATCAAGAGAGTCAAGGCTCTTACTGATAAGTATCCCGTATATCCTGATATCGTTTGATCCCGCTTTGAGCTGATACTCAAAGCTAAGGCTTATGGAAGATAACAAACCGCTGGCTTACAGAATGTCTCCGTTGACTCTGGATGAGTATGCGGGGCAGGAGCATATTATCGGCAAAGGTAAGATGCTCCGACGGATGATCGAGGCAGACAGACTGTCTTCGATCATTTTGTTCGGGCCGCCTGGAGTCGGCAAGACTGCTCTTGCACGTGTTATCGCCAATACCACCAAATCCAGGTTTGAACAGCTGAATGCCGTCACGGCAGGCGTTTCGGACATCAAGAAGATAGTTTCCGACGCCTCGAATCCGTTGCTTTCGGAAGGCCGCAAGACTGTCCTGTTCATCGACGAGATCCACAGATTCAACAAGCTCCAGCAGGATGCGCTTCTCCCGTTCGTAGAGGACGGGACTGTCGTGCTGATCGGAGCCACGACGGAGAATCCGTTCTTTGAAGTGAACAAGGCTCTTGTCTCGAGATCAACCGTATGTCAGCTGAAGCCTCTCGAGGCAAAGGACATAGTTAAGGTTCTAAAGAATGCCCTGACAGACAAGGAACGCGGCTTAGGCTCGATGGATGTCGAGATCTCCGATGAGACACTGATCAAGATAGCCGAGACTTCGAACGGAGACGCGAGATCTTCACTGAACAGTCTTGAACTTGCCGTTATTACAACACCTCCTTCGGCTGACGGTACCATCGTTATTACGGACGAGGTAATGAAGGAATGTATCCAGACCAGGACTGTTCTTTTCGATAAGGACGGGGAAAACCACTATGACAATATAAGCGCCATGATCAAGTCCATGAGGGGCTCTGATCCTGACGCAGTTATTCTGTATCTGGCCCGCGCTCTCGCTGCGGGCGAGGACATCGAGTTCCTGGCAAGGCGTATCATGATCTGCGCGGCCGAAGATGTCGGAATGGCCAATCCCAACGCGCTGCTTGTGGCAGTTGCCGCTTATGAATGCGCCAGGGCCGTCGGCATGCCGGAGGCGAGGATACCGCTGGCCGAAGCTGCGATCACGGTCGCGACTTCGCCAAAGTCCAACGCGGCTTATCTGGCCATTGACAAGGCGCTGGGAGATGTCAGGTCAAAAGATACGGGAGTCGTTCCCATGCACCTCAGGAATGCGCCTGCAAAGGGCATGGAGGATCTTGGATATTCCGTCGGGTACAAGTATCCGCACGATTTCCCCGGACACATAACAAAGCAACAGTATATGACCGATAAGATGCTCGGAACGAAGTATTACGAGCCGACGGATATCGGATATGAGCGCAAGGTCAACGAGTATCTCGAATACGTAAAGAAGATGACCGGGCAGGGGGGACAGGATGCGTAAGGCAGCAGTGTTATTGATCACCTTTATGGTGTTGGTTTTTGGCATTTCGGGCTGTAATGAGATAAAGGAACAGCCTTTTAAGATCGAAGATCCCGTGACCATTGAACAGGTAAACACGGGCGGAAAATATGTCGCTAGGGCTTTCCTCGAGTCGATCTTCACCGATGACCGGGAACTGTTCAACAAATGCTATCCCGACGGTTATCTCGAAAGACTCGGCAAGGCTGCCGGCGCCGATGTTTTCGAGCAGTATAAGAGCGTAATGAAAGTCGGTTCGGCTGTTATGGGTACCGCTTCGGTGGACTACAGGGATTACACGATAGAGAACGGTTTTGACCAGGCGAGCATGAAGGCTCACATATGCCTTAACACGGAAGCCGAATACTCGGAGATTAGCCAGATACAGCTTCAGAAGATCGGAGTCCGGTTCAGCGGTGCCGGAGATACCATGGATACGTATTTCTATTTTGTTGTATACGAGAGAAACGGTAACTGGTATATGCTCGAGACTTTCAAGGGCGAAATGGAGTTCTGATCATGAGATTCTGCATACAGGTCGTAAAACAGGCATCAGTTGATATCGATGGTGAGAGGGTGTCTTCGATAGGCCCCGGCATGCTCGTCCTCTGCGGCGTTGGCAAGGACGATGACGAGGCTGTTGCTGACAAGATGATCTCCAAGCTCCTGAAGCTCAGGATTTTTTCAGACGAGAACGGCAAGACGAACCTCAGTCTGACAGATATCGGCGGGGAAATGCTCCTTGTGTCCCAGTTTACGCTCTATGCTGACTGCAAGCACGGAAACAGACCTTCATTTACGGACAGCATGGGTCCTCAGAGAGCAGAAGAACTCTATAACTATATCGCTGACACCATAAGACCTCAGGTCAAAAAGCTCGGTACGGGCGTTTTCGGGGCAGACATGCAGGTGAGCCTGATCAATGACGGCCCGTTCACCGTCATCCTCGATTCTGCGGCCATTTAACCGCCGTTTGTGTCATTGACTGATAATTTTTCACGCGTTTGAAATATTATATATATATTATTTTGTTAAAATAGCGTCGTAGTGATAGAATATCTTGACTACGAATTTTGTTTTTCAGGAGTTATTTAATGGCTAATTCTAAGAACGGCAACTACGGCGGCGACTCCAGAGAAGTCTTAAGCTGCTCTTTTTGTGGCAAATCCGAGTATGAGGTACCGAGACTTTTCTCAGGCGTAAACTGTTATATCTGCATCGACTGCATCAGGACGGCTTACGGCATCGTAGCTGAGGAGGAGAAAGTCAACAAGAAGCGCAAGATGCGCAGCATCAAGCCCAAAAAGCTTGTTACACCCCATGAGATAAAAGAAAAGCTCGACAGCTACGTCATAGGACAGGAAGAAGCAAAGGTCGCTCTTTCGGTTGCGGTTTATAACCATTACAAGAGAGTATACGCTGACCTTCCTCAGGACGATACTGAGATCTCCAAGAGCAATATCCTGTTGCTCGGACCTACAGGTTCAGGTAAGACACTCCTGGCACAGACCCTTGCAAGGATCCTCAATGTTCCTTTTGCAGTTGCTGACGCAACGAGCCTTACACAGGCAGGTTATGTCGGAGAAGACGTCGAGAACATTCTCTTAAAGCTCATTATCGCTGCTGATTATGATATAGACAGGGCCCAGACGGGTATCGTTTATATCGACGAGATCGACAAGATCACGAAGAAGTCCGAGAACGTTTCCATCACCCGTGACGTAAGCGGCGAAGGCGTTCAGCAGGCATTGCTCAAGATATTGGAGAGCACGGTCGCAAACGTACCTCCGAAGGGCGGCAGAAAGCATCCCAACGAAGAGTGTATCAAGATCGATACGACAAACATACTCTTTATCGTAGGCGGCGCTTTCGACGGCCTCGATGAGATAATCGCTGAGAGAGTCGAGCAGAAGCAGTACGGGTTCGGAGCCGAGGTCCAGTCAAAGAAGGACCGCAACAGCGGCTTCTATTTCCACGACGTTAAGCCTGACGACCTCATGAAGTTCGGTCTGATCCCCGAATTTATCGGCCGTCTGCCGGTAACAGTATCTTTGGACAAACTCGACAGGGATGCTCTCGTAAGAGTACTCACCGAACCCAGGAATGCGATCATCAAGCAGTATCAGAAGATGCTCAAGATGGACGATGTCGATCTCATTTTCGAAGAGGATGCCATCAAGGCAATTGCCGATAAGGCGATCGAGCAGAATATCGGCGCCAGAGGTCTCCGTTCGATCATAGAGGGAACCATGAGAGATGTAATGTTCGATATCCCTTCCGAGAAGGATGTAAAGGAATGCATCATCAAGAAAGAAACCATCGTTGAAGGAAAGCAGCCTGTTCTCATCTACAAGAACGGCACACAGGAAAAGAAGAACTTCACCGATGCCGGCACGGCTGGAACCGCGCTTGGCGTCAGCTGAGAAAATAAATTAGAGGAGGAATTAAGCAATGGCAGAATCTTATAATCTTTGTCTTGATATCGGCGGTACCAAGGTTCTCGGAGTTATTTTCAACTCCAAGAAAGAAGTAGTGTACAGGCTTAAGAAGAAGACCAAGGCCGGCGGTGATTCTTCCGAGAACGTTGAACAGGTCATCATCAACGTGGTAAAGGAACTCATCAGCACATCAGGTATCAAGAAGAGCGACATACATGCCATTGCAGCAGGCGCTCCCGGCGTCATCGACCAGGATAAGGGCGTTGTCCTTTTCTCACCCAATCTCCCATGGAGAAATTACAACATAAGAAAACCGATCGAAGAGGAGTTCGGATGCCCGTTCTATATCGGCAACGACGTTAATGTCGGCGTGCTGGGTGAATACAAGTTCGGTGCCGCTAAAGGCTACAAGAACGTTGTTGGTCTCTTCGTCGGAACCGGAATGGGCGGCGGACTGATCCTTAACGGTGAACTGTTTACAGGCAACAAGTTCAAGGCTGCCGAATACGGCCACATGATCCTCGATCCTGAGGGTCCTTTGTGCAACTGCGGCCAGAGAGGCTGTCTTGAGGCATTCTCCAGTAAGCAGGGTATGTCATCCTATATCAGACAGCAGGTCTCCAGAGGCAGAAAGTCTTCCATGGCCGAGACGGTTATGGACGGCGTATTCAAGTCCAAGGCATTGAAGAATGCTCTCGCCGAAGGTGATGCCGTGGCAATGGAAGCCGTCAACCGCGCATGCCATTATCTGGCTATCGCATCCGGCAATCTCGTCAATACGTTCAGTCCTGACGTTGTCATTTACGGCGGCGGCGTCATCGAAGCAGTAGGTGACATCTTCATGGAAAAGATCCTTGCGGAAGTTGACAGATACTGCATGCCTTCCATCAGGGAGACAGTTGAGTTTAAGAAAGCGGCTCTGGGAGATGATTCCATTCTCTATGGCGCGCTCTCGATGATAAAGAAGTAAATTAGAGAGGATATCAGATCATTTATGGCAAGAATCGACAACATCAGTAAAGCATTTGATCCGAATGAGGCGGAGAGCAGACTTTACAGCAAGTGGATGAACAGCAACTATTTTAAGCCCAAGGCAGGCAAGACGGGGAAGAAGTTCTCTATCGTTATGCCCCCGCCGAATATCACGGGTCAGCTCCACATGGGTCACGCTCTGGACAACACGCTTCAGGATACCCTCACAAGATATAAGAGAATGGCAGGCTATGAGACCCTTTGGGTTCCGGGTACCGACCACGCATCAATCGCCACAGAGGCCAGGATCGTTGAGACCATGCGTAAGGAAGGCCTTACAAAGGACGACTTGGGCCGTGACAAGTTCCTCGAAAGAGCCTGGGCCTGGAAAGAGCAGTACGGCGGCAGGATCGTCGAGCAGCTTAAGAAGATCGGTTCTTCATGCGACTGGTCACACGAGCGTTTTACAATGGATGAAGGCTGCTCTGACGCAGTTAAGGAAGTTTTCGTTAAGTACTATAACCAGGGACTTATCTACAGAGGCGAGAGGATCATCAATTGGTGTCCTCATTGCCTTACATCCATCTCCAATGCGGAAGTTGATTATGCCGATCAGGCAGGCCACTTCTGGCATCTGAGATATCCTTTCGAGGACGGTTCCGGATATATCGATCTTGCAACCACAAGACCTGAGACTCTCCTCGGAGATACTGCGGTAGCAGTTAACCCCAAGGACGAGCGTTATAAGGATGTTATCGGCAAGATGCTCATCCTGCCTCTCGTAGGCCGCAGGATTCCCGTTATCGCCGACGATTACGTAGACATCGAATTCGGTACAGGTGCAGTTAAGATCACTCCTGCGCACGATCCCAACGACTTTGAGGTCGGTCAGCGTCACGGACTTGAGGTAATCACCGTTCTTACAGCTGATGCAAAGATCACGGAAGATTATCCCAAGTACGCCGGAATGGACAGATACGAAGCGCGTGAGGCTATCGTTAAGGATCTCGAAGAGGGTGGATATTTAACAGAGATCGAAGATTATTCGCACAATGTAGGTACATGCTACAGATGCGGTACCACGATCGAGCCCAGAGTTTCACTCCAGTGGTTCGTAAAGATGGAAGAACTCGCTAAGCCTGCTATCGAGGCAGTCAGAAACGGTTCCATCAGGTTCGTACCTGAGAGATTCTCAAAGAATTACTTCAACTGGATGGAAGATATCAGAGACTGGTGTATTTCACGTCAGCTCTGGTGGGGTCACAGGATCCCCGCATTCTACTGCGACGACTGCGGTGAGTTGGTTGTCACAAAGGAATCTTCATGCACATGTCCCAAGTGCGGCAAGGAGATGAGACAGGATCCCGACACTCTCGATACATGGTTCTCATCGGCACTGTGGCCTTTCTCCACGCTTGGATGGCCTGAAGAGACTGAAGACCTTGCAAAGTTCTATCCTACGGATACGCTCGTTACAGGTTATGACATCATTACGTTCTGGGTTTCCAGGATGATCGTTGCCGGTCTCGCGCATATGAATGACGTTCCTTTCCGCGATGTTCTCATCCACGGTCTCGTAAGAGATTCACAGGGCCGTAAGATGAGTAAGTCTTTGGGCAACGGCATTGATCCTCTCGAGATCATCGAGCAGAACGGCTGTGACGCATTGAGATTTGCTCTCGTTACGGGTAACGCTCCGGGCAATGACCAGAGATTCCAGGAAGACAAGATCCTGATGGGCAGAAACCTTTCCAATAAGATCTGGAATGCCATGAGATTCGTTGTCATGAACACGGATGACGATTTCACACCTGACATGGTTGACGAGTCCATCTTCACAACTGAAGACAAGTGGATCTTAACTGAGCTCCATGATCTTATTTCTGAAGCGACTGTTAACATCGATAACTATGAGTTCGGCGTTGCCCTGAGCAAGATCGTTGACTTCCTCTGGGACAACTTCTGCGACTGGTATATCGAGATCACAAAGAGCAGACTTTACGATAAGGAATGCAAGACAAGGAACAATGCCATCTATCTTCTCAACTATGTATTGAGCGAAGCCATGAAGCTCCTGCATCCTTTTATGCCTTTCATCACTGAAGAGGTATATCAGAATCTCGTTATCGCCGATAAGGCAGAGTCCATCATGATCTCCGAGTGGCCTGAGGCAGATAAGGTCCTTTCAAGTGCTGAAGACGCAGAGATGATGAATACCATGATCGACGCTATCAGAGGCATCCGTGCAGTACGTAAGAATATGGACGTTGCTCCTTCACGTAAGGCTCACATCATCGTAGTTACAACATCTGATAAGATCGCCGATATGTTTACTCAGGGCGAGGGATTCCTCGAGAGACTTGCTTCCGTAAGCAGCCTTGAGACAAGAACTAATAAAGAAGGCATCCCTTCAACTGCTGTACAGGCAGTATTCGGTGGCGGAGAGATCTACATTCCTCTGGAAGACCTTATCGATATCTCCAAAGAGCTTGAGAGACTTGATAAGGAGAAGACACGTCTTGAAGGCGAGATCAAGCGTCTCAAGGGCAAGCTCTCCAATGAATCTTTCGTAAGCAAGGCACCTGCAGCAGTTGTTGACCAGGAGAGGGCAAAGCTTGCGAAGTATGAAGAGATGTATGCTAATCTTTCTGACAGAATAGAGGTTTTGAGTAAATAATTAAGGAGGGGTTTTTATGTCAAATGAACTCGAAAACAAAGAACTGATCGAGAAGCTGCCTAAAGAGGGGGTACATTGTTATCCGGCAAATCCTTCGAAGATCACACGCAACAGGATCTTATCCGTTGTCTTCTGCCTTTTGGGCGCATTCCTCGTAGCAGTCGGAATCGTCAAGGTCAGCGACAACATCATCAAGATCGGATTGCTCGTAGTAGGCGGTCTCAGTGCTTTGATAAGCATCCTTGTATTTGCTCAGTCATTCCTCATTGCAAAGTACCGTGTCGCGGTCGACTATAATGAGAAGAATGTCGTACTCAGATACCGTTACAGCAAGATCGCCATTCCTTTCGAGAACTTCGACGGCAGAGACGGAACACCTGACCAGGCTGAAGCTCTCATCGACAAGAACTTCAAGAAGGATAAGACATATTATCTTGTACTCGACGATGTTTTCGAGGATGCATGCTATCAGACATCTTCGACCGATCTCGAGTCAGTAGACGATTTCAAGCAGCTCCGTGACGAGTGCTTCGCCATCGCTGAAGCTTACGGTGCCCGCAACAGCAAGGATAAGGTCAAGTTCTATTATGAGAAGGACGATGACAAGGATGCAGGTTCCACCGATCTCGATGCTCTCATCGAAGAGACCAGAGCCGAGAAGAAGGCTGACGAGGAAGCCGAAGCTGCAAGAAGAGCAGAAGAGTATGCAGCAAGAGAAGCTGAGGAAGCTGCTGCAAGAGAGGCTGAAGAAGAAAACGGCTCTGAAGTTGCTGAGTCTTCTGAAGAAAAGACTGACGAAGAATAAGTCTTACATATTAATTTGAAATTTGAGACTGTCTCAAAATGCTGTACATGCATTTTGGGACAGTTTTTTATTTTAGTCCAACGCTGCAGGTATATTGTTGACTGATATTATGTTGGATGGAAAAAGTGATCTTATTACTCTATCCCGCTGAGCAACTCTTTCTTTTCCCCGGCTGTCAGATATCTCCATTTGCCGGTCTCGAGATCGCCTAAAAGGATATTCATGAAGCGGATGCGTTTGAGCTTTGTGACCCTGTAGCCAAGGTACTCGCACATGCGGCGGATCTGACGGTTTAAGCCCTGATGAAGGATTATCTTGAACGTCCTGTCGCTGGCGGGAGTGATCTTGCAGGGAAGAGTCAGCTGTCCCAGAACGGGAACGCCGGATTCCATGGACTTGATGAACGCTTTGTCGTACGGGCGGTTTACGGTAACGAGGTATTCTTTCTCGTGACCGTTTTCTGCGCGAAGAAGTTTATTTACGATTGAGCCGTCGTTTGTAAGGAGGATAAGGCCTGATGAGTTCTTATCAAGACGCCCGATGGGGAAGATGCGCTCGTTAAAACCGATGTAGTCTATTATGTTTGAAGGGTCGCGGTTATCCGTGGTGCAGGTGACGCCGAGAGGTTTGTTGAATGCGATATAGACCATTGAGTCCTCGGGTGTTATCCTGCGGCCGGACACTTCGACGACATCTCCGTCCATGACCTTGCTGCCCTGAACGGCCACTGTGCCGTTTATCGTGACTTTGCCTTTTTCGATTAGGGTATCGGCTTCCCGCCTTGAGCAAAGACCAGATGAGGCTATGTATTTGTTAAGCCTTATGCCTTCGTTATCAGTCCCAGACATCCGGAACCTCTGCCTTTGTCAGCGTGAATGTGAAAGTGGAGCCTTCTTCATACTTGCTGTTGACGGTGATCGTCTCGCCCATGTAAGTAAGGAGTTCCTTTGCGATGGAAAGACCGAGGCCTGAGCCTTTCTTTCCGCGCGCACGGTCTGCCTTGAAGAACCTGTCGAAGATATGACCGATGTCGTATTCGTGTATGCCTTGTCCTGTGTCGGCAACTGATATGTAAACCTTTTTCTCAGTTTCGATGTAATCGGTAAGGATCGTGATGCTCTTGCCGGCCGGAGTGTATTTCTTGGCATTGTCGAGGAGGATGACCAGGATCTGCTCGACGCGGTCCGGGTTACCCATAACAGTAGGGAGCACGCCGTAATTGTTTTGTACGGAGAACCTGATGCCGGCTTCCTTCATGATGGGTTTGAACCTGATCTCGATGCTGTTTATGAGGTCGTTCGGATTGAAAGGGAACATCTTGAACGCAAGAGTCCTTGACTGGAGTTTGGAGAGCTCCAACATGTCGTCGATGAGTCTGGAAAGTCTCATCGTCTCGTTCAGGATGATCTGATAGTAACGCTGACGGTCTGACTCTTTCTTGACCATGCCGTCCGAGAGAGGTTCGATGAGACCTCTTAAAGTCTGGAGCGGGGTACGCAGCTCGTGTGAGATGTTCGCTACGTAATCCTGTCGGAAACGCTCGTTCTTCTGTTCCTCAAAGATATCACGGAAGAAGCCCGTAGCGCCTATTATCGTGCTGTTGTCGCTGGAATCGTATTTAGGGATGATGGTACACTGGTAAGCATAGTCCCTGTTGTCGATCTGTCTGGTCTTTGTCTCGCCGGTAGCGATACAGTCCTCAAAGTCTTTCCATACGTCATCGAAAGGAATGAGCTGGAGTCTCTCGGTAAACAGGTTATTCTTGTCAGCACGCTCGAAGAGCTTATGAATGGCTTTGTTTGTCGTAACGGGAACGGCATTCTTGTCTACAACGACGATACCGTCTGAAATCACGTCAAAGATATCCTGCAGCTGGTTACGTTCTGCCGTGAGGTCATTGATGGATTTGGACAGACGGTCTGCGAGGAAGTTGAAAGACTGACCGAGCTCACCGATCTCGCCTTTGTGGGATTCATCGGCTCGTGCACTGAAGTCTCCCTTACCGTACTGCATCGCGATCTCATTGATCTCCTGCAAAGGAAGCACCATTCGGCTGACGAAAGCGTAAGCGGGTACGAGCATCGCAGCTGCTGCCATGAGCGTCGATAAAAGAAGTATGTTGAGGTATTTTCCGACAAGATCGCTGTAACCCTCAAGATAGGAGAGGGAATAAAGATCGTACGGACTGCCGTCGATAGTTACCGTGAAACGGTCTACTATTATCATGCTGTTGATCTTCATGTTGTCGACGACGACATAACCCATGTCCTCGCGGTCGATAACCGCATTTCCCATGCCGTCACGGTCGATTATGGAATAGCCGAGACCGTCTTTGTCACGGTAATTGAGGAATCTTAATACGGAACTTATGTTGGACGTGTCCTGCGCGGAAAGGTTACGCTTCTCGATGCGTGTGTAATTTATTGCTTTCCCGTCAGCGTTTAGCAGGTAATAGTCGTGCCCGGTGGCATGACTCGTCTCGAAAAAGAAAAGCCTGGTGTCGACGCTCCCGAAATATTCGGGGTTTTCCTCAAGGATATTCTTAAATTCCTCATCCTGTTTTATCGCGCTGTCGACTTCGAGCTCAAGTGTTGCGGTTCTTCCCGCAACAAGGAATGCGATCGTCGCAAGTATGGCAGAA
The DNA here is from genome assembly GCA_947167045.1 of uncultured Clostridia bacterium. Classification (GTDB taxonomy): domain Bacteria; phylum Bacillota; class Clostridia; order Saccharofermentanales; family Saccharofermentanaceae; genus Saccharofermentans. The sequence goes on from CAMVGO010000015.1 coordinate 44,533, forward strand.
GCCAGAAGGGAAAGTACGACGAGCGTCATCGTTCGCTTAAGAAGCGTACTTTGGAACATTTACGATACCTCGAATTTGTAACCGATACCGTATATGGTCTGGATCGACCAGGGCGCATTATCGTAAGTTATCTTCTGTCTGATCCTCTTGATGTGGGTATCGACGGTCCTTGAATCGCCGTTATAGTCGACACCCCATACGGATTCCAGTATCTGTTCACGTCCGAACACCTGACCCGGGTGGGAAGCCAGGAGATAGAGGATCTCAACTTCCTTCGGAGTGCAGGGAACGCCTTCGCCGTTAGACTTGACGGCGTAGTTGTTAAGGTTGATCTCGAGTCCGTCAAAAGTGAGGACGGAAGAGGGCTTGGGAGCATCACCGAAACGGCGCAGAACGGCCTTGACCCTTGCGATAACCTCGCGGGGTGAGAAAGGCTTTACGATATAGTCGTCCGCACCGAGCTCAAGACCTACGATCTTGTCGATCTCTTCTCCTTTGGCCGTAAGCATGATTATAGGGGTAGCCATAGTCTTTCTGAGTTCACGGCATACATCAAGGCCGCTCATCTCAGGCATCATGACGTCGAGGAGTATAAGGTCGGGCTTTGAAGCCTGGGCCATCTCAAGAGATTCCCTGCCGTCGTATGCATCTATGTGCGTGAAATTATCGTTATCAAGATATAAGCCTAATGATTCGTGTACGACCGGATCGTCGTCGCAGATTAAGATGTTAGGTGCTACTGACATTTTCAATACCCCCAATTTTATAGAGAATATTATATTATTCTTTAGGACAAAAGTGCAAACCGTTTCTGAAAATCAAATAATATTATGCTTTTTCATTGAGTTTTGTCGTAAATAAATATAGAATTTATTAATTGCTTCAATAAGGGAGGATGATTTTGTGAATAGAAATATCATTAAGAAGGCTGTATCTGCTGTTCTGACAGGTGCGGTCCTGCTGGGCTTTACCGGATGTCTTAATAACGGAGGAGCCAAAAAGGCGGTATTGGAAGCTGCCGATTCTCTGGCAACCGATATGTTGACCTGCAATGCAGGAAAGATCATCAAGAATACCGGTCTTGATAAGAAGAGCAAGGAGGCACAGTCTCTGACCGAGCTCCTTTCCGATGATGAGAAAACCGATGACGAGAAGGCTTTCTTCAAGGCCGTCGAGTCCACCATTGAATATGAGATCGATGAGGAGTCATGCACGGTAAACAAGGACAGCGCTTCTGTTGACATCGTTTTCACTATCGTCGATTATTCTTCTGTTCTTGATGAGGATTTCAATGATATCGATGAGCTGACAAAAGCAATAAAGAAAGGTGACACCAACGAGATCACCTTTACTGCCGAGTTCGTCAAGGAAGACAAGGAATGGGTGCCCGACAATGTCGGAAGCAAGAAATTCCTCAAGCTCTACGATTACAGGAAAGTTGAGTTAGATCTCTCGCTTTCAGCCGAGAAGATCGCCGGCCTGATCGATAAGAACGTCAGTGATTTCTGGCTTACAACCGACGGCAAGTATGTTGATACCAACTTTATCCAGTACGATTATTTCTTTGCTTCCGAAGCTCTTGAATATGCAGACAGAGAGTTTTATCTGTATTTCAAACTCTATAAGGACGGTCAGGTTGCTTATGTCAGCGACAACATGCTCTTTGGAAAGTCCACAAACATTTCCTGCCGTGTCGAGCTCGGAGATGTCGGCCTTACCGGAAGCATCTTTGAAGACGGTACTTACACCATCGAACTGCTTACCGCAGACGGTGAGGTCGTAGATACCGAGATCGTTACCGTCGAGCATACCGAGATCACCGTTCCTTCCGGCAATGGCGGCGGAAACGGCGGCGGCGGAAATACGACAACAGGCGGTGAGGGCGTTTATTTCGATTATTACGATAAGTCCTTCAAGCAGTATGTCATCGAGGCAGACTGGTTCGAGTATGACGTTGATGCCGGATGCCTTTCCGACGGCTGCTTCTATGACAAGTCGGTCCAGTATATCGCTTTCTCCATCCAGGTAACTCCCGAGTGCGACAAGGAACTCACATACTATTATTACTATGCCGCAAACGAGAATGAGCTCGCGGATGCACTCTCAGGTTCACCGATCTTTACTGACACGATCTCCGTAACCCAGTATGACAACGGATACTATTACGATATCGATTATGCGACAAACGGTGAGGCACAGTCAGGCTTCTATCTCCTGTTCGTAATGGATGCCGAGACGAACTCCAACATACTCTACGGATTCTGCAAGGTTTCATGAGAATCTGCCTGATTGTATAAAGAACAAGTTTGATATAATAAGTCGAAATAATGGTGGCGCCTTCAAAAGAGGCGCCACTTAAATGTGAGGAAATGGAATATTGATGCGTTATACAAAAAAGATATTCACTGTGTTCCTGGCTGTCTGCTGTGTCATGTCCGTGCTTTGCGGATGCAGCGCAGGTGACAGGAGCCCGGAAGCAAAGAGCCTCTGTGAGACTTTCTGTACCGACGTAAAGGCCGGAGAGATCTCAAAGCTCGCTTCTTATTTCGACTACGGAACCATAACGGACGAGGAACTGGCCGAACTTATCGCGCCTTCTGACTTTAACAAAGAAGAAGCAGCTTTCGCCGCTGCCATAAAAGAATCCACGGATTTCTCCGTTCAGGATCCCGTCTATGACAAGAACACTAAGACCGCAACCGTTTATGTCGTCTGGAAACAGGGCGACTTCAGTTCGGATGCGGCTCTTTCCGCAGCCTCCGTTGAAGAGTTCAAGACGGCTCTTTCTTCGTCATCTTCGAAAAACATAACAGTAAACGTCACGGTCGACCTGAGCGGTGAGTTTGCCAGGATCAAGAATCCAAAAGATACAGTGGATGCCGTTTACGCTTACAACACCATAAACCACGGCATAATGCCGGGGCTCCTTTCGGATTTTTATACTGACTCAAATTGGACTTTGGCTCCAAAAGGCGTTTATACGAACGTAAAAGAGATCGGACTGCGCGTAAACTTCAACAACGAGCTTTCCAGATACAGGTTCATTCCAGGGGTGTACTACACGGTATCGAGGGGCGGCGAGGTCATATACACATCTGACATCATGGATATCGAAGACAACAGCATCAGGCTGGATTATACGATTGACATGGCAGGCGCAGGAGATCTCAACGAGGACGGTTTCATCACTGACGGCAAGTATTCGGTAATGGTCTTTGACGCGCACTCAAAGCAGATCTGCACATCCGACTGTGAAGTGGTTAATGAGATCCTCGAGAAAGAAGAGATAGTTTTCGAGGAATACAAGAAGGATCACTACCTGACCGATCTCGTCTATGACATAAAGGATAGCGACCTTATGGCGAATTCGTTTGTCTTTAACACAGGCTGGTGGGACTACGACGGCACATCAGTCGGCAAGAGTGCTTTTGCTTCAAACACTAAGACACTTGGATTCTCTCTTGCTGTCAGCAGCACAAATGACAACGAGCTCTATTACGATTACTATTACAGCGAGAAATCCGATTTCAAAGATGTGAACGAGACCGAACCCGTTTTCAGCGCTTCCTGCAAGCCTACGGTCTATGACGATCAGTCCTGTTACGACATCGACTATACTCCTGCGGAGATGAAGCCGGGGTTCTACGGTCTCGTGGTCTACGGAGATGCCGGCAGGAAACATATCGTGTTCACTGCTGCATGCATCGTTGTCGAAGAGACGAGCGGAGATGTAATAGACTGACGATCCCTGATATAATCTAAGGATCTTTCAGACAAGAGGTTCTATGGCGGATCGGATATCACATCAGATGATAAAAAAGATAACTGCGGCGCTGCTGACTCTGCCGTTGGTTATAAGTATCGCTTCGTGTTCGGCCATTGATATCCTCGGCAGTGAGGAGACGCACGGAGGAAGGATCCGTTCTTCCGAGCCGAGCAAGCCCGAGCACGGTTCCCGTGGCACCGAACCAACCTATGAGACGATGGAACCGACCGGAACTTACACCTCCGAAACATATGTGATGACTGATCCTGACTTTGACTATATAAGCAGCGTATATATCTACAGCATCTGGTATGACCCGACCGAGGATAATCCCGTGTATTACCAGGTCTTCGATACTGAAGACATGTTTGCCATGAAGGGTGTATTCTATTTCTCGGTTCCTCTTAATGCAACTTTTGAAGCAAGATTATATAAAGACGGCGAGGTTCTTCTTACGAGAGAAGTCGTCTTGAAGGATAATGTAACCGCTGAAGCCGATTTCAGCGCCGGAATGGAGGGCTGGGGCACGTTTGCTCCCGGCGACTATTATGTCGAGCTCCTTTTCGAAGGACGGCGCGTGGCGGTAACTAACAGTATCGGGGTGGTCTGAGATATGTTTATATCGGATAACTGGAAAGATTATGAACTCCTTTATTGCGGAGCAGGCGAAAAGTACGAACGCTGGGGCGATGTAACCTTAAGGCGTCCCGATCCTCAGGCTGTCTGGCCGGTGATAAGGAACGGCAAAGAGATACCGATGGACGAGCTCGAGAAGCCGTCGGCGCTCTACAACAGGAGCAATACGGGCGGAGGCGCCTGGACTAAGCTTAAGAATTTCCCTTCTACATGGAAGATAAGTTACGATTCCCTTGGAAAGAAACTGACGTTCATAATAGAACCTACGGCTTTCAAACATACGGGGCTTTTCCCAGAGCAGGCTTCAAACTGGGATTTCTGCGGAAATCTCATAGAAAATGCGAAAAAAGCGGGGAAGAAGGATATCAAAGTCCTTAATCTATTCGCTTATACGGGTGCCCAGACCCTGGCCTGCGCCGCGCACGGTGCCGATGAGGTCGTCCATGTCGACGCTTCAAAGGGCATGATCGCAAGAGCGAAGGAGAATATCAAAGAAAGCGGGCTCGAAGACCGTTATGTCAGGTTTATCGCTGAGGACTGCAAAAAGTTCGTCGAGCGCGAGATAAGAAGAGGACGCAGATACGACGGAATAATCATGGATCCGCCCTCATACGGCAGAGGCCCTTCGGGAGAACTATGGAAGCTCGAGGACTCTTTCTACGATCTGGTCAAGCTCTGTTCCGAACTGATCTCGGATGATCCGCTTTTCTTTATCGCAAGTTCCTATGCCACAGGCATTACTGCCCAGGCATCGGGTCAGATCTTAAAGCTCGCGATCCCGGGCGGCAGGGTGGAAGCGGATGAACTGATGCTTCCCGTATCGAAGATGGATGCATATCTTCCTTGTGGTCAGACGGCAAGATGGACGGCAAAGTAGAACTCCCGTACGGCGTAAATGTCCTATACGAGGATAACCATATAATCGTGGCCTTAAAGCCGGCAGGCGTGCTGTCCCAGTCGGACGGCACCGGAGCTCCGGACATGCTCACGGTCTTAAAGGCGTATATCAAAGAGAAATATTCCAAACCGGGTGAAGTTTATCTGGGACTCGTCCACAGGCTCGACAGGCCCGTGTCCGGAGTCATGGTCTTTGCAAGGACAAGCAAAGCGGCATCAAGGCTTTCGGAGCAGATAAGGTCCAGAAAGGTCGAAAAGATCTACAGATGTGTGGTGGACGGTGTTCTCGAAGGCTCGGGAAGGCTCGAAAACTATATCTGCAAGGATGAAAAGACCAATACGGTAACCGTATCCGATACGGAAAAGCCGGGTTTTAAGCGTTCATACCTTGATTATAAGGCGATCTGCTCAAAAGACGGGCTCACGCTGGCCGAAGTAAGGCTCGGGACGGGAAGATCCCACCAGATAAGGGCCCAGATGGCACATGCCGGATACCCTCTGATCGGTGATCAGAAGTACGGACATGCGGACAAAAGATGCAAAGATATTGCCCTCGAGGCTTACAGATTATCTTTCGAACACCCCGTAAAGCGCGAAAACATTGCGTTTGAGGCGCCTGTCCCGTCAGTTTTTCCGTGGAGCCTGTTTGCTTGACTTTGAAGCCCCATAATATATATAATTTTAACTTGCAAAATTATATATAAAGGTGAAGCGGTTTATGTACAACAAAGTTTCAAAAGACCTTAATTTCGTGGACAGAGAGAAACAGGTTCTCGAATTCTGGAAGCAGAACGACATCTACAAGAAGAGCATTGCACCCAAGGCTGACGGTGCTCCGACTTTTACTCTTTATGACGGCCCTCCGACGGCTAACGGAAAGC
>CAMVGO010000016.1 GCA_947167045.1 uncultured Clostridia bacterium
TCCTTTCCCCGTCTATGATCTCCCTTACATCGACATCATAGAAATCGGCTATCTCAACAAGTAATGAGATGTCCGGAAGATTGGTGCCGGTCTCCCATCTTGAGACAGTCCTGTTGCTGACATTGAACTGTTTAGCCAGCTGCTCCTGGGTGATCCCCTTTTCATTACGTAAGGTCTTCAGAAACTTTCCTGTCTTATTCTGATCCAAGATCCGGTACCTCCTTTCGAACAGGGTCAGGATAAGTCATTCCTGCCGGAAAGAACACGACACAAAGCGGGAATTGCCGTGTTTTAGCGCAATTGGACACGGTATGTCCAATCAAATGAGGATATTATACTCCCCAATGTATCATCGTTCATAACGAAAATGAAAACACAATGACACATTAGAAATCACCCGTAATAGTAAAATGAAATCAGTTACAAAAAGGTGGGTGGCGCTTATGGATGAAACATATGATTCAGATAAAAAGAAGAATATGGAAAAGGCTACCGTCACCCCGCTGATCCCTCTGAACGATCCCCGAAATGAGGATTCGCTCGACCTGATAGATTTCATGACCCTCCTCTACGAAAGGGAACATATCTGAGAGGATCGGAAAATGCAACATTATTACAGCCGCGAATGAGATATTCATCCGCGGCTGTTTTAATGTTAAACAATCACAAAAGCTTGAACTTGTTCGCGGTCGGCTTGCCGTGGCCGTAGTAAAGCGTTCTCTCACCGAGCGACCTGATCTTTTCCGCCGTCTTTTTTATCTCTTTAAGGTCGCTGTAGAGGTGTCCCGTCGCTGGACTTATCCAGTTATCCAGCGCATCGCCGACGATAAGGTGCTTTCCTTCCACATCGACGCCGATCGAGCCTTTTGTGTGGCCTGGAAGTTCAATGATCTTCGCATTTATCCCGTAGGATGACAGGTCATCGCCTTCCTTTACGGTGATGATGTTTCCGGGCTTTTCTACCTTGGTCTCTCTCAGAACTTTCAAAGATGCATCGAGCACCACTTTTCCCACGATGCCGTATGACATCAAGGGCTGTTTGTCATAGCTGTCGAAGAGCTCCATGTCCGCCGCGTGACATGCTACGGGGATCCCGAAATGCTCAGCGAGCTTGGCGGCATTTTCGGCATGATCGAAATGCACGTGCGTAAGCACGATAAGCCGCATGTTAAACTTGCTGCATTCCCCGAGGACTCTCTCGTAACCTTCGGCGCTCGCGGTGTCGACAAGTATTGCATCTTTCCCTTCGGAGACGATGTAGCAGTTATCCGTCTTGTTCTTTATCCAATGTATCGGACTCATAATGATATGTATTGTACACCAAGTGCACCGAGTTTCTTTCTCATCTTCCGAACCCTGTCATCAGGAAATCTTCTTCCTATGCAGTTTTCGAGCATTACCACTTTAATACCCGTCTTTGCCGCTCCCTTCGCTGTCGCACCTACGCATCCGCACTCATAGAAACAACCCCGCAGGATCACTCCCGCGGGGCTGTGTAATGCATGAATTTTCAGAGATATCAATCGTCGATCGAATTGTCTGTTGCTCTTGCGTAGATGGCTTCGACTTCCTTGCCCGGAGCCTTTGTAGCGAGTGTTACAACGACTGCGACGATGAGACCGCAGATGAAGCCCGGAACGATCTCGTAGATTCCTGTGTTGGAAACAGCTGCAGGAATGATCGTGTTCGTAAAGAGCAGGAGCCATGCGATATCGGCAACTGCACCGCCGATGATGCCGGCAACTGCGCCTGCGTAGTTGAAGCGCTTCCAGAACAGAGAGAGGATAACGACGGGACCGAAGGCTGAGCCGAAGAGACCCCATGCGTTCTCTACCATGTTCATGATGTCTGCAGCCCAGGACTGAGGGCTGTCCAGACCCTGGCGCGCGATGAAGAAAGCAACTATCGCAACTACCAGAACGACGACACGGCCGACCCAGAGCATCTCATTGTCGGTTGCCTTGTTCTTGCGTACGAGGGGCTTGTAGATGTCGCTCGTGAATGCCGATGACGCAACGAGGAGCTGGGAGTCAGCAGTGGACATTGCGGCAGCGATGATGGCCGAGAGCAGGATGCCTGCGATGAAGCCGGGGAAGATCCTGCTTACGATCTCGATGAAGATGTTCTTGCGTCCGTCGGGAAGGAGCACCTCAGCAAGGGAAGTTCCGTCAGCGAAGACATAAGTTCTTCCGAGATAAGCGATGACTGCGGCTGCGCCAAGTGTGAGGATAACCCAAACGATGGCGACAGTTGCGGATTTCTTGATCTGGGAAGGCTTCTCGATGGACATGAAACGTACGAGGATGTGAGGCATACCGAAATAGCCCAGGCCCCAGCCCAGACCGGTGACGATCTCCTGCCAGGGAGCAACGAAAGGATTTGTGCCGAAAGCATCGACGCCGTCCTTGAAAGCTCCATAGTAAGAAGGATCGTACTTGCCTACTGCCTGCATGACGATCGGCACTGCGAGGAGCGCAAAGAGCATCATGAGGCCCTGGAAGAAGTCTGTCCAGCAAACGGCCTTGTAGCCGCCCAGGAATGTATAGATGAGGATCAGCACTGCGAAGCAGATCATCGCAAGGTGCGCATTATCCGAAAACCACGGGATGACAGATGTGAATACCGCTGTTCCCGCAACGAATCCGGATGCAACATATACCGTGAAGCTGATGAGGAAGATGATAGCGCAAACGACCTTGAGCACGGGGCTCTGGCTTGCGAATCTGTTTGTAAGGTACTGAGGCAGAGTGATGGAGTCACCTGCCGCCTTTGAGAAACGGCGGAGCCTTGTGGCCACGAAGATCCAGTTACCGGCTGTTCCCAAAGCCAAACCGATACCGATCCAAACCTGTCCCATACCGAACGCAAAGAGCGAACCCGGGAAACCCATGAGGAGCCAGCCGCTCATGTCCGATGCCTGCGCACTCATCGCGGTGACAAACGGACCCATGTGCCTGCCTCCCAAGAAATACTCTTTCTCGTCACCGCCCTTGCTCTTTACGAAGAAATAGATTCCGATACCAAGGACGACCACGAAATAGAGTATGAAAGCAATGATCTTGTCCATAACATACTCCTTTGGGGATTGATAACTTCCGTATTATATCAGAAAAATACTGTATTGCACTAAAGCGCGGAGGTTCTCACATCTTCTCCAGATACTTTACCGGAACGCTCTTCGTAAGCCAGACTCCGTTTACGGAACAGAAGAACTTATAACCGTCCTTATGCATCTCACCGCTCTTCACCCTGTATATGACGGGTGTGCCATGACGCTTTCCAACTTTCAGCGCGGTATCGGTATCCTTGGACAGATGAACGTAGAGTCTGGACTTCGGGATAAGACCCTGCTCATCTATGGATTCCGTAAACTTCAGTCCCGTGCCGTGATAGAGGATCTCAGGCGGTGTGGCCTCTTCAAGCTCAACGTCTACCGGGATCGAATGTCCCTGGTTTGCTCTGATGAGCGACTTATCCTCGTTGAATGAATAACGCTGCTTCTCGTCTTCTGCCACGATCTGCTCGAGCATCGCCATGTCGATGGGGTGTGTTTTCGAGATGCCCTCGATGAGCTCTTCGACGTTTGCCCAGCCGTGCTCATCCAAAGTTATGCCGATCGTTTCCGGCTTGTGACGGAGTATGAGCGAGATAAACTTGCTTGTTTCTTTCATGCCTGACATATGTATCCCCTCCTTTTTCAAAAAGGATATCACATTGCGGAGAAAGCGGTCCTGATCTGAAACGATGTGAATTAAGGATTATTTAAGGAATAGATAACGGTTATTTCAAGATTAATCCGATCACGCGTATTAGAGTATAGTCAAGATAAGCGAAAAGGCGGTCATTCAGATGGAAAAGACTAAGAACAATTACGGCAGATTCCTCATGCTGTGGGCGGGTGAATTCATCTCGTCCATCGGCGGCGGACTTACGAGCTTCGGGTTGGGACTCTATATCTTCCAGAAGACGGGAAGCGCTGCTGACATGGCTCTTCTGACTTTCCTTGGCTTCGTACCCTGCCTGCTGCTCACGGCTCCCGCGGGCGTTCTTGCCGACAAATATGACCGCCGTCTTCTCATGATGATAGGTGACGGACTCTCCGGCCTCGGCGTTCTTTTCATCCTGATCTGCATGCTTCAGGGCAAAGCACAGCTCTGGCAGATATATCTCGGAACAACCGTAAGTTCAGTATTTTCGGCACTTTTGGGACCCGCTTATACCGCCACCATCACTGACCTTCTGACAAAAGAACAGTTCTCAAAGGCGAACGGACTGGTATCGATGGCGGGCTCCGCGAGATACCTCTTCTCGCCTGTCATCGCGGGATTCCTTCTTGCGGTAAGCGACATCAAGCTGATACTCATAATCGACATCTGCACATTCTTCCTGACGGTCATAGTCGCCGCAGTAGTAAGACACGGCATAAAGAACAACAATGAAGCCCGCGATAAGGAACCCTTCTTCAAGAGCATGAAGGAAGGCTGGGCAGCCGTAAGGAGCAAGAAGGGGATGCTCACCCTGATCGTCGTAACATCACTGATCTGCCTCTTCATGGGCTTCTTCCAGGTGTTGGGCGAACCCTTCGTCCTGTCATTTGCAGATTCGAAGACTCTTGGCATCGTTGAGACTGTCGCAGCTTCGGGCATGCTGGTAACGAGCATCCTCTTGGGAATCAAGGGAATTAAGAAGCATTTCGTAAGGGCGCTCTGGATGGGACTTGCCGTATCAGGCATAGGCATGTCGCTCTTCGGGGTTTTCGAGAACAAGATCCTCGTGTGTATCTTCGGATTCGTATTTTTCGCCGCACTGCCTTTCGCAAACAACAGCCTGGATTTCCTCGTCAGGGCAAACATCCCGGACGAGCTTCAGGGAAGGGCCTGGGGCCTTATAGGACTCATCTCGAATCTCGGTTATGTTGCAGCTTACGGCTTGAGCGGCATCACGGCTGACCTGGTCGGAAACATCACCGGGAAAGGCGTCGGAACAGGTTCGTCGATAACGATAATCTTCGCAGGCATATGCCTCGTGATCGTCGCAGTCTTCATGTCAGGGATCAAGAAGATCCGTGTACTCGAAAAGTCCGCGCTGGAGAACCCTGTGGCAGGAGTTAAAAATGACGCTGCATAATCATCCGATCAAGAAGTTGGATCCTCATATTTAGCTATCCGGAACAAATTCGGGAATTCTGAAGATCTCATCGAATACTACGACAGCCGTACTAGGTTCAAATCTTCTTTTTTTCAATTTTGGACCTGCTTTTTCGAAAAAAGTAGGTCTGAAAAACAGGAATTGCTATTTTAGACCTACTTCTGCCAACGAAAAACTAAAAAAGGACTGATGTCTGCCCGCAGTTACCCTCACACCTTAAGTCTTACGAACCTGTACAGGAACTTCTTATATCCGGAGAAATCGCCGGATATCGTATTGAGGTAGTTCCTGCAGGTATCCTTGAGGAGCTTTAAATCATCAGGTGTTATCTCGCCGTTGCCGAATGCGGCTCTGAGCGCGATGTCCGTTGCCTTCTTGGGTACGGCGACGTTAAACAGTTTTCCGATCAGCGAATAGTAATGGTAATACGAAGCCGCCTTCTCGTTGATGTTTGTTTTCGAGAACTCGCGGCGCCAGTAGAAGATGAAGCAGAGCCTCAGAATGCCCGCAAGGACGCAGAGCGCCAGGATCACGATGACGATCGTTATTATGGTCCTGATTATCTGCTTCTCGTTCTCGTTGAGAGTCTCGTTTATCGAGATTATTCCGGGCAGAGAGTTTCCGGTCGTTCCACCCGGAATCTGGCCGGGCACGATCGGCGTAGGCGTTATCACGGTAGGTTTGGACGTGTCTTCTATGTCGACCGAAGGTGCAGTCGGATCAGACGTCTCGCCTGACTCATCAGTCTCGTCCGGCGGAGGAGTATTTTCGTAGTTGTCTATGGAGAAGCCGGCTGACTCGATAGCGGGATCGAAACCTGCAAGGCCGTCGATGTTGAAATGGCTGGCATCGCTTGCATAACCCGGCGTCGCATCACCCATTACCCACCCGTACTCAGGCAGGAAGACTTCGAACCAGGCATGCGCCTGCGAAGCATAGACGAGGCTCTCGGTACCGGAATAAGACCTGTTGTCGACATATCCCCTGACGTATCTTGCGGGAACGCCGATCATGCGGAGAAGGATCATGGACGTTGCGGCATAGTGGATGCAGATACCGCTCTCCGCGTCAGATGAAAGGAACCACGGAACAAAGTCGGCACCCTCAGGCGGATATTCGGTATTCGCATCGTAAGGATGGAGATCTCTTACAAAATCCGTTACTCTTCTGACTTTCTCGGCATCGGAGAGTTCCAGGTGACCGTAATAGACTTCCTTGAACCAGGCGGGGATGTTATCGCTGACGAGAACTGCTCTCTCAGTGGCTTTCGGAACTTTAAGGCATGTATCGTAAACATAGTTCTTCAGGTACGACTCGGTATAGATGTTGCCCGTCTTTACCGGCAGCGATGAAGCCGCATATGCACTGACATACTCATGTGTCGAATTGTAGGGATTGACCCTCAAATCGTCGTTTTCGTCGAGCGGATAGAAGTCCGTATAGTACGGCGAGATGTCGATCGCGGATTCCTTAAGTTTATTGATGGTTATGAAATACTGTGGTTCTCCCTGCTTCGGCTCGTATTTTTCCTCATAGATCCTTTCCCAGATCCTGGAAGATGTAAGTGTGTTGTCGCTGTATGTGTCAAGCGATTCGAGCTTGAGATACAGCGTATGGCCGCTGAAAACACCCTGCGGGCCGTCGTATTCGGTATTGTTGTACCTTATGACTTCAAGTATTGTATCCTGCGGCGGGTTGAAAGGACCGACCTTCGAGAGATTCGTGTTCATGTTGAACAGCGGAGAAAAGTAGTCCGTATTCGAATCCGCGTAGGGGTTTTTGTAGCCGTTAAGCGCGTTGTTGATCATCTCTATAAGAGGGTTGTCACTGTTTCTCGTGGCCCTCTCGGCAAAGTCTTTGGCCGAAGTGAGGATGTCCACCGCCAGCTTGTTCTTGTCGTACTTTTCCTCCGGGAATACCGATCCGAAAAGGAACGTAAGAGCCACTACCGGAAGGAGGAATATGAGGAGTTCCTTCTCGGCATTTCCCCTGTTCTTTCTGCGGAAGACGTAAGTCAGGAGCAACATGAAAACGCCGATGGCCGCAACGAGGCTGGGCACCTGGGAAGGCGTCATGACGATATTTGCGACTGAGCATAAAAAGAACGGCAGATACGGCAGGAGCGCGACTGGGATGAGCTTGCGCTTTATCAGCAGATAAGAAGTCACACAGACCGCAATGACCATATAGGCTAGAGCAAAGATAAACAGCGACAGATCGCCTTCATCGGGTGTCGGATACATTCCGGGGAGTTTATAGAAAGCGTATGTCTGGATGTAGTAAAGGAATGCTTTGAATCCGTCTTTCATCTTAAAGGCGTTGAGCGCGGTCAGGATCAGGAACACCACGGGGAGTCCCGCCATGATGCCCAGAGAGACCTTCGGCTTAACAAGATAGTGGATAACGGTGAAAATGAGCGAAGCGGATAATACCGTAAGGATCGTCACGATGACATTGAACTTGAGATCGAAAGCGGTACTGTACATAAGAATGAAGCCTGTATTCAGGCATACCGAGATAAGGACCGTCAGAACGGCGGAAAGTATCTTCGGAGTGTTATCCTGTTTGACCGTGACCATTTTCTCAGTCAGCATGGATGCCCTCCCCTGCCGGCTTCTCTTTCACGGAAGCGCCCGCAGACCGGTCTTCAGCAGCATCCCTGCCCGATGTTATCCCTTCAAGGATAAAGTCATCAGGGAAGCCTTCTGACTGAGTCTCTTCATTAGGTATCCTCATTCGAAGGATCTGGGTTATGGCTCTCTCGAGATCAAATTCAGATTCTACCTCAAAAGCCACCTCGCTCCTGTCGGGCGGGATGACGCGTATCTTATGCGAAGTCTCGTGCTCGATATAGAATCTCGAAGTGAAGAGGACCTGTCCCAAATGCCGGTCGAGCAGTTCCCTGTCTTCCGTAAGTCTCAGGATAACGCGGGAATGCCCGCCGTATTCCTCCAGTGATTCCTTGACGAGGAGCTTGTCCTTCTTTGCCGACATCTTCCAGTGTATCGACTTGACGGGGTCTCCCTTCTGGTAGTCCCTGATGTCGTAGATCTCGGTGTTGGGCTGCTTGGATTTGCGGAGACTCTTGGCCTTGAATCCGTACATGTCGGGCATGATGTCCGGCAAAACGGGAACCGGTCTTACAAGGATCTCGTTCTCCTTTTCGATCAGTCTTCTCGTACGGAAAAAACCGAAAAGGTCATATATCTCCAAATAGGACATCTGGTAGGAATATGCTCCGCAGTGCGAAGTGTCTATGGGTATCTTCGTGACGCCCTCATCGTGGATCCCTATTATGACCTTGCGCGATGTGCCTGCCATACGGTCGATGTAAGTCGTCCTGATATGGCAGAAAGAAAAATATGAGGCGTATCCCTTCACGGTTACCCTTATGTAAGCCGGTGTGCCGACAAGAGAAGCGTTCGGGGCTTCCGTGCTGACCGAAAGCGTCTGCGCGGCGAAGATGCTCATGGCAAGCGCTATGAGCGGCACCAGCAGTATCACGATCAGGCAGAACCACGATACCCACATCTTGTAACAAAGGAAGAAGATGAAGGCTGATATGAGTGAGACTGTGTAGATACACCAAGTCTTCAGCATAAGACTGTCAGACCTTGGGCGCGAAAGTATCCTTGAGGATATCTTTTGCCACGTCAGTAGTCCTCCTGCTGTTGACTTCTGCTTCAGGCGTAAGAATGAGCCTGTGCGTGATGACGGGCAGGAATACTTTCTGGACATCGGAAGGGATGACATAGTTCCTTCCGCTCATGTAAGCATAAGCCTTTGACATGGAGGTGAGCGCCAGTGTGGCACGGGGGCTTCCGCCTCTTAACAGGTCGGGATTGCCTCTCGTCTTATTAATAAGTGCGATTATGTAGTCGACGATCTTCTCGTGAATGAATATGTTGTTGACCTCCTGCTGCATCTGCGACAGAATGACGTCATTGCATACGGTATGTACGTTGTCCATGGGGTTGATGCCGTTCTTGCGCTGTTCGAGCATCGCCTTCTCATCCTTTGAGGACGGATATCCCATTGATATCCTGATCATGAAACGGTCGATCTGTGAATCCGGAAGGAGTGACGTGCCCGATGCGCCCGTAGGGTTCTGCGTCGCGAAAACGACGAACGGCTTTGGCAGTATGTATGTGTTGCCGTCGACCGTGACGCTGCTCTCCTCCATTGCCTCGAGAAGCGCTGACTGCGTACGCGAAGAAGCACGGTTCAGCTCGTCTGCCAGAAACAGGTTGTGGAAGATCGCACCAGGCTGGTACCTCATCTGGTCGGTCGCCTTGTCGTACATCGAAAAACCCGTGATATCCGACGGCAGTACGTCAGGCGTGAACTGGACACGGCCGAAGTTCAGTCCCATCGTTTTCGAAAAAGCGACCGCCATGGTGGTCTTTCCGACTCCCGGGACATCCTCCATGAGGATGTGTCCTCCCGCAAGGATGGCCGTCAGCGTCTGGGCAATGATGTAGTCCTTGCCGCAGATAACCTTCTTCACTTCATGAATGATACTCTCAACAGTATTGCTCATCTGATTATCCCCCGATAGAAATGCACCCGTAAAGTATACAACAAACATTATTCCGTTTGTTTAGGAAAGTATGTGATATTTGAGTGACGCGGAACATTGGGGGCATTGGAGGAAATCAAACTGCGATAACGAATCGTAATCTAAACATAAAGTCATTAATATTATCGTAATAATCAATATGTTATATTTCTTACATCTCTCATCGGGGATATGTATTTCAAGACTAACCAGGAAGACTGATCACAGATTTTGCGTCTTGTCGGTCACTCCAAAAGATAGCCACCAAGGAGTACGGATTTTCGCAATAATCCGTACTGAAAATTGCACTTTTACTTCTATTTGCACTTTTGAGTACGGTTTTTGGCCAAATAACGTACTGTAACGTGCACTCCACATATATGAACACTCTCCGGGAACTGCAGATTCTTACTCTCCGATAGTTGCATACTCTTCCGTGCTTCACTAACCTCTCACGCCTGAAAGCTCATCCCTTTTTCATCAGATAGAAGGCCGCCTGGCCCGAATAGATCGTTTCCGCTGTATAACCTTCGTCTTCCATCACGGAGAAAAAGGCGGGATTGCCCTTGGAGTTGGATGTTATGAAGTAGAACTCATCTGTCGAAAGATAGCCCATTGAATCGAGTTTTTCCTTCATCAAATTGTAGTCTGCTGTCCTTATCCATTCATCTGCAGCTTCGACATTGTCCGAACAGGATGACAAGTATCTTACGTCATGGATGAGATAGAAATTAAACAAGGCATCTTCACGCTGATAAAGGAGCGTCTTTTTGTTGTAAGCTTCGATGTCATACCATTCCGACACGATCTCACGGACGTCGTCATCGTCCTTCTTCCATCCTTTTATTCCTGTCCTGTATATCTCCACTGCTCCGTAAAGAGCAAAGCAGATAAGGACCGCAACGGTTACGGCCTTTCCTGCAGCTAAACTTTTCGCCTTTATGCGGTCAGATAAAACACCCAGTCCTGCTGAGCAGAGCACGACGACTGCAGGGATGAAAAAGAACGAGTACTTACCGCCGAGATTTGCGGTGCCGAGGGAACCGGGATTCCAGGTGACGTTATAGCCGTAGAATGAACAGCTCACGGCTATGTAGTAGACAAGCCATGCCGAAGCAACCGACAGAGCAGGATAGATAACGGCTTTTGCTTTGCTGAAAAGACCGAAGCAGCATATGAGAAGAAGGACCAGAACGCCGAGATAAGTATAGTAACCGAACATAGATCTGAGCATCACTCCGCTGCCGGTAATGAGATCCGTCACGGGACCTCTGACAAAGACGGGCGTATGAGATACCGAACTGCTACCCTGCTTGCCCATCTGAGGGATCAGGAAGACAAAGATCAGAGGAATGACGGCGGCTGCAAAAGAGACGATACCCGCAAGCAAAAACCTCTTTACCGCAGCGGCTTTCTTTGCCGCAGCAAAGCGGACCAATACAGCCGCGCACATGCCGGCTATCATGAAAGCGGCGCCGTACTGGCTGTACAGCGCGAGACACGAGAAAGCGAAAAATCCTATAACCGACTTCATGTCTTCCCTGTTCAGCACCCTTAAGAAGTACCAGACCGCCCATGCCATGAAGCACAGCATCAGGTTATACTCGGCGCACTCAAGGGCATAATAGACTATTCCGCGCGAGAACAGATAGAAAAAGACTGCCGCATTGCTCCATATCCTGTCAGGGAGCACTTCCTCGACAGCGAGGAATATGCCGCCCGCACCGGCCAGTGTGACAAGGATCCCTGCGAGCCTGAACAGGAATTCGGAGTCGAAAACCTGAAGCCACAGGAACATCAATATATTATAAAGAGGCGGCTGGAAAGTGATCCTTATCCTCTCAAACATATTGGCCGTTCCGAGCCCGCTGGGCACGGTGCCGGTCATGTATTTCGAGTAGAAGTATTCCACGGCCTCGTCATACCAGAGGCCCGACTTCGTGGCGTTCAGGATGTAAAAGACGAGGGCTGCGAGCAATATGCATGAAAAGCAGATCCATTTGGTCCGGGCATATCTGCCGGTCCCGTCCGCCGGGACCGTTAATGCTCCTTCTTTAATGATGTCTGGCTGTTTCCGCATAGGATAATAATATCATTGGCGGCTGCGCCCGTTAACACAAGGTGGCTCTCCGCCTTGAAAAACCCGCTCCAAAGTATGAAAATTATATCCGTAATGGCACCTTATGTGCGCGAGAGGGCGTTTTACTGATGAAAGACCGGATAGAAAGACTGATCGAGATGACACTCAATACCTGTCTTCCGTGGATCACGGAAAAAGACGGGAAAGTGATGTTCACCGATCCGTTGGATAACGAAGAGATCTCAGCCCACTACGGCGCCACCCACATGGCGGCGGCACTTCTTATCTACGGCAGGCTCAAAGACCGGGATGACCTCGTGCAAAAAGGCGAAGCCCTCTTAAACAGCATTCTTGACCGCTGGGACGGGAGCAGACAGCTGCCCGGTTTTCACAACGATTTCAATAACTTTGCGCTCTGCCTTATAGAAAACAGCATCGACGTAGATATGGCCGCAAACACGGCCGGCAGCGCCGGAAACACTCTCCGCGAAAGGATCCGCAAGGCCGTTCTGGAAACGGCAGACACACGCTTTGACACCGTCAATTGGCTGCCGATGAGATGGTTCGTGAATAAGTGCCGTTATGAATGGACAAACGATGAGACTTATAAAGAAAACTGCAGGCTCTGCAAGGAAAAGATAGATTCGGCGACTTTTACAGACGGCTTTATCGACGACATGCTGCCGAAGGGCAGGAGCTTCAGCCTGCAGTATAACGTCGCTACAGTCGCTTTCATGCAGTTCCTCAGGATAAGCGGCGAGAATATTGATCTGGACGTTCAGACGGGAGCTCTTCTTAATGCTGTCTGCCCTGACGGGGACATCAACTATCTGGGGCGCGGAACCAATCAGATCTTCGCGTGGGGATTATGGATATATCTTCTCGCGAGCAGCGGTCAGGATGAGTGTGACCGCGCTCTCTCATATCTTGAGGAACGACTTCCCGCAATGCTCGAAAACAACAATATATTCCTTAACACTCAGCCGGGAGATGAGAAATATCTGTGGTGGGACTACCACTACTGCTCGGTCTACACCGCCCACCTGCTCTTGTGGCTCACACTGGCGTGGAGAGATTATGGTGAAAGGATCATCGATCCGGAGACCGTGACTGACGGGAGCAGCGGACTTCACATATACAGAAACGAAGAAGCGTTCGTCGCAGTTTTCGACGGCAGAACGGAATACTTTGCAGAGCGCGGCCCGTCAGTGGAAGCTATATGGACACGCAAGTGCGGTACGGTCTTCAAAGGCGCGTTCGGACCGTGGTACGGTGAATTCGGCAATCTCCACATCTGTCCCGACGCAGTGATAAGAAAACATTTCGGGCTGATGGGCATAAAAACTGACGATGACAAAAAGGCAAAGAACAAGGTGATGCAAAAGCTCCGTCTCGCATCACAGGAAGAAGCCGCGGAAGAAGTAAAGCCCGTGTTCACTGCCCCGCAGGTTAAGATAACGGACAAGATAAAGATAACGTATCAGACGGAAGGCCTGCCCGTGACTGTAAACATTCCCGACATGAGCGGAATGGTAACCGCATACAGCGGCGGACAGGAACTTAAACTTACGGACGCATTGAAGATAAGAGACCAGTACGGATGGATCACGGTCAGGCAGCAGATCTTAAGATCGGGAAAGACAGTAGAGATCGAAGTGCCATGGGAATAAACAGGGTAAGTGTACTGGTTACCTTCTATAACCAGGAAGGATATGTCGACAAGGCCATGGAGAGCATTCTGTCGCAGAAGACCTCTTTCGGCGTGAAGATAATTGCGGGTGACGACGGTTCCTCCGACGGCACGGCGGATGCGGTAAGAAGATGGATGCAAAAGTATCCGGATAAGATCGAACTTTACGTCATGGAACGCGGCGAAGGCAAACAGATACCGGGATTCAGGGCGTCAAGGAACAGGATCAACATCTTAAAGCACGTCGATACCGAATACTTCATCTTCCTTGACGGCGACGACTATTTCAGCAATGACTCAAAGCTCCAGAAACAGGTGGACATCCTTGATTCGGCAGACAATCAGGACTGCATCGCGTGCGGCCATAACACCGACATGCTCTATAAAGACAACACCAGAAAGCCCGCCACCGGTCCTGCGCTGAAGGAAGGTAAGATCTCCGCCGCGGATTACTGGATAAGGCACTACATACACACCGACTCCCTGCTGTTCAGGAGTTCTGTAATATCCGGGCTGGATCTTAAGCTCCTCGAGAACAGCTTCAACGACAACCTTATAACATTCCCAGCCGTAAAATCCGGGAAGATATACTACATCCCTGAGTCCTGGGCAGTATATGTCCAGACCAACGACGGGATATGGACCAAGGGAAATGAGGCGGTAAACCTCATCAGGAACATGATCTTCTACGATCTGGCAATAAAGATCGCGCCGGAACTCAAAAAACAGTCCCTGTGCCGCTTCAGTTATCTGTGGACGGATCTTTGGAGGATAAGGAAAAGCATAGACGCGTCTGCTCTTGAAGCATATGAGGAAGAAGCAAGAAACAAAGGCTTCGGCAACACTCTCCGCTGGATAAGATACCGTGACCTGAACGCATTTCAGAAGGCTGGACTCTGGATCAAGTCCGTCTCCGTCAGATGTTATGCCGGGATCTTAAGGCGTGTGCTCTGATACGCATCTGTCATTTAGGGAACGGCAAAAGATGAACGGTAAGCGCAACCTCAAGAACATAGTCTTTACACTGCTGGGCCAGATCGTGGTCTTAGGACTTGCACTGGCCGTGCCGCGCTTCATGCTGACAGGTTACGGCTCAGACACGAACGGACTTGTGAGCACCGTGACGCAGATAATGGCTTACATGGCAATGCTCGAAGCCGGCATCGGCCGTGCGACCAGAAATGAGCTTTATAAATATATCCACGATAACGTATACGACACAAAGAATGTATCGCGCATAGTATCGATATCGCAAAATACATACCGCAGGACGACAAGGCTTTATGCATTCATAGTCATCATCCTGGCTGCTGTCCTGCCGTTTATCTTAAAGACTGATGCAGACCACCTGACAGTATTGCTGATAATACTGATAGAGGGCGCTTCGGGGATCGTATCATTTTATTTCGTACAGTGCTGGACGGATCTCCTGGCCGCGGAAGGCAAGCAGTATGTCAGTTCCAACATAGACCTCATGTACAGGGTCCTTATCTGTGCCGTAAAGATAATAATGGCGGCAGCAGGCGTAAACATAATATTCATGGAGCTGGGATTTTTCGCTGCCACGATCGTAAAGCTCCTCTTCTTCCGCATCTATGTAAGAAAGAACTACTCGTGGTTAAACATCACAAAGGACACGAAGCGTACACAGCTCCCTGATAAGAATTCATTCATGGTCGCAGAGATCGCCTGGACAGTCTTCTCATCCACTGACATGATCGTCCTGTCGGTATTCTGTTCGACAAAGATCTCGAGCGTATATTCTATCTACTACATGGTGTTCATCACGATCAACAAACTGATCGATGCTATCTTCACGAGCCTTAAGTTCAATCTCGGGCAGAAATACCACGCCGACTCCGAAGGATACAAGAAGATGCACGATATGTTCAATTCGGTATTCCTGGGAACGGTAACATCACTGACAGCCGTTGCTTACTATCTCTGTATACCATTCGTAAGACTCTATACCGCAGGGATCAGCGATGCTGACTACATCGACACCGCACTGCCCATGGGTTTCTCTCTGGTGCTCCTGCTCTCATGGTGCCGCATGGTCGCCGAACACCTGAACGGCATTGCGGGATTTGCAAGACAGCTCGGCAAAATATCGGTAATAGAAGCAGCGGTAAACCTCACCCTGTCCGTGGTGCTGGTGAATTTTCTCGGGATACACGGAGTCTTATATGCGACCGTTATTGCGCTTCCGCTCAAGATCTTTTACTGCAACATACTTGCTGACAAAAAGATCCTTAAAAGGAGCGGCTCTGTCACCTGCAGGATACTCCTTACAAATCTCCTGCTCTTCTTTGCACTCGCAGCGCTGAAGGGATTCATCAGTCTCAACGTGGATTCATACGGTCAGTTCCTTGTCAAAGGACTCGGTCTTACCTTGTGTTCTTTGATGCTGTTCTTCACTGCAAACCTGTTTGCAAACAAGGATTTCGTCGTGCAGATCAGGCAATTTGCTTCATTCAGGAACAGACAGAATAAACAGTAGATCCCTTATTAGGAGACATCCTTTGCGCGTGATGAACCGTTCCTTACTTTCAGGGCAAGGAGCATCAACCGGCATTTATCGATCAGGCGGTCTGATATATCCCAGAGCTGCTTCCTGTCGATCTTACCGCCGTAGCCGTATCCGGTGAAATCGTATTCGAAAATCATGTGAATGTATCTGTGGGCAAGAGCAGCCTTTACCTTTTTCCTGAGGGAGATATCCCCTATCCGTTCATCGCAGAATCCGAACAGTTCCGGATAAAGGCGCAGCATCGATTCTATGTTTTTCCTCCAGTCGATGACTTCGGGATTCGTAATAGAACCCTTGTGGATCCTGTATCTGTATATCTTTTGGGGAACATATCTGACAGTCTTTGCGCTAAGCAATGTCTTTACCGCCCAAAGCTCATCTTCGTGGAGCAGACCCTTCTCGAAAAACAATCCGTTATCTTTCAGGTATCCGGTGCGGTGAATCCCGATCCATACCGTGGCGGGAAAATCGCCGCATGCATCCAGCATCTTTTCCATGGCATCACATCCGGATACGGCGCCGCCGCTCTCCTTCAGACCACGGTGGATGAAATAGTCTTTTCTCTTTTGCGGGAACTCATTTCCCTCATCGTCAAAGGGTTCGGCATCCCATAAGATGATGTCCTCCGAAGCATTCCCCGCCATTCCGATCACTTCCGAAAACAGTTCCGGAACGACCTCATCGTCGGCATCACAGAAGAAAATGTATCTGCCTTCCGCCATCCTCATCCCGGCGTTTCTCGCTTCGGCAGGTCCTTCGTTCGCTTTATGGATAACGCTTATGTTCCCGTACTTTTCAGCATGCCCGTCTGCGGCAGCGCCCGAACCGTCGGTCGAGCCGTCGTCAACGAGTATTATCTGGATGCCGCTGCTCCCCTCTGCTTTAAGGAGGCTGCAGATGCAGCTGTCCAGATATTTCCCGGCATTATAGACAGGTATTATCACGGACAGGCTGATGCCGTCTTTATTCATGTCCGCTGTTTTTCCGTTCCCTGCCATACCCTGTTTTCCTCTATCAGTGAGCAAACACATAAACAGCCAATACCATCAGCTTGTGTCTCAGTTTTTTCGAAGTGCGCCACAAAAGCTTCTTGTCTATCGCCTTGCCGTAACCGTAATGCCAGAAGCGGTACTTCAGGATCATGTGCAGATACCTTTTGGTCAGGTTCTCCTCCATAAGATCCTTTAACGGATCCCCGGAAAGAGCTTCACCGTAATATCTGTACAGAGCGGGGTAAACGTGCATCATGGCATCGACGTTCTTCTTCATGTCCTTCGTCTCGGGATTGGTGACAGAGCCCTGACGGATCCTGTAAAGATATATCTTCTCCGGGATGTAATGCACGCTCTTCGCGCCCAGGAAAACGCGTGGTATCCACAGCTCGTCTTCATAGAGCGTCCCCTTCTCGAAATAAAGATCATTCTCCAAAAGATAGCTTCTCTTATATGTTCCCAGACAGACGCTGGCTAAGAGTCCTTTCCCGTCTCTTACGAGCGACTCGACGACCTGCCTGCCGGTATAGGTCTTCTCCGTTCTTTCGAGGCCGCAGTGCGAGAAATACGAATCGTCCTTATGCGATAGCAGGCCTTTCTTTTCATACATTATTCCGCAGTCCCACAGGAACACGTCGCACGAGGATGCCGAGGCGAGTCTGATGACCTTCTTGAAAAGTTCAGGCACGATCTCATCGTCTGAATCGCAGAAGAAGATGTATTCGCCGCATGCTTTTTCAATGCCGAGATTGCGCACGGCGGCGGCGCCTTCGTTCTCTTTGTGTATCACACTGATATTGGAATGCTCTTCCGCGTACCTGTCAGCCACGGCGCCCGAACCGTCCGTCGAGCCGTCGTCGATAAGTATTATCTCAGTCTCATCTATGCCTTCGGTCGCAAGGAGCGAATCAAGACACATGGGGAGATATCTCTCTGCATTATAGACTGGTACGACTATGGACAGGTTCGTCTTATCAGGCATGCCGGTCACCGCCTCATTCAAACAACCGGTCTACTATCTTGGATAACTCTCCGCAGAATTCGGCATTATGCGATAACTTCGAATCGAGCTTTATGTCCTTAATGAGCTCATCGTAATGATCGATGCTGTATCCCAGCTTTTCTATGTCCTCTATGAGGATGATGTTCTTATAGCGGTTGTTGAACTCGCGGCATATCTCTATCTGGTGATCGTCTATATGCTCGCCGAGTTTGTGGCTCCTCGGAACGACGATCGGGACCTTGCCTATCCGGATGACCTCGTTGTAGCAGCAGGGACCGCCGTGAGTGATGACGATACGGGCATCCCGGATGAACTGATCCATCTCGCCCTGTTTATAAAACTTCTGCCATTTGCAGTGCTTGGGTTCGACCGTGGAATATCCCGTCTGGACGATGACTTCCTCATCGTGATCCGCAGCCCACTTGTCCACACAGGCCACCAGCCTGTCGAATTGCTGCTCATGTGTTCCTACGGTAACGACTATCATGCTCAGAAAATGCTCCCCAGATATACTGCCTTGGGATAGATCTTCTTCATATCCTCCCACTGGACTATAAACACGTCTGCCATCTTATAGCACATCTTTCCCGTGAGCGATGCCTCGTTGATCCTGTCGAAAGTCTCGATGAAGATCAGCTTTGACTTCAGCATCTTCCCGATGAAAAAGAACGGGACTGCAGGCGCGGCGCCGGCAGATATTATGAGGTCGGGTCTCTCCTTGCGGAGGATCTTTATGGCTCTGTGGGTGTTGATAATGAGCGCCTTAATGCTCCTGTTCGACGGATAGTAAACCGGATACATCTTCTCGCCAACCAAAAGGCTCCTTGCATCCTCCTTGTCGAAAGTCGCCCAGAAACGTTCCTTGTCCTGCCAGAACGGCTTTAAAAGATATAAATGATCCAGATGCCCGCCGGACGAGCCCACTAAGCACACCTTGATCTTCTTTTCGCTCATTTACTCCAAAACCCGGACCGCAACACCATCACCCGTGTCATCCGGTCCGCCCTCCCGAATTCCGTTTTTCTAAAATATTTTTAACTTCAAAATAATAGAAAACACCCGTAAACACATTATACTCCATGTATTGATTCCTGGCGATTACCCGCCCGAAAACCAAACTTACGGCAATTCATATGTCACATACCCTGTTTGTAGGTTAAAGTGCTTAAAAAACAGGCTCTGTGTTACAATAAAGAACACGAGCGGAGGGCATCTGATGGAATTATTCAAGGTTTTTATCTGTGAAGACGAGAGTATCGTTCGCGAAGGTCTTCGCGACATGATCCCGTGGGAAAAATACGGTTTCGAGTTCGTCGGCGATGCACCCGACGGCGAGATGGCCCTGCCCATGATAAGAAAGCTAAAGCCGGACGTCCTCATCACCGACATCACAATGCCCTTCATGGACGGGCTTTCACTCAGCAAGACCGTCACAAAGGAACTTCCGAACATCAAGATAATCGTAATATCCGGCTACAGTGATTTCGAGTACGCCAGAAAAGCAATCGAGATCGGCGTCGAGCAGTATCTCTTAAAGCCCGTCACCAAGACAGACATGATCAATGCACTCGAAGGAGTCAGGAAAAAGATCACCGAAGAGAATGAACAGAAAGATTACGTTAAGCTCTACGAGCAGGAATTCAAAAAGTTCGAGCGACTGACTCACAGGGTATTCTTCGAGAAGCTCGTCGAAGGCTCGCTTTCCGTCCAGGAGATCTACGAGGAGGCCGACAAACTCCACCTGAACCTCGCAGCAGACGGATATAACATTGTTATTTTCTCTATTAGGGACCTTGACCAGTCCACATATTCAGGCAATGCATCAGGTGTCACGGAGAACCTTTTGAACCAGTTCCTCCAGTACCCCGACTACATAATATTCAGATGCAATATCTTCTCTTATGCCGTCCTCATCAAGGGCGACGAGGAGAACTTAAAGCGGATGGAGGACAAGTGCGTCAAGATGATAATGCAGCAGTGCGAGCCGTCGTCCACCCTCGACTGGCATGTCGCGGTCGGCGTCGCCACCAACAGACTGAGCGGCCTTTCATCCTGCTACCAGGATGCGAACAGGGCTTTTGCATACAGGCACATCTTCCCCAGCCAGCATATCTTCACTTCGGAGCAGCTCAAGACCGAGCAGTACGTTCCGGATGAGAGCCAGATAAACAAGATCGACGCGGGCAAGTTCGACCCCATGATCATCCGCTACTTCGTTCAGACAGGTACGCTGAACGAAGTCGATACATTCACGGACGAATACCTGCAGAGCCTTGAGTCGAGCATGCATTCGATCCTCTTCCGCTACTATCTTCTGGTCAGCATAAGGGTCAACGTCGAGCTCGCACTTAATGAGGCCGAGGTCGATTCGGAAGAGATCGCGAACAGCCTTCCCACTTTCGACACCAACATCACGGCCGAAGAAGTAAAGCCTTATCTCAAGGAAGCTCTGACTGTCGCCATAAAGATGAGGGATGCCGAAGCCCAGAAGCGCGGCAACGACATCATTAACAATGCCGTGGACTACATCAATGAACACTATGCCGACGAAGACATCTCTCTCGATTCCGTCGCAGAGGAGATAAACATCAGCGCCAACTATCTGAGCGCGCTCTTCTCAAACAAGGTCGGACTGTCGTTCGTCGAATACATCACCAAGAAGAGAATGGCAAAGGCCAGGATCCTCCTGCGCAGCACGAGCAAGAAGTCAGGCGAGATCGCCAACGAGATCGGCTACAAGGATCCGAGATATTTCTCATTCGTATTCAAGAAGAACCAGGGCTGCACACCCAGCCAGTACCGCAACGGAGAGACTGAGGAAGAATGAGCGCTCCTTCTGACAGGAGGAAGACTGCTAACACGGTACAGAAAAAGATGTACCGCCTCATGTTTCAGATGTTCATCCCGATCGCGGGCATCCTGATAATCATATTCGCCATGATCCTCACCCGTAACCTGATGTACGCGTCTGTGTCGGGCAACATCGTCAAGGTATCGGGCTTCAACCAGGACTTCAAGAACCAGGTCGACGAGCAGATGTACCAGTACGTCAGCGGCAGGAGCAGCGAGCTTCCGTGGGAGGACGTCGCTTCCGCAAGGATGCTCGCGGAAGACCTTCTGAAGAACACCTCAAATCCCGACGGACGCAAAGCCATGACCAACGTTCTTTCGCTTTGCGACAACCTGAGCACATACATACAGCGCATCGAGAGGACAAAGAGCTACGACGACCGCATGGACCAGCTCGAGTCGAACATCTACGGCATCACGCAGCTCATCGAAGACTACATGTATTCCTATCTGTACTACGAAGCCGGCGAGATGGCAAGCATCCAGAAACAGCTGGATTTCTGGCTCACGATCGAGATCGTCTTCGTCGTGCTCGTCATGCTGATAGTCATACCTGTCGTTTTAAGCCGTGCCGTCAAGCTCTCGAAAAGCATCACCGAACCAATCGTCGCCATGAACAGCCGAGTCGAACAGATCGGTAGCGGCGACTTGAGTCCGCAGACCCCTGTCGAGACCGACGACCCGAGCCTTGCGCTCCTCAGCGCCGGTATCGAGGACATGGCGGCCAAGCTCGACAGGCAGATAGAACTGAACCGCCAGGAGCAGATCAAGCTGAGGGACATTGAGCTCTCGCTCATCCAGGCACAGATCAACCCTCATTTCCTATACAACACGCTTGACGCGATCGTCTGGCTCATCGAGATCGGCAAGAACGATCAGGCCGAACAGATGGTAACGAGCCTTTCATCCTATTTCCGCTCGTTCCTGAGCGACGGCCGCGACATCGTAACCGTAGCCGAGGAAAAGCAGCATATACAGAGTTACCTTGAGATCCAGCAGGTCCGTTACAGGGACATCATGGAATACGAGATCGACATCGACCCATCGATAGAAGACACCAAGCTCCCCAAGATGACCCTGCAGCCGCTGGTCGAAAACGCGATCTATCACGGTCTCAAACCCAAGCGCGGCAAGGGAAAGATAATTGTCACGGGCACACGCGAAAACGACAACATAATCTTGAAAGTATCAGACACAGGTCTTGGCATGAACGATGAGGAATTAGAGTCATTAAAGACGAGAGTCCTCAACGAGGATACGACGAGCTTCGGCCTTACGTCTTCTTATAAGAGACTTAAGATTCTCTACGGCGAAGCATGTACCTTCAACATCGTGAGCAAGCCTCAGGAAGGAACTTCCATCAGCATTCAGATACCCGGAAAGGCGGACATAGATAATGAGACGATTCTTTAGTATCCTGCTTAGCATATCCATGATTCTCGGCCTTGCCGGATGCACAGGCGCCAAACCGACCGAGCCTTCAGAGAACAATGCTTTCGTCATCGGCTTCTCACAGGTAGGCTCAGAATCAGACTGGCGTATCGCAAATACCAAATCCATGACCGATACGTTCGCATTCGATGCGGACTACGAATTCATTATGGAGAATGCAAGACAGAAGCAGGAAAACCAGTTCGCCTCAGTAAGGCGCTTCATCCTTGACGGCGTCGACCTCATAATCATCGCGCCCACGGTCGAGGAAGGCTGGCTTACGGTCCTTACGGAAATCCACGATGCAGGGATCCCGGTCATAATAATCGACCGTTCGGTTGCAGTCTGGGATGACAATCTCTTCCTCACGAACATCGGCTCCGACTTTCTCCGCCAGGGCAACCTTGCTGTCGAATGGCTCGAAAAAGTAACGGCACAGGAAGCAGTTTCCGAAGAAGAGGAACCCGACGGTTCGACACCTGTCAGCACGACTTTAAAGATCCTGCACCTTCAGGGAACCATCGGCGCCACAGCGCAGATTCAGCGTACAAAAGCCCTGGAAGACGCAGTAGCCACACACGAGGACTGGTTGATAACAAGCCAGCTCTACGGCGACTTCACGGAAGCAAAAGCATATGAGGTCATGACCGAGTATCTTAAGGAAAACAAAGACATAGACGTGCTCTACAGCGAGAATGACAACATGACCTTCGGCGCCATGAGAGCACTTGACGAAGCAGGCATCACTTACGGCGAAGGCGGCGACGTCAAGATAATAACCTTCGACGCAACTAAGGAAGCCCTGCAGTACTGCCTCGACGGAAAGATCAATCTCTGCGTTGAGTGCAACCCGATGTTCGGACCGCAGGTAAAGGACCTCGTCGAAAAATACAGGAACGGCGATACGATCCCCAAGCATGTATACGTAGACGAATCCGCTTACACTTCAAAAGATCTCACTCAGGAATTCATAGACGCGAGAGCATACTGATCCCACCAAAAAAACAGGTTTCCAAACTATAGCTGCGTGTCGGTTCTATCCACGCTTTTGTCGCAAATATAGTTATAGTCCTTGCCGGTTTCTGTAGCATCGTGTCGGTATTGTCGGGTTTTGTACGGAATCTTTAGTGATTTCCTGTCGGTTTCTTGTCGTACTTTGTCGCCCGTAAACATCAATTTAATTCTTTTTTCAGTAACTATAACTATCTTCCATGACTTAGCGGCAAAACCGACGAGTATCTCTAAACAACCTACAATCCTTGTTGCAAAAACATCTGAAAGAAGACAAAACTTAACACGATACAACATACTCATTGTCAACGTCAATTGCATCAAATTCGCAGAAATGATGCAATTGAACGATTAATGATGCAATTGAAGAGCCTATGGGAGACTATGTCTCCCGTGAACCCTACCAATCATCGCTCTATGTCTTTTCTCCTGTGATTTTCCGTCCTCGGCGTATTCCTGACTATCTCCTGATTCTCCTTGAGTTTTGCAAGTATCGACTTCTTTGCCTCCTTACGGATCGGATCGAGGTTTTGCTTCTTCGTCTCGGGACTTTGTAAGGTCTTGATGATTTTTTGCCATATTTACTTGCAAGCAACCATAAAAGGGTAGCTTAATGAGAAACATAGCTGACGATATTTGGAAGAAGCCAAGAACACATGACGGTTGAGCCAGTTGCGAGTCGACTATGTGTGCACCTGATCAGGTGATCCACGATCTTAGATAGCAAGGCTCTCGACGAAACCATTAGCCTGTCGGTAACCAATCCACGAATAACAGAGTGGCTACTTGTCGGAGACTGTTATATTGGCTCTTTCCAAATGTTGTTAGATGAAAGGTATTGATATGAAGAAAAAATACTACTTGACGAAGGTCATTTCATAACAGTTTTAAAAAGTTCTTTATTACATCCACTTCAGAGGCACGATAACATCCTTCGCGGTGCGTCCCTCTGCCAATGCGCAGGCAGTACCGGCAAGCGCCTTGCTGATAACTCCGTTATCGTATCCCAAAGCTGTCATGCCGTCACCGTAATCACGGTAATAGCAGCCGCTGTCAAAGCATGCGACGGTGATGTCTTCAGGAACGGAAATCCCTTTTTTACGGAGCAGACAGATCGCCTGATGTGCGAGCATTCCGTTTTGGCATATGAGAGCGTCATAGCACGAGGATATCTTTTCGAGAAAATCGGAAAGAAGTTTTTCATGCCCTGATATTATTTCCTTTTCCTGACTGTATGTAAGAAGGAGCGCGCCACAGTCCTCGAACGGAAGCTCCGTGCCGAAGACAGAATCGATGTAGCCTTCGTATCCTTCGCGCCCTATAGAAGCATCCATGCGGAAGATGCATGCGATGTTCTTACGGCCGTTTTCCTTAAGATGATCTGCGAGCCTTCTGCTGCCCTGCCTGTAGTCGGGAGCCACACACAATGCGCCCTCCGGCGGATATGCGGCATTGCACCAGATGACCGGGATGTGTGAATCCAGGGCTTCTTCTATTACCCTTGTGACGGGACCGGGGATCAGGTCATGTGACGGCTCGAAGATGACTGCTGCGGTCCTTTCTTCAATGGCGCGCTTAATGATAGACGCCTCTTCACTGCTGCTGCCTGAAGTTGAAAATGTCTTAAGTCCGTATCCTGATGATGCAAGCTCTGTCTTGATTCCTGAGATAAGTGAGGGGCTGTGATATCTGTCGCAGTCGTCGGTGATATAGAAGACCGTCATGTTGCGCACCGTATCGTCAGCCAAGTAGGAACCCGAGCCGCGGCGCTTAACGATAAGGCCCTGCGCCTCAAGGATCTCAAGTGCGGTGCGGACGGTCTGTCTGCTGCACGAAAAAGTGCTGCAGAGTTCCTTCTCGGAAGGAAGCTTCGTCTTCCCTTCCGCTCTCATGCGCTTGAGTTCAAGTTCTAATTTGTTTACTACAATCGAATACTTCTCAGCCACGGGACATCGGACTCCTTTAACTACATTAATTATATTTCCGCGGTGTCCGTGAATATACGATAAATATTTGACGTAAAATTTCCGACCTGATAAACGGAGGAAAATTTATCCTCTTCAAGACCTGTGATGTGATGATTTCGGAGTGTTGCGGGACAGGTTGGGCAATATGACAACGGGAAAAGACGTAACGGTGCAAAAAGGTCACTGTAAATTTTTCGACAAATACGCAAAATATTTTCGACATTTCGGAACAGAAACCATGGTTTATATGCGGATCTGTCCGCAAACGGCGCGAAAAAGGAATATCTGTATTTATGCAGTTTTACCATTCTCATAAGGGCATACGAGATTCGTTGCGGATATATGGCGTTGGGTGTTTATTTGGGGCAGAGTACTTCGGACTTCCAGACGGTCCGGGAAAAAATCTCAAAATGAAAAGGAGAATCATTATGAAGAAATTGGTTAAACTGTTGGTTTCTTCCCTTCTCGTTGCTGCTATGGCAATCGGAGTATGCGCTTGCGCAGGCAGCGGTAAAGGTGGAAACGGTGGCGGAAACAAGTTGATCAAAGTTGGTATCATCAACAACGATCCTAACGAGTCAGGTTATCGTACAGCTAACGACAAAGACATGAAGGCAACATTTACTGAGGCTAACGGTTACGAGGCTTCTTTCTATTATTCACTTAAGAACGAAGAGCAGATCGCAGCAGCTCAGAAGTTCATTCAGGACGATGTTGACTATCTCTTGATATCAGCAGCAGGAACCAGCGGATGGGACGGCGTTCTCGAGCAGGCTAAGAAGGCCGGCATCAAGGTTATCCTCTTCGACAGAACAATCGATGCAAGCGAAGATCTCTATGAAGCATCCATCGTTTCCGACATGGCTAAGGAAGGTGAGCAGGCAGTTTCCTGGCTCGCATCCCAGAACCTTCCTGAATACAAGATCGTACACATCCAGGGCGTTATGGGCTCTTCCGCTCAGATCGGCCGTTCCGGCGCTCTTGATACTAAGGTAGCTGCAGAGTCCAACTGGAGCATCGTTACACAGCAGACAGCAGAGTGGTCTGAAGAGACAGCTCAGCAGATCGTTCAGGCTGTTATCGATTCCGGCGAGTCTTTCAACGTTATCTATGCAGAGAACGACAACATGGCTAAGGGTGCTGTTGCAGCTCTCGATAAGGCTAACATCTCTCACGGCGTCGGCAAGGACGTTATCATCATCGGTTTCGACTGCAACTCTTGGGCACTTCAGGAACTCGTAGACGGCAACTGGAACTACGATGGTCAGTGCAATCCTTTCCAGGCTTCCTACATCGACGACATCATCAAGAATGGTGCTAAGCAGAAGGTAGTCATCATGGAAGAGAAGGGCTTCGACGCTACAACTATCACAGCTGATGACGTTACTAAGTACGGTATCTGATAAAGGTAATTCGTTAATTAGTATTTAGCAAACCACAGGAATTGTGCGATGCGATGCAATCTCATCGCATCGCACATTCTTTTTAATGAAGGAATATTTAAGGAAAACAACAGGAGGAGAAGACCATGGAAAAAGGCGCTGTCTTGGAAATGCGCGGGATATGTAAATATTTCCCGGGTGTGCGCGCTCTTGAGCAGGTAGATTTCACTTTACGCGAAGGCGAGATCCATGCGCTGATGGGCGAGAACGGTGCAGGAAAATCAACACTCATCAAGGTGTTGACCGGCGTATATCCAAAAGACGGAGGAGAAGTGTGGCTTAAGGGATCTGATGATCCGATCCATATCAAGTCACCTCAGGATGCCCAGAATCACGGAATCGCCACGGTCTATCAGGAGATCACTCTCTGCCCCAACCTTACGGTTGCGGAGAATATGTATATAGCCCGTACTAAGGGCGCTTTCACAAACTGGAAGCAGATCAACCGCGACGCGGGAAAGCTCCTCGATGAGCTCGGCATCCCCGCAAATCCCGCAGAGCAGCTCGGAAACTGCTCCATCGCGGTACAGCAGATGGTAGCCATCGCTAGAGCAGTCGACATGGACTGTAAAGTACTCATATTGGACGAGCCTACATCTTCCCTCGACGAACAGGAAGTTCAGAAACTCTTCAAGCTCATGCGCGACCTGAAGGCAAAGGGCGTAGGCATTATATTCGTTACCCACTTCCTGGAACAGGTCTACGAAGTGTGCGACCGCATCACGGTATTGCGCGACGGTCAGCTCGTTGGCGAATACATAATTGAGGATCTGCCGAGAGTCCAGCTCGTATCCAAGATGCTCGGTAAGGATTTCGACGACATGGCCGAGATCAAGAGCAATTCGGATGCTGAGAAGATCGACTATAACAGCACTCCCGTATATGAGGCAAAGGGACTTACGGGAACGACCGGGATCAAGCCTTTCGATTTCGAGATCCACAAGGGCGAAGTAAACGGATTTACGGGACTTCTGGGATCGGGAAGATCGGAGAGCGTACGTGCGATCTTCGGCGCTGACAGAGTAATAGGCGGCACGGTAAAGATCGACGGCGAAGAAGTAAAGATAAGAAAACCGTTGGATGCCATGAAGCACGGTATCAGCTATCTGCCTGAGGACAGAAAGATCGACGGCATCGTAGGCGACCTCTCGGTACGAGACAACATCATCCTGGCACTCCAGGTCATGAGGGGATTCTTCAAACCGTTTACGAAAGCACAGGCTGAAGCTTTTGCGGATGAATACATCAAGCTCCTCAACATCAAGACCGCATCTTCAGAGACACCTATCAAGTCCCTGTCGGGTGGCAACCAGCAGAAGGTAATCCTTGCAAGATGGCTTCTTGCAAACCCCGTATATCTCATCCTCGACGAGCCTACAAGAGGTATCGACGTCGGAACAAAAGTCGAGATACAGAAACTCGTACTGAAACTTGCAGCGGAAGGCAAGAGCGTCACGTTCATATCTTCCGAGATAGACGAGATGATCCGCACCTGCTCGCGTCTTGTAGTCATGCGTGACGGCAAGGTCGTAGGCGAGCTCAAGGGCGACGATCTCAACCAGAATAAGATCATGGCAACTATCGCCGGAGGTGAATCCAAATGACAACATCCGAGAATGAATTAAGCTCCGGAAATTCCGCAAAAGGTTTTTTCAGCAAGCTTGTTTCAAACCAGCTCTTCATCCCGCTCGCAGCACTCCTGCTGCTGGTCATATTCAATCTGATCGCGGATCCCACTTTCTTCAAGATCTCGCTCGAACCCAGCAGCACCGGATATTTCATCCTCTCCGGAAACCTTATATCCATAATCGATAACGCTTCCGAGCTTGCGATCCTCGCAATCGGAATGACACTCGTCACATCTGCTTCAGGCGGTCAGGATATCTCTGTAGGTTCCGCGATCGCCATTGCCGGATCCGTCGTATTAAGGGTCGTCAAAGGCTACTCAGACGGCATCTCGGGCGGAGAGTTCGCAGGCATCATGATCGGCGCCTTCCTGCTCTGCGTAGCCGTTTCCGCGCTCTTCGGCGCATTCAACGGCGCGCTCGTCGCTTACTTCAAGATACAGCCGATGGTCGCAACGCTTATCCTCTTTACAGCAGGACGTTCGATCGCGGCATGGATCAACAACAACGAAAACATCTCCATCAACGATATGAGATTCGGATACTTCGGAAACTTCCTTCCCGCTATCCCGATCCCGACGCCGGTATTCATCAGTGCTTTGTGCATGATCATAATCGCTGTCGTTCTCAAGGTCACCAACTTAAGACTCTACTCACAGGCAGTAGGTATCAACGCATCCTCTTCAAGACTCAACGGTATCAACCCCAAGACGATCAAGCTCCTTACCTTCATCATCCTTGGCGTCTGCGTTGCAGTCTGCGGATTCATCAAGGTATCACGTACTTCATCGATCACTTATGCGGTCATCGCAAACAATATCGAAATGGACGCCATCCTCGCAGTAGCTCTGGGCGGCAACAACTTAGGCGGCGGTAAGTTCAACATGACAGCTTCCATCCTTGGCGCTTACGTCATCCAGTTCCTTACGACGACCCTTTACAAGTTCAAGGTAAGCTCGAGTGCCATCTCCGCTTACAAGGCTGTCGTTGTCATCCTTCTCATCATCATGTCCGCTCCAATCGTACGCAAGTGGATCACCGATCAGAAGAATAAGCGTGCAGCTGCAAGATTAAGAAAGGAGGCTGCTTGATATGTCTGTAAACTCCAACGCATTAGGCGAAAAGAAACTCAAAGGCCGCGCCTCTCTTACAGATACGAATCTCCTTCTCATAATTACCATCGCGGTATTCATCGTAATGTATCTCTGCGCGATCATCTTCCTCGGCAAGGGTTTTACGAAGCCCCAGATGTTCTTCAACATCCTTAACGAGAATGCTTCACTTTTGGTCTTATCCTGCGGCATGACGCTCGTCATGATCACCGGAGGAATCGATATCTCGGTAGGTCAGGTCACATGTCTCGTATGCATGGCATGCGCCGTAAATCTCGAGATGAAAGGCGGCAACGTCCTCACATCCATGCTGATCGCGCTGGGAATCGGTCTCGCATTCGGCATCGTTCAGGGATTCCTCGTAGCTTACCTCGAATTCCAGCCCTTCATAGTCACTCTGGCGGGAATGTTTTTTGCCAAAGGTCTTACGACCATCATATGCAGCGACCGTATCAGCGTAACCGAGCCCGGCTTTGAAGCTCTGAGCAAGACTGAGGTCAGCCTTCCCTTCATCGGTTCATACAACAAGGCAGGCGAATTCATTCCGGCATTTGCCGAGATCGGCGTCATCGTCGCTCTCCTCGTTGTCGCACTCCTGTTCTGTCTCCTGAGATGGACCAAGCTCGGCCGCAACTTCTACGCTGTCGGCGGAAACAACCAGAGCGCAAACATGCTCGGTATCAACGTTAAGCTCACAAAGTTCCTCGCCCATGTCCTCTGCGGTCTCTGCGCAGGCATCGGCGGTTACCTCTTCTTCCTCCACGCACGTTCCGGATCGCCTCTGCACGCAACGGGCGCCGAGATGAACGCCATTGCTTCATCCATCATCGGCGGCACGATGCTCTCGGGCGGCGTCGGAAACATCGTCGGAACTCTCTTCGGCGTTCTCTCGCTCTCCACGATCAAGAACATCGTAACCTCTCTGGGATTAGACGATCCGTGGTGGACAAACATCACTGTTGCCGCAATGCTCTGTATCTTCCTCCTCGTTCAGAGTGTTATACTTGCTCGTAAGAACAATAATAAGAAATAATTTATTTTCAGGAGGCTCTTACAAGTGGACTTTAAGACAACAGCATTAGGAATCGAATTGGGTTCCACCCGCATCAAAGCGGTACTTATCGACAAAGACCATCTGCCTGTCGCTCAGGGTGATTTCGAGTGGGAAAACCGTCTCGAAAACGGCATCTGGACATATCCCATGGACCTGGTCCACAAGGGTATCCAGGAGTGCTACAAGGCTCTCAAGGCTGATGTTCAGGCCAAGTTCGGCGTCACTCTGACAGAGGTCGGCGGCATCGGCATCTCCGCCATGATGCACGGCTATCTTCCTTTCGATAAGGACGGAAAACAGCTCGCGGAATTCCGCACATGGCGCAACACCATCACGGGCGAAGCAGCCGAGAAGCTCACTGAAATCCTGGGATTCAACATCCCCCAGCGCTGGAGCATCGCTCACTACTATCAGGCGATATTAAATAATGAATCACATGTCGGCGACATCGATTACTTAACGACGCTCGCAGGCTATATCCACTGGCGCCTCACAGGCCTTAAGGTCATGGGTGTCGGCGAGGCATCCGGCATGTTCCCCATCGACAGCACGACCAACGATTACGATCAGGAAATGGTCTCCAAGTTCAATGCCCTTACAGGCGGCGACCTGCTGTCCATCCTTCCTAAGGTTCTCGTTGCAGGCGACGACGCAGGCACGCTCACGGAAGAAGGCGCAAAGTTCTTAGATCCCGACGGTGACCTCGTTGCAGGCATTCCGATCGCACCCTGCGAAGGCGATGCAGGCACGGGCATGGTCGCCACGAATTCAGTACGTGTATACACAGGTAACGTAAGTGCCGGAACATCCGACTTCGCAATGGTCGTTGTAGATCACGCTCTCGGTGTTCACCGTGAGATCGACATGGTAACCACTCCGGCAGGCGCACCCGTCGCAATGGTCCACTGCAACAACTGCACATCCGACATCAATGCGTGGGTTAATCTTTTCGATCAGTTCGCTTCGTTATTCGGTGTTGAGATCTCTAAGAACGACCTCTACACAAAGCTTTTCCAGGTTGCGTTGAAGGGCGATCCCGACTGTGGCGGACTTCTTTCCTACAACTACTTCTCAGGTGAAGGCGTTACGGACCTGGATGAAGGACGTCCGCTCTTCGCAAGAACACCCGACTGCAATTTCACGCTCGCAAACTTCATGAGGACTCACCTCCTCTCTGCTCTTGCAACTCTGAAGATCGGCATGGATATCCTTCAGGATACCGAGAGCGTAAGGATCGACAAACTCTACGGCCACGGCGGTTTCTTC
The DNA here is from genome assembly GCA_947167045.1 of uncultured Clostridia bacterium. Lineage (GTDB taxonomy): Bacteria > Bacillota > Clostridia > Saccharofermentanales > Saccharofermentanaceae > Saccharofermentans. The sequence goes on from CAMVGO010000016.1 coordinate 31,760, forward strand.
AAGACTCCCGAAGTAGGTCAGAAGATGCTGAGCGCAGCTGTCAACGCGCCCGTTTCCGTCATGGAGACTGCAGGAGAAGGCGGACCTTACGGCATGGCTCTCCTCGTCTCCTACATGATCCAGAAGGAAGATGGAGAATCACTTCCCGACTTCCTCGACAACAAGGTTTTCGCAGGCGCAAAGAGCGTCAGCGTGATGGCTGATGATGCCGACGTTAAGGGCTTTGCCGATTTCCTCGCTAAATACAAGGCAGCACTCCCCATGGAGAAGACCGCTACGGAGGTAATGTGATGTTAGAAGAACTCAAGCAAAAAGTATTAGAGGCTAACCTCCTCCTCCCCAAGTACGGACTCGTTACATTCACATGGGGCAACGTATCAGGCATCGACCGTGAATCCGGACTCGTGGTCATCAAGCCCTCCGGCGTCGAGTACGATGTCATGAAGGCAGAGGACATGGTCGTTGTCGACCTCGACGGAAAAGTCGTCGAAGGCAAATGGAAGCCCTCATCAGACACACCCACACACGTTGTCCTCTACAAGGCATTCCCCAACATTGGCGGCGTCGTTCACACGCACTCACGCTGGGCGGTAACTTTCGCCCAGGCAGGCGTGGCGATCCCCGCAATGGGAACGACGCAGGGCGATTACTTCTACGGTGACATCCCCTGCACACGTCCCATGACCGATGAGGAGATCAAGGGCGAGTACGAGAAAGAGACGGGCAACGTAATAGTAGAGACATTTGCAGACAAAGACCCGGATGCGATCCCCGCAGTAAACGTCTTCTCACACGGACCTTTCACATGGGGAACGGATCCCTTCAACGCAGTACATAATGCAGTCGTCATGGAAGAAGTCGCATTCATGGATTATCACGCAATGACGCTTAATCCTGAAGCAGGAAGAATGCAGCAGACTCTGCTCGACAAGCATTATCTGAGAAAGCACGGCGCCAATGCCTACTACGGCCAGGGGTGACCCGTATTACTAACTTAGGAAAACAACATTCATAATAGTTTGCTTCTTGTCCCCGTAAGGACCCGCTGTGCCGTTATCGCAGCGGGTTCTTGCATTCAGCAGAAAAGATATCCGAACTTGGCTATCCTTGAAACAACAATGTCAATAACACGCTTTCTTATGGCTTCATCGTACATCTCAGCAGCGGTGATAATCGCTTCTGCTTCTTTTCTGCCGGCATTGATATGAATATGAGAGCCATATAACTTTTCCGCAATCTCGAGCTGTTCATCAAGATCTTCCGTAAACGTCTTCGCCTTAACTTCATTTCTCATCGCTTCATAGATGTCTGTACCCTGCGGATAATCCATGCCCGTATCGGAAAGCAGACCCGCTCCACAGTCAAATACCGGACATAACCTGTAATCACCGTTTCTTTTTCTTATGACCGCAATGTTGTGAAGATGCCGGTCCTCATTAAGGAAGACTGTATCGATCGTCAGGATCTTGCTCATATATATGCCGAAATCTTTGATTCCTGACATTTCTTCAGTTCTGTCGACTATATACTTCAGTCTTTCCACGTGATCTTTGATCAGGTACACATCTGAATAAAAGCTCCGCCCCGTGTGATTATGATAAAGCCTCTCCAACGTTATCAGCATCTCGCCGTCATTTAGAAAATTCTGGCTCTTACAGCCGTTCATTACTTTGTTTTTGTACCGGATCGTCTCAAGTCCGTAAAGCACATACTCTTCTTTTTCAAGATCAGAATAAGTAAGCATATGCGAGATGACATACTCGGCAAGTCCCTCATACCCTGTCGAATCAGCCTTATACCAATAATCTCCGGCTTTCCACTTTAACTGGTTGCCTTTGGAAGATGCCCTGCCGATCTCAAACCGGTCTGTATCGAAGAGTTCGATCATAGTCTTACAACCTCGATATTGAAACCGTCTTCCGCCATTCTTCCTTCAGTTTTTTCTATTATCTGCAAGGGATCATAAAACGGGATCCCGAGTTTCGCGAGTTCGATGTCAACACGGTGTCTTGTCCGCGGAAAACATCTGGACTCAAGGAAAGCTTCATATTCCTCATAATCAGGTTCCCTGTTGTTTCCGAAAGGAAGGTCCATACAATCGTAGCGGTAATTTGTGACCTTAACGAGTCTTTTTACTTCATCAACATCTATCACGGCGCAGATCATATCTCCGTCTTTATAGATCAGTCTCAAAGGGTATTCCTGTTCGGGCAGCCTGATCTTGTCTAAAATATCCGGATACATCCTCATAAGAAAAGCAACAACTGCCACCGGGCCGTCTATTACCGTGTCAGAACTTTCCCATCTTTCTACGGTCTTTTTTGAGACATTCAGCAAATCCGCAAAAGCTGTCTGGCTCATCTTAAGCCTCAGTCTCAAGCTCTTGATATCTCTTCCGCTTATTCCTTTATCCGTAATGTAACCGTTCATCAGCATCATCCTCCGATTACATTATAGCGACATTTTGAGGGTGAAACAACTGGATTTTACCCTTAAAATGTCGCTTTTATTAGATTGTTCTATTCAATCACACCGGATATCTGCTTTTTATGCGTGTCAGTCGCAGGTATATCCCGGTTTCTTGTAGAGTGATGCTTCTTCCGCAACGATCTGCGGATCGAAAACCTTGTCCTTCCACTCTGCCTTATCTATCTCCTTGATGGCGACCGAAACGCTCGAAGCGTCGCAACCCATAGTCGAGGTTATGGCCTTCGTGACTTCCTCTGCACATCTCATCTTCTGTTCTTCCGTTCTCCCCGGAAAACACTTGATCTCTACATGCGGCATATTTTTTCCTCCTATTCGTTAAGATCGCAGCTCAGACTGTTAGGCACGCCCCTCGGGCCCCTCACGGCATATATTCCGTATTCGTCGTTCAGCACTGCAAACGTAAATCTGTCTTTATCGTATCTTCTCAAGAGCTTTATCTTCATGAGCGCTTTTATGGTCAGGTTCTTGTCCTGGTAAAAGTACGGAATGTCAGTTTCCGTGACCCTGCATTTATAAAGGATCGCCGATACGGGAGCACCGACATAAAGATATACCGTGTCGCCCGTCCTTATGCCCGCACCCTGTTTCCAGTCGATCTCATCGGCTTTCTCAAAAGCGGCGATAACGTCGTAGTATTTTGGGTTTGACGGTATAAGCCACTCCTTAGGCGCCCGCTCCTTCTGCTTCTTTTTCGAAGACGCCGTCGCCGTATAGCTCATGTCAATAAGATCGAAAACCTTGCCCTCCGGAACGGTCCCGTCCAACAGCACCGTGATCCAATGGACCTTGTTCATGTGGTAGGCGGGCATTATCCCTTCCTGTCTTACGAGGACGTCACGGAAGAAGGCGTCATCGACCTTGAGATTGATAACGGGAATGTGTTCCTTTGTCTTAAGGCCGAGCTTGTCCCCTCTGACCTCCATGACCAGGGCAAACCACTTTTTGTTGTCAACGTGCCTGAAAACGGCGTTGTCGTCGTACTTCTCCCACGGATATTCAGGCAGCACGCCATACATGTCTTTGATGTAAGAAAATACCAGTTCTTTCATAGGTTTATTCTACCACAAGACGGGCTGTTATAATCTAACCGTGCATTTCGAAACCGGGATAATAAGAATCCCTGTCCACGCCGTAAGAAACTATGCCGGAAGACAGTTTTACGCAGGCGCTGCAACATTCGGAGAGCACCGTCTGTATATATGGCAAAGACAATCAACGGAGGAACATAAAATGAACAGCGGCATCAAGGCAACACTTTGCACCACAATTGCTTTTGCCATCATGGCGGGAATCGTCACAGGCTGCAGGGAGAATCTTAAGAACACCGGCTCAGGCAGTCAGGCCGGCACCACACAGACCAGCATAGAGCTGGTAACCAAAAGACCTGAATATGTATCCGCAAAAGATGCAAACGGCGATCTTCCCCAGAGCGGAAGCATCGGCGGTTATGAATATAAACTCCCGGGACGCGATTCTTACCGTTCAATGGAAAAGGACAGAGGCTACTACATCGACATGCTCGAAGAGGAAAACTCCCCATATTATTACGTTATCTGCTCAGGTCTTAAGAATACAGGCGGATACGACATAAAGATCGTCGATATCGGAATGGACGGCCAGACCCTGATCGTCACGGTCGAAGAAACTTCACCTGATCCTATGTCCATGGTAACCGAGGCATTGGACTATCCGTACTGCGTGCTCATGACTGACAAAAAGGTCGCGTCCATCAAGATAGTTACCGCGCAGGGGTATGAGTTCAAGAACATTAACGGCTAAAGACACTTGAAGCGAGCATTATAAATGCGAGAACTGAAGCAAAACACTTTTTCATTTCGATATCCCCCGCGCCTTAGCAGCAGCGCATACTGATCATCACTCCGCCGCCTTAGCAGCAACGCAAACTTCCCGTCAATCCGCGCCCTTCATCTGCTCGTAAGTGATGCCGTATTTCTCAGCTATATTCCTGGCATAAGAGCTCGTGTCGGGCGCGCTCCGCTTTACCCTGAACGTGTTCTTATCGTCTTTTATCTCCATTACGATGCTGACGATCTTACTGCTTCCCTCCCAGGCATTCATCTCGGGAATGCAGGAAGCGAGCTCATGTATGTGCGTGTTGAAGATAACTCCCGAGCCCTTGTCCTTAAGTATGTGAAGAAGGTCCTTACAAAGGTAAAGCGCGTCGGCCGCCGAAGTCGTGGAGAAGGTCTCGTTAAAGAGTATCAGTGTATCCGCACCGGCAAGCTTTACTATCTCCTTGATCCTTACTGCCTCTTCACCCAGTCTTCCGTAATTGATCGTCAGGTTCTCGTCGATTGGGAAGTGCGTGAGGATGTTTCCGAAAGGCATTCCGCTGCAAGAACCCGCGGTGACGAACATGCCGAGCGATGCCATTACGGAAATGAGTCCCAGGCCCTGTTCGAGGATCGTCTTTCCTCCCCTGTTCGGACCCGTGAGGATGAAGATCTTCTCATTGTCCGAGAAGGAGAAGTCGTTCTTTACGATCTCCTTTTGTGAGGTTATCGCGAGACGGATGTTGTAGAGATCCTTTATCCCGAGTTCCTTGTCCGGAATGATCTCCGGAAATGTGGTCCCATAACCGCGGTCGGTGAGTTTCTTTCCGAGATCCGCAACGTTGAGATAGAAAACAAGTCCGTTGTAGAGGTTTGTCAGAAGGCGTGAGTCATATCCGGAGTGCTTCGTGATGAGGCGCTTGACCTCACCGTAATGTTTCCGCAGGTGCTTCTTGATATGAGGCGTCATGGCAGCCAGGAGCGGATCGCGGTATTTGACGTCGTTGAAAGGCGTCTTGATCTTTGACCCGACGGCGATGTCCATGATGGTGTATGTCGATCTGGGTTTGTAGTCGACGATCTCTATGGCCGAGACGGTGTCGATATCCAGATCGGGAGTAAAGGTCACGCCGACGACGGCTCCCTTGGCTGAGGATAGATCGTCGTGTATCTTGACGATGTCGGGCTTGACGGATTTGAAGTTCTCGTCCTCGACTGTCTCCTTCAGCGATTCACGGAGCGAGATGAGACCTTCTGCCTTGATGTCGTTTTCGCACAATGCGGTATATAAGGATTCGACGACTTCGACAAAGACCTTGAGCTCTCTTAAGCGCTCGAGAAGTGACGACAGGGAATCGTCGCGGTCGTGCAGCCTCTTGGCGCCGTTGCCGTAGTACTGAAGTATCTTTATGGAATCTATGGACTGCCTGACGGCATTCCTCAGACTCTCATTTGCCATAAAGTCTTTTACGATCTCCTGACGGTAGATCATGTCTGAAGGATCCTGCGGGATCTTCACCATGATGTCACGGAGTATCTCCTGCTCTTCCTGGTCGGAGGTCATGAAGTCTATGACCTCGTGGAGCGCGATGTCCTTTACCGTCTCAGCGGAAAGCGTACAGGATCTCCCGTTCCCTTCTGTCTTGAATAAAATATCCATCTGTTATCCCCCTGACGGACCGGAAAGAAATAACTTTCAGTGGTCCTGTTTCTGCCATACATTCTAAAAAAAATAATGATAATAAACAATGTGTGCAGGACATGAAATACCAAACTTTCCCTCAATGGTATAATGTTCGGGGCCATGGGACATCCGGTGTCCCATCCGCGGAAACAGGGCGTTTGCTCGTTTTGTGTCCTGTTTTTCGAGGCCGCTTGAAGCTAGACTCAAGCCATCACTCAAGGGAGGCAGACGAAAATGGATCAGCAGAAGATCGGTGAATTTCTTAAGACACTCCGCAAGGAAAAGAACCTTACACAGGAAGAACTTGCAGATAAGATGAATGTCTCAAGAAGGACAGTCTCAAGATGGGAAACAGGAAGCAATCTTCCCGACCTGGCCATCCTGGTCGAGCTTGCGGATCTCTACGATGTCGACATGAGGGAAATCTTCAACGGCGAGAGGAAAAACGAGACAATGGACAAAGAATTAAAAGAAACAATGCTCATGGCAGCAGATTATACCGACGACCACATGCAGAAGGTGTTAAGGAGATTCCAGCTGATGTTCGGCACGGCAACCGTATGCGGCATCATCTATCTTATAGGCCTTTTCGTCGGGCCTGAAAACGGTTCACCGGTATTTGACTTCATCTCCGGCATCTGCCTCGGAATAATGTTCGGCATGCTGATAATAGGCATCCTCGTTACCGACAGGCATTTTGCAAAGATTACCGAATGGAAGCGCTCCATGCTCGGCAAGACCAACAAGTAATCCTCAGGAGTACAACATGATAAACACAAATGAGATAACAAACAATAAGTTCGTTATATTTATGTCGGCCGCTTTTTTGGCGGCATACATCCCCCTTTCGATAGCAGGCATAGCATATAAGAACGGCAACACTCTGCTCTTCATGTTCCTGTTCAGGGTCGTCGCGATCCTGATCCCGCTGGCCGCCGTGCTCATCGCAAAGCTCCCCTTCAAGAAGCTCGGATGGAAGCCGAAGTTCTCTTTCAAATACTTCATCTTCGCCTTAATAGGCCCTCAGTTACTCAGCTGGCTCGGTGCTGCCTTATTCTTCATCTTTAACCGCGAAGCATTCGGTGTAAGCATGGACGGCATCCTGGCAATGATCCCCTCCGACATCGCTTCCATGACCGGCATGGCGGACATTGACCCTTATCCTTATCTCGGAGTCATGACGGTAATGTCACTGACGGTCATCCCGATATCACAGATCCTTCCGTCCCTCGGCGAGGAAGCCGGCTGGAGAGGCGTCATGTATCCTTTCCTTAAGACAAAGCTCGGTCCCGTCGCGGGAAAGCTCGCAGGCGGCGCGCTTTGGGGCATCTGGCACTGGCCTCTCGTGATCCTCGGAAGTTATTTCTATGAAGGTGAGTATTTCGGAAAGCCCGTTTTAGGACCCGTCGTTATCTGCATCGCGCTCTGTGCTTTCGGCATCCTCATCGACTATGTATATGAGAGAACTGGCTGCATCTGGATCCCTTCGCTCATGCACGCTTCGATGAACGCATCCGCGATGCCGGTCCTGCTCATACTGAAGAGCGGATATCAGGACCTCTCGATCCTTGGCCCGAGCTGCTTCGGACTCATCGGCGTACTGCCCGTGATTGTCGTTGCTGTCATATTGCTCGTTAAGGGCGGCGCGAAAAAGACGGCTTGAGATCTTCTGAAATCAGGATCAGAATTCCACGTCCACGTTATCGGGAATCCCGTAGAACTCCTTAAAATAGGCCACGCGCGAATCATCGGCGGGATCAGGGAACCACATATAATCTTCAAACGGATAAGGCGGCATGACGATAGTTATGTCGCCTGTCTCATCCTTAACATTCTCTATGATCTGATAGCGCTCCCTGCTCACATGTCCGATCGCGAGGTAGATCCTTCCCATGCTGAACGCGAAAAATGCGGTAATGATGCCCAGGACGACCAAAACAATAGTCTTGGGAACGAACCTGACATTTTTAAGATAATAGATTAGGAGCATCTGGCATAACACACAGAAGCTGATGACGCCCGCATAGAAACAACGTCCTCCGATCGAGTCGACTGTCAGCATCGGCACCATGGCGAGAAATGGCATGAACCAGAAGACCAGAAGACGTCTCAGGAGTTTCCTCTCGTTCAGGAAGAGGACCACCAGTTCAACTGATATGATCTCCGCAAAACCCAGGTCTATAAATGCGTAGAGACTGTCGGATTCCCTGATGAACGCGGGACATTTATTGAACATGACCGAGCCGTAGTAAACGAGGAATGCAATATCAAAGATCATCATCAGGACGATAAGGAATTTCTTAGCAAACGATTCCTTCCCCTTCAGCTTTCTTGCCGCGATAAGGAGCAGGAGCAGCGAGATGACCATCGGGATCAGGATGTCCTGGCTCACTATGCCGGGAATGAAATCGCGCATGTATCTCTGATATGCCGTCTCAAGGAATACCGATAACGGCTTGGAGCGGTCGTACTGAAGGACCCTGTATCCGTCGACCGCGGTACCGGTATTCCAGAGTGAACTGTATATGTTGTTGCTGAACATGATGACGGCGCCTGCCAGATTACCCGCAAAGAGCGTGTAGATGTTTATGTTCTTACGCTCTTCTTTCCTGATCAGGCAGTACAGTGCAAACGCAAACGAGAACATGAGAAATATCACGGTCAGGTTTTCGATAAACAGCTGGATGATGACTCCGAACACGAAGTGCAATACCGCAGATGTCACCTTCCGCTTTTTGGAAAGGTGACTGCTCCCGCGCTCGAAAAGCAGTCTGAAGAATATGAGCATCGCGAGTGCGGACATTACAAAGTTCGCGAAACCTGCTACCCACCCGTTCGTCTGACCCCATATGTATGACGGCATACAAAGAAAGATGCAGTTCGCGAAAAGGAATGCGCAGGTAGTGGTCTTGAAGTCGATCTTACTCTTCGTTTCACCGCTCAGAAACAGGTATGCGTTCTTAGTCGATGAGAATACCATCAGCGCGAAAACAAGACCCATCACCACGGTCTTCAGCGCGAACGACCTGGTGATCAGGACCTCGACTGCATTTCCGGCATATCTGCTGTTGATGTCAGCGGTCGTCAGATGCTCAATACCGGGCGCCAGACCCCAGTCCCAGTCATCGTGGGTATAAGGGATCTGATATGCGATCCAGATATAGAAAACGGCCGCGGCAAGAATAAAAATGCACCACGGCCATATATGTTTTCTGATCTTTTCCGTAAAACTCATAATCTTCGCGTGTTGTCCAATCAATGCGTGATAACAGATAATTCTGTCACCTGCGGATATTATACAACACGCGTTGAGTTCAGGTGGTTTTAATCTCAACCGCGAAGCGGCAGGTCCCGTCCGGATACTCGAGGATCATGTAGTCCCAGAAGCATCCGATTATATTGTGTTTGTATTCATCGGGGACATCCTTCTCTTCTATGAGCGGCAGTCCTTCCGTTATCGCGTAACACTTTACCGCATAGTATTCGACGTCGCGCGAATCTTCGGGCGTATCGTTTTCGAGCGCCTGAATAAGCGCACCGCTCCAGCTCTCAGGAAGAGCTCCGATCATCTCATCGCTGTTTGCGTAAACAGGCGATTCAACCTGATATATAGCGTCACGGAAACCCCTGATGCCGTACCTGTCTATCGAATCCCCAAACTCCGGCAGCAGTGCCATATAGCTGTATTTTTCCTTCTGTTCGCCCGTGAGATCACCGTAAACGGTCCACTGGTCAACGGTTTTAAAACTGCGGATGAACAGGAAGCAGATGACGCCGAACATCGCAACAAGCGCAGCGAAAATACTAAATCCTATTATGAATCCCTTTTTCATGTCTAATCTCCTGAAATGTTATTCCGCGGTTGATGCTATATTAGCACCGCTGATATTGTTTTTCAATAGACTTTTATTGTTTTTCGATAAAATTCAAGATCAACCCTTTATCCAGACCAATCCGTAGAAGACCAGTGAGATAACGGCCAGAGCATAGACCGAAGCGGTCGTCAGGAGCGACAGGAGGTGCGGGCTTAAGTCTTTTGCCCTGCCGGTATAGTAAGCGCCCGCGATGACCGTCGGAACGATATATCTGAATGACATCGTGCAAGTATACGGATAACTGAAGCAGAAGTATACATAAGATGCGAGCTGCGACAGGAAAAGCACCGTCATCACGAGATCCGTGAAGCTGCGGTCCTTTATCCAGCAGACCACCATGTTCGCGAAAACAGTGATCACGAACACCGAGAAAGCCGCGAGAAGCAGATAACCGATGAGCGCCAGGATCGTGTGGTCGCGGTAGTAGTCGCCGTCGAAAACAGCCGCATCCAGAGTCTCAGTGATGATGTTATAGTCGACTCCGTCGCCGAACGCGAGGAACCTTTTCCATGCCGGCTGATCTATTATGAGACCCGGATTTAAGATAAGGTCAGGTTTTGCGACATATGTGATCGGCACCTTCCAGAGGACATAGGACCTCACCTGATACCAGAGTCCCAAAGGCGCGCATACCGCCATGAACGCAACATACTGAAAGAACATGACGGGCTTCTTTTTCGACTCAAAAAATGCCTTGACCATGACGAGACCTATAGGCACGGCAACGATCCCGGCAGAGAGTTTTCCCATCATGCCGAGGCCGACGCAAAGGCCGATGCCCATGAGCTTTGCAAACGACTTCTTCTCCTCCCCGTACCAGACGAACGTCAGATAGAGAGCCGCTATCGCAAACATTACCGCAATGGGGTCGTTGTTGAGCGCACCGGAGAATACGATCAGCTGCGGGTGCAGGGCAACCGTGAGGTAAGCCAGTGTCTTTGCCTTGGGCTTCAGGTTCCAGAGATCCGTGAACCTTTTGGCTAACGTAAGTGTCACGAGCGAATAGAAGAGCGACAGGCACTGGAGAGCATCCCAGTTATTGCCGTACGAAGGAGCTACTGACTTGTAGATGCTGAAGAAGACCGCGCAGGTAATGTGCTGCAACGGCGGATGGTAGAACTGCCAGTGCTCGGCGATATTCTCGTCCAACAGCCTGTGGTTGTTTATCAGATACTCGATGTATTCGGAATGGTAGTTGTAGTCGTGGAAGATGCCGAATTCGCCCATGTCGTGCTGCCTCTGCTGGGCACCAGTATACAGCACATAGAAAGTCCTTATTGCCACGGCGATGATCGTGACGGCGGCGATGATCTTCTCATCCCTGCCCTTCCCGGCGCTCATTACCATGAGGCAGGCAAAGCCCGTAAATCCCAATAACAGGACAGCGAGCCGCAAAGGGTTCATCAGAGCGGAGTTGCAGCCGGTAGCGATGAGAACGAACAAAGACCATACAGCACATGCGGCTATATCGGTTATTAGTCTGCTCCCTTTTCTGATACTCTTCTCCATACGGCGTAAGGCCCCCTCTCTGCCGATAACAAAAGGATATTCGAGCGGAAGAAGAATTGCAAATGACAGTAGTGTAAAAAATACAAAGAGGGCTGCCTCACTTGAGACAGCCCCCCGGATCATTGACTTAAGTCCCTAGATCAGTTCATTGCCTTGATCTCGACGTTGTCGAGGAAGAACGGGCTCATGTCGGAACTCTCGAAATAGATCGTGAGTGTTGCGCCTTCTTCGACCTCGAAATCGCCTTCGCCGAGTACCCACTCGTCAGTACCGGTCTGGACTTCAGCGATGTTGGGCCATGTGCCGTCGATATCAGCCGTGCACTTGCAGACGTCTGCCTTGGACTTGATCGCGAAGCTTACGTGGATAACGTGACCTGCATACTGTGAAACGTCGATCGAATAACCGTCGTACTCAGCATAACCTTCAGAGTTCTGGAGGCAGTAATCACTCTCGTAACCGCCTTCAACAATCTTCTGGACGGAACTGTATCTCGGTCCGCCTGTGAACTTCTGATCCTCGTAGTCCTCTACGAAAGGAGTTGTATCGGATACGGGCTCAACATAGTCGGCAGGCTTCTGTACGTCGCCGCCGTTAACTGCACACATAACGCCTTCGTATGCCGGCTTGGGTGAAAGGTTGCCGTAGAAGAGCAACGGCTTGGTTGCAGACTTCCAGCTCATGTCATCTGTGAGACCCCAGACAGTAACGCACTCGATCGGCACGCCTGCCTTGTCTGCTTCGATGATGGCGCTGAAGAGTTTCTTCATGTAGACGCCCTGGTCGTACATGGGGTTAACGGACTTAGGTGCCTGAACATCAAGCTCCGTGATGTGGATAACAACACCGAGCTCATCAGCATATCTCTTTGCGGCTGCAACGTAGTTATCTACATTGAGTCCGGAGTTGATGTGGCTCTGCATGCCCATACCGTCGATGTTGCCTGCAGCTGCAATGGGCTTGAGCAGGTTGATGATGTCATCCTGCTTGGATGTCTGATACTCGTTGTAGTCGTTGTAGAAGAGCTCAACGTTTGCGGGAGCGTGCTTTCTTGCGAACTCGAAAGCCTTCTCAACGAAGTCTTCACCTATTGTCTGTGTCCAGTAGCTCTGTCTGATTCCGCCGCCGTCATCGATGCACTCGTTGCAGACGTCCCAAGCATAGATAACACCGGGATAGTTTGTCTCGCACCAGTTGATAACGGTGTCGATGTAGTTTTCCATTCTCGTGAGCATGAGATCTCTGCTTGCAAGCTGGCCGTTTACATCGTAGTTCTCATAGAAGAACCATGAAGGTGTCTGGGAGTGCCATACGAGAGTGTGGCCTCTCATGGAGATTCCGTTCTCCTTGCAGAAGTCGAGGATAGGCTTTGCAGCATCGAAATGAACTGCAGGGCACTCATTGTACTTAGCGGGATCTGCAAGAGTTGTCTTAGCATCAAGAACATTCTCGGGCTTCAGTTCGTTTTCGGGTGTAACGGAATTGAACTGTGTGAGGATGAGTTTCTTGAATCCGTCGTTTGTGTTCGTCATGACAGTTGCGGGAGATGCAACGCCGAACTTGAAATAATCTGCATAAGCTGCAGAAAGAGAAGCTGTCTTTGTAGGATCCTCAAGTGATTCGGCAGGTACGTTCGTAAGGTCGTTGAATTCGCCGTCGATGCTGACTTCGAAAGAACTGACCGTGTAATCCCTTACGTCGTTTGCCTCAAGATAGATCAGGGCATTCTCTGCGTTTGCAGGGATCTCGATCTTGCCTGTGATGTCGACCACACCGGACTCGTTGGGGATTCCGGCAGCGATGTTGACATAGGTTACGTTTCCGAAGATCTCATATCTCATGGAGAGAGTAAGAGAACCGTTCTCGGTCGTTGCCTGGGCACTTGTAACGACGGTATTGCCTCTGTAATCCGGGCACGGCACGGCAACACCCGTATTGCTTGCCGAACGTTCTGTGACTACAGCCTTTCCGTCCTTAAGAGTGACCTTGCAGTCGCCATAGGTGACCCAGTTGCCGCCCTTGTTCTCGCCCTTGGTGAAATCCGCCGTAATGGTGGTAGGGACTTCACGGGGTCCGTCCGATCCTTTGGGGAGCGCGTCGCATCCGCCAAGGAGGAGCATGCCTGCCATCAGGCCGGCAACAATTTTAAGAAAACCTTTTTTCATATTACCTCCGCGAAAAAATAGTTTTTGCTTCTTGCTTCTTTTCCGTGGGTTTATAATACCGCAAGAATGGTTGAACAAACAAGTAGAGGCATTTGGACCAGTGCTACAAAAATAAGCGTCAACTACTGTTAAGGTGACATTTTTGTTTTACACATCTTGCTATTTGCATATTCCATTCGCAAGTTTTGTAATTTTGTTTTCCCCTTTTTGGCGAACACTTAAAGGAAAATTTGATTATCAAATTATCTTGCCTTCTGCTATTATGTGCTTGAGGTGATGGTGTAATGAAGTACATCTTATGGTTGATCGTTTTGCTCATCTCAGGCTTCCTGCAGTACGTGCTGCTCCTGATGGTCAGTGCCTGTCTTGTAGATTCAAAACGCTTTTACGATAAGCACAACGGTTACTACCGCTGGCTTCTCAACAGCTCAACCTGGCTTCTGATATTTTTCGGAAGGATCCATTTTCACACAAAGGGCATGGACCGGATCCCCACAGATCAGAGATTCCTCATGGTAAGCAACCACAAATCCAAGCTCGATCCGATCACGACATGGTATCTGCTCAAGGACTACGATGTCGCCTTCATTTCGAAAGAAGAGAATTTCCACGTCCCGTTTTGGGGCAACATCATCAGGAAATGCTGCTTCCTCGCCATAGACCGCGAAAATCCGAGAAAGGCGATGGAAACGGTCAACAAAGCCGCCGACCTTATAAAAGACGACCAGGTGTCGATCTACGTCTATCCTGAAGGCACGAGAAACTTCGGTGAAGGACTCCTGCCGTTCCACAACGGCATCTTCAAGATCGCCCAGAAAGCAAATGTTCCCATAGTCATCTGCGGGATCAGGGGCGCCGACATGATAAAAAAGAATGCTCCGTTCCACAGGAGCGACATATATTTCGAGGTCTTGGACGTTATACCGGCAGATGAGGCAAAGACCATGCGCTGCAACGACATCGGCGACCACGCAAGAGACCTCATGCTCGATTTCATAGGACAGAAAGAGGAGGAGAAAAAGAATGTCAACCTACGTACTGTATAACGGGCTTTCCGGAAACGGAACGGGAAAGGCAAAGGCAGAAGAAGTCAAGCCTTTCTTAAGTGGCAAGGAAACCGTATTCAAGGACGTCTGCAGTCTCGACTACAGGGAATTCCTTGCAGGACTTTCCGAAAGCGAAGAGATCTGCCTCTGCGGCGGCGACGGTACGCTCAACCGTTTCATCAATGACACGGACGGCATCGAAATAAAGCAGGCCATCTTCTACTTCCCCACCGGCAGCGGCAACGACTTCTGGAACGACCTCGGCAAGAAGCCCGGTGACGCTCCCGAACAGATCAATAAATACATCGCCGACCTCCCATTCGTTGAGGTCAACGGCATGAAGCGCCGCTTCCTGAACGGCATCGGCTACGGCATAGACGGTTACTGCTGCGAAGTCGGCGACCAGATGAGAGAAGCCGGCAACGAGAAGATCGACTACGCCGGCATCGCCATCAAGGGCCTCCTTTTCCACTACAAGCCCACCAATGCCGAGATCGAAATCGACGGCAAGAAATTCTCATATCAGAAGGTCTGGCTCGCGCCCTCAATGAACGGCCGTTACTACGGCGGCGGCATGATCGCCACACCCGGCCAGGACAGGCTCGGCAAAGACCGACTTCTCTCTTTACTGGTATTCCACGGCAGCGGCAAGATCAGGACTCTTGCCATCTTCCCTTCCATCTTCAAAGGCAAGCATGTCGACCACAAGAAGGTGGTAGAGGTCAAGACAGGCCACAGGATCACCGTAACGTTCGACCGCCCGGTCGCTCTCCAGATCGACGGCGAGACAGTCCTGAACGTTACCACCTACACCGCGTATAAGTAAGGTTTTGATGTAAAACTTTTACTTGTGCTTCACTTGAAAGTCCCTCACAGCATTGGCCAATGCTGTGGGGGATTTTCAGTTTGGCATGTGATGTGAAAGTGCAGAATATCCCCGTGAGCCTGGGCCGGTTTTTCCGGACTTTGGGATAAAACGGGGGCGAATTATCCCATCGCGCCATTTTTCAGGACTTTGGGATAAATTTTGAACTCGAAATTATCCCAAGATGAGGATTTCTTGCAGTTTGGGATAAAATCTCAGCTCAAAATTATCCCAAGTGAAGCATTTTTAAACTTTTGGGATAATTTCACCTCTGAAAATTATCCCGCGGAGGCAATAATCTAAGGTTTGGGATAAAATCGCCGCTATAGCCGTTGAGTGCAGAATATTTCTTCCGGTTGTTATCGTTTTTAAAGACTATTTCCCGAAAACGATATCTTAGCCTTCCGGCTGATATCGTTTTTAAAGACTATTTCCCGAAAACGATATCTTAGCCTTCCGGCTGATATCGTTTTTAAAGACTTTTTCCTGAAAACGATACCTTAGCATTC